>CAYXGT010000019.1:0-33645 GCA_964464635.1 uncultured Pirellulales bacterium | reverse complement strand
ACACAGGACACAGGACACAGGACACAGGACACAGGACACAGGACACAGGACACAGGACACAGAATACAGGACACAGAATACAGAATACAGAGGGCAGAGGTCGGAGGTGAACATTCAACTTTGAACGTTGAACTTTTAATAAGAATAAATAGTGGATACTTGATTCTTGGTACTGGATACTCGATACTCATAATAATAAAGGATGTTTTTAACCGCGGCGATCGCCAAGAAGGCAGAGACAATTAAATGAGCGAGGTATTCGAGTATGGATAAAATTGGTAAACGGACATTATTAAACTTTAGAAATGTACTGTTTTTAGGTTCGTTTCTAATAAGTTTGTGTTTTTGTATGCTGGGTTGTAAAAAGAACGATATAGAGTCAAAAGGACAGGATTCAATAAACTCAATTAAACATCTTCTCCTAAGGCATCCTAAGCCAATACCCGAAGATATCCAAGAGCGAGCGGATAAGGCTATTTCGCAGTGGAATAATAAGAAAGTTGACAGTGTTCCAATACTTTTTTATGCAAAGGTTAAAAGACAACAAGATACCGATAAGATTTTTTTAGTTTTACCTTTTTCAGATGAAGACGAGAATATTCTGGGGATAGGAGTCAGGGAGAGACATTCGTGCGGAAACACAGCCGAAATACTTGAAGAACGATATCCAATATTTATCCAAAAATCTCAACCGGCAGTATCTATGGTATTGCTTCCTATCCGAAACCGCACAGAGGGTCAAAGAAAAGACGAAACGGCTTGGTCTTTGTATATGCGGGGTGAAGGCGAATTCTCAATTGAGAAAGAAAAAACTCCTCCGATATATTTGCCTCTGACATATGACCCGAACGTGTCAACGGAAGTATTTGTTTATGACAAAGATGGACAGGTATCAGAGTTTATACCCGTTGAGATTTCCGATTAATCAAGCCCGCAATAATCCACAGGATAAAATTGCGGAGCTGTATATATTCTAAATTAGAGCGCCCTTTGGTTCATTTAATCCCTTCAGGCGTCATAAAAAAAAATAGGATATTTTCGTTTTGAACAACAAAAACAGTTCGATTTTTTAAAAATTCTCACGAAATCATACTATTTGTTGCTTTTCTAATATCAAACTTCCGGATTTAAGAGGAGTGACGAAGATTCTGTTATGGGATTGACAAATACGGCTGGCGGATATAGGCTATCAATCTAATTATGCTGATTAAATATCAAAACAAGGGATTAGAAAGATTTTTAATAGCGGTTAATGCTCTGGCGGCGGCAGTGGTAGCCGCCTCTTTTGTGTGTTTATTCGGTTTTTATAAGCCGCTTTTGCCTCAAGCATTTTTATTCACCATTCAGTTTGTCCTTCTTTTTGTTTTCATCGGCGAAAAGTTAATAAGGTTTTTCAACGCCGTTTCCAGGAAGGATTTTTTAAGGAACAACTGGTTTGAGGTATTTGCTCTTTTTATTCTTATAGTTGTTCTTTTCGGTGCCGGCCGATTGTTCAAAGAGGCTGAGCCCGCAGCAGTTCGGCACGTTGCGATAGGTATCTATCTTGTTCTGCAGGTGGTTACGAAGGTCTGCAGGACGGTTGTCAACCTTGCGGCTACCGGCAAGAACCCGACGCAGACGCTTATTGCAAGTTTTCTTATTTTGATTTTTACGGGCGCTGGTTTTCTTATGCTGCCCCGCTCAGCAGCAAAGGAGAATATAAGTTTTGTCGATTCGCTCTTTACGGCTACGAGCGCTACCTGTGTTACCGGCCTGATAGTAAAAGATACAGGCAGGGATTTCAGCCTGATGGGTCAGATAGTGATATTGTCGATGATTCAGCTCGGCGGTCTTGGAATAGTGGTTTTCGGAGCGGTTTTTGCCCTGCTTTTGGGCCAGGCACTGAGCCTTCGCGAGTCGGTGGCAATGAACGATTTGCTCAGCGCGCAGACCCTGAGCAAGATAGGAAAAATGATCGCCTTTGTTTTCGGGGGGACAATATTAATCGAGGCTCTCGGCGCGGTTAGTTTGTTCGGGATGTGGGATAACGTGCCTGCGTGGACGGGCGATATAGAACAGCAGTGGTTCTGCAGCATATTTCATTCGATAAGCTCTTTTTGTAATGCGGGTTTCAGCCTGTTCAGGAACAGCTTCGTTGGTTACAACGGATGCTGGGCTGTTTATGTGATTGTATGCCCTCTGATAATTTTGGGTGGTCTGGGCTTTGGTGTGCTTTATGACCTTGTCAATATCGCGGCTGACAAGACAAGATTATTTTTTGGAGGATGGTTTCGCAAGTACGGCAGTTTCCCGGAACAGGCACCAAGGACTTTGCGGCTTCAAAGCAAGATTGTACTGACTGTAAGTGCCGCTTTGATAATCCTGGGAGCGCTCGGTATTTTCGTTTTCAACAGGTATTCGGTCGGCACCGACGGCGGGTCAAAAGTCGGTGTTCTCGATGCCCTGTTTCAGTCGATTACGGCGAGGACGGCGGGATTCAATACCTTTGACATTAAGCAGATGTCTGTTTCAAGCAGGTTTATTTTGATACTGCTTATGTTCATCGGCGGCTCACCGGGTTCGACGGCTGGCGGTATCAAGACGGTAACACTGGCGGTGGTGATTATGACTGTTATCGCGGCTCTGCGGAAACGTGAGGAAGTTGAGATGTTCAGGCGGTCTGTTCGGCTGGCTATTGTGGGCAGGGCTGTTACGGTTACGCTGCTTTTTGTTGTTGTTCTTTTTACTGCGACGCTGGCATTGAGTATTACCGAGAGAGCGAGCGGTTTCAATATGTCGCAGATATCGTTCGAGGCGGCATCGGCTTTGGGAACGGTGGGTCTGACGACTGGCATAACGTCGTCTTTGACAACGGCGGGTAAATTGATTATCATTGTTACGATGCTTATCGGCAGGTTAGGGCCTTTGACGCTGCTGGCGGCACTTACGTTTAATATAAAACCTGCGCGGTTTAATTATCCTGAAGAGGCGATAATTGTCGGTTAAAATTCGTTATGCGTATTGCGTGATGCGTATCGCACAAGAAAAGAACGCAATACGATATACGCGATACGAAAATAGGAGCTTATAATATGAAGCGTTTTGCGGTAATGGGATTGGGTCGGTTCGGCAAGAAACTGGCGATAGCTCTGGCGATGAGCGGGGCGGAGGTTATCGCGATTGACAAGAACAGGGAAGAGGTCGAGCTGATACGCGACCAGGTAAGCCTGGCGGTCCGGCTGGACAGCACCGATGAGGAGGCTCTTAAGGCGCAGGGCATAGACAAGGCTGATGTCGCTATCGTCAGCATAGGACAGGGGACAGGCAAAGGTTTCGAGTCGGCGGTTTTGACGGTGGTTAATCTCAAGCAGATGGGCGTCAAGCAGATATATGCGAGGGCGGAGGATTTGATTGCCGGGCAGGTGTTCGAGAAGATAGGTGCGACGGAGGTGATTTATCCGGAGATTGAGTCGGCGCAGCGGTGGGCGTATAAGCTGATTGCTCCGCAGATTGGTGAGAAGATTGATTTTGCGCCGGGCTACAGCCTGGCGCGTGTTAAGGCGCCTGCGAGTTTTGACGGCAAGACGGTAATGGATTTGCAGCTTCGCCAGAAATACAATGTTAACCTGGTTTCTATAAAAAGGGGTGAGCACGGCAAGAGCAAAAAGAGCGACAAGAGCGAGAAGGACGGGATTATAAATGTCCCTATGCCGGGCACTATTATCTATCAAGACGATATTCTGATGGTTGCCGGCTCGGACGCCGACCTTGCCAGCCTGCCGCAGGAATAATATTCGTATCTCGTGGCTCGTTTCTCGAAGAAGATAAAATATTAAAAAATCAAAAAGAAATTTCACAATAGATGGCGGTTAATAACCAGCTCTCCAACAACAAGGCCTAATTAAAAAGAGAAAGGGCTGCAAAAAAAATTTGCAGCCCTTTCTGGTTTTTTAAGATTTAAGACCTGTTATCGGTTATGGACAGTATTGCAGCCATTTGTTAGCTAATATGGCAACGTCCACAAAGTTAACAAAGCCGTCGCAATTGAGGTCCGGGCACCTTACGCAGGTTGTATCGGGTACAAATATGTAATCCTCTGTTTCACCCATGTCGTATCCGGCGGCTGGTCCGCTTCCGCCGTTGCCGGTGACGCCTGGTGCGCTTCCGCTAGACCAGGGCTGCTCGGCAAGGGTAATTCGCATCCATAAAGGTGGTGTTTCTTCGCCGGGCAGCAGCGCCGGATGCCAGCTTAAGAACTGAGGCGTTTCAATAGTATGAATACCCGGTAAAAGGCCTACGAGCACCTGATTTTGGACGGCCCACTCGGGTACCGGCAGGGATGCTAACGAACCGCAGTCAAGGACATCATCCCAGTCACCATCGCGGTTGAAGTCGAACCAGGCGTTAACGTAAAGTACCTGGTTGGCTCCCAATGGATTTACAACGTTGACATCGTACTTGAAGGTCACCGGCTTGCATCGCGGCAGATTAAGAGGAATGCCCAGCACGCCGTCGTCGGCTACATCCTGGTCGGGGGCATTATTTGGCGGGTCAATGTTATTAACGCCGTCTTCATCGGGTCCTGTGTCTGCCTCCAGCTCTAAAGTTACATCTTCGCCCAAGAATGCCACGGTTTCCGGCAGCTTGTGTAGCGGTCCGTAAGGCCCGGCGCCGGTGCCGTCATTAAATACTGTTGGGAAATTAGCCTGCACGCCGGGATAAGCGTTCATAATTGAACCGTAGTTATTGGTGCTGTCCGGTGCATCGCCCAGGTCCATAGCCGGTTCTGTTTCAGGCTGGGTAGTAATGACAAATGCCATATCAATCGAATTCAGTTCATACTCATAATAAGGGTGTCCCGGCGGGTAGCGCAGCTCGCGCCAAATTCGGGGCAACTCGCTTCCGGCATCAAAAACGGCGTCGTCGTTATAGTGGGCCGGCCAACGTCGTGTTTTCCAGCCAATCTGTCCGCCAAAAGTTTCTACTCTGACAACCAGCCAGTAAATCTTTGGATTGGTTGATGAGCCGGTCTGGCGGAATGCTCTTTCAGGCTCGATGTAAATATCGTATTGCCAAATCTGGGTGTCTCCATTTTCTATCAGCTCACCCTGCAGGACATCCCACCACCATTCACCGGGTTGCACTTCAGCGTATAGGCTTTCGGTGAATTCTACTCCCACGAATTCCTGATTCCAGAGTAATTCATCGGGTTTTGAGAATTGATTGTCGGGGTCGGAGCCTCCCTCGCCGATGGGGTCATCGCTGAAAATACTCAGTTTAAATCTGTTTACCGGTGTAACTTCGTTGTACAGCCAGGAGCACCATAGATGAATGTCGGTTATGAGGCCTGGTGTGGAGCATTCAAAGTCATCTCCAAGCCAGCGCTGCATCCCATCGGTATTGTCAACTCGAATATCTATTCCGTTGGGGGTTACATCCGGCATTTGAATCCATTTGACGTTCGTATTACTTTCTATAGTGACTTTATAATCCTCAACTTCGCCATTCAGGCCTCTTCCCTGATAAGACAATCCCTGGAATGTGCTGAAACGGAATCGAGCAAATGTGTCACCTGTGTAAGAAGTAAAGGGCACACTGAAATTAATCGAGTTGTTTCCTGCGTTAAGCGGCTCGTTTGTGAATATCTGTTCGCCGAGGTCCGCCCAGTCTCCGTCGGCGTTAAGGTCAAGCCAGGCATTAAGATAACCGTCTATTGAAGCTACGACATCAAGAGTGACAACGCCGCCGCTTACAATTGCACTGGTGAAGGTGACTCCATCTTCATCGTCAATTCCAGCGATATCATCGCCGGTTGCTGTAGCATTAGGTTGTCCGTTTATCTCTGAATCCACGTTATTGCCGAGATAAACAGGTGCAGCTGCGGAAACAGGATGACATGCGCCGTTATTGAATGATAAAGTCGGATACTTCGGTACCAGGATATCATCCGGTGCATCGCCGTAATCCAGCTCTTCCGGTGCATTTTCATATTCAACTTCGAGGTATGGGTGTTTTGATTGCTCGGTGTATTCTTTGCTGTGGAGCCATGCGCCTTTAGCGCTCGCGGCTTCTGTCGGCAGCTTCATTACAACGCTGTATGTACCGTCGCCGGTATAGGTATTCTGAGCATCACTCGTTACGTTCCAGGAGTTGTCACCTACAGCCAGTGTCTGGGTATCGGTTGCGGAAGAGTTGAATCCGGTTGGTGCATTGTACCAGGTAATATTGTATTCCGTCCAGGTGTCGTCTGATAAGAAGTGCGCCCCTGTTAGTACCGGTGCGCTGTAAATTTCCTTACAGTTTATATGAAGCTCTGCAGAAGTTATTACCTGTCCGGCGGGTATTGAGCTCAGGTCGAACATAAGGTATGACCTGCATATGCCATAAGGTGACGCACCGTCCCATTCGCCGACTATCATATAATTACTGATTCCGTAGTTTTCCATATTGTCAGCGCTCGATACGTAAGAGTCGTCGGAAGGGCTAATGGTCACGGTTCCGGCGAAGACATACGGGGCCAAAGCCAATGTAAGAATACAAGCCAATAATAGTTTTGTTTTGGAAATTGTTGTTTTCACTTTAAATCCTCCTAATAACTTTTAGTTTATCATATATTAAATTTTATATAGATATAGATTGTATGCGAAGCCACAATTCTGTCGGCTTGCCTGCTGAAGCATAAACTGTGAAATTTGTGAAGAGACAGGGGAAAAAAGATAAAACACATCTCCGCTGTATGAGCATTAAGATAGCCAATACAGCTCCCCCGCCGGCTAAAACTTGGGCAATAAATAACATACTCCTTCTATTATCGGTTATATAATCTATATATTAAAGCGATCAGGCTCTTTTGTCAAGAACTTTTTCATTATGAGCTAACGTGCATCTAAAGTATGTTACTTACACCTGTATTTTCGCAGCATTTCCAGCAGATTTTGCATATCGTCAGGGATGGGGGCTTCGAATTTGACCTGTTTATCGGTAGTTGGGTGTTTGAATTCGAGGCTGAGGGCGTGCAGTGCAGGGCGGTTGATAATCGGTTCTTCGACGGCTGGTTCGGCATCGGCTAACTGCCAGAGATAGACGAATTTTCCGCCGTACATATCATCGGCAACTATGGGATGCTTCAGATGAGATAAGTGCACACGTATCTGGTGAGTTCTGCCTGTTTTGGGAAAAAGTTTTAAGAAAGCAAAGCCGCGAAATTCTTCGAGCACTTCATAGAAAGTTACCGCTTCTTTACCGTTTTGGGTTCTGACGGCATATTTTTCTCTTACCTTCGGATGTATTCCGAGCGGAGCATTGATGCGGTCCGAGGAGAGCTGCGGCGTTCCGTGAACGAGCGCGAGGTATTCTTTTTTTGTCCGGCGGGTTTCGAACTGTTTTGCGATTTTCCACTGTGCGATTTCGTTTTTTGTAACGACCATAACTCCCGTGGTGTTTCTGTCGAGGCGGTGCACGATGCCGGGTCGAAATTCTCCGAGGCCGCTTGAGAGTTTGTCGGAATAAAAGCTGAGTGCGTTTACGAGTGTTCCGTGCAGATTGCCCCTTGCGGGGTGGACGAGTATATCTGCGGGCTTATTAAGGACGATGATATCGTCATCTTCGTAAATGATGTTGAGAGGGATATTTTCCGGCAGTATCTCTTTTTCTGGCAGTTCGGGCAATGTTAGTTCGATTTTGTCATTATGGGAAAGCCTGAAGCTTGGTTTTACGGGCTGGCCGTTGACTTTTGCCCCGCCGGCTTTGATGATTTGCTGAATCATTGCCCTGCTGTAATTGCCGAATCTGCTGTGCAGGTATTTATCGATTCTTCGCTCTTTTACCGAATGGCCGACGTGAAGTACCAGAGGTTTATCCGGATTATTCGGTATTTTGTTTGTAATATTCTGCTTCACGATAAATTTGTAACACGGACAAGATGCCCGTGTTACTTCGGTTCGAGCCAATTTGTATCTATCACAGTCATCAGGTCGGAGAGTTCCTGCTGTTCGTTTGTGTCCGTCGGAACCGGCTGTAGTAGTTCCTGTGGAATTGTTAAGGTTTCCGGCAGCGGCCTGGGAGCCGGTTTAAAAGCTATTTTTTCTTCGTATCCATCCATCGTGTCAAGCCGCAGCTTTGCCTGAGCGGCGGCTGTTGTGTTTTTGAGCTCGGCTGTTTCTGTAATTCCGGTATAGATTTTTTTTGCTTCGTCGAAATTTCCGAGCTCTTCCTCGCAAAGTCCGAGCCCGAATTTAGCCTCTGCGACGAGAGCCGGGTTCAGTTTTTGTGCCTGGTCTTCGCCTTTTGAAGCGAGTATATTGAGCGCTTTTTTATATGCGTTTTGCGCCTGAGTAATCTGGCTTTGCAGCTCGTCGGCGTCGGGGCTTTTGCGACGATAATGCAGCTCTGTTCTCAGTATCTGTCCCTGTTCGATTAAAGCGATGGCGGCCATTTTCACATTTTTTGTGTTTTGTGCGAGTGCTGATAGCTCTTTGGCGAGTTCGAGGAGCTCAAAGGAGTAGTCTAATCCCTGTGCATAGGCGTAAAGAACTCGAGCTTTTCTTTCCGGCAGCTGGTTGAGAACCTGTGTAAAGTATGTTTGTTTTCTGACGGCTACCACATTAGTCTGATAGTTGTGCCAGAAGTAATAACCTGCAACGACGATTACAACTACAGCGACATAAATGATTGTATTTCGATTTTGCCGGAACCATTGAGGCAGGTTTGCGAGCCACTCGGCCAAATCGTTGGTCTTGAGTTCATGTCGGTGTCCATGTTTCATATTTTTGCCTTTCCTTTCCCGAAACAATTTTGTCTGTGCCACTTTGCAACACGAGCCTGCCTCCCGCCTCGACTTGCCGGTCTCGGCGAGGCCGCGGGCTTGAAGCTCGTGTTACGCCGGGTCAGATTATAATAAAATTCGTTTTGGCTTGCAATATCCTTAACTGGTAATAAAATCGTAGCCGTTTGTTAGCAGAAAGGGTACGGATGCTTAATAAAATTCGATTATGCCTGAGATTTTGTTGCCCGCTGCGGATTAATAGAACATTTCGGCCGGTGCTTTTGCCGGTTTTTATTCTTTTAATTGCTTCGTTGTCCGGCGGTTCTGAGCAGTTGGACCCGCCTCGCGGCGAGGCCGCGGGTAAGAGCAGGTACATTACGGTTGATGAAATACAGGCGGGTATGAAAGGCTATTGTCTTAGCTGTCTTAAGGGCACCGAGATTGAAAGGTTCGACCTTGAGGTGGTTAGCGTGGTTTTTAATATGAATGACGGCAGGGATGCAATTCTTGTGAAAGTGGACGATGAGCGGTTTATGCATGCGGGTGTGATAGCCGGCTGCAGCGGCTCGCCTGTTTATATTGACGGCCGGCTGGCGGGGGCGATGGCTTTCGGGTGGTCGAACAGCAAGGACCCGCTTTACGGAGTGACGCCGATCGAGGATATGCACGAGGCAGGTAAGGGCGGCGATTCTGGAGAGGATTTCGGGGCGGGACTTTCCGGTGTTCTTTTTGATTATACCGGCCCTTTGGATTTTGCCGAGGTTGAGAGGCGTTTCAAAAATTATCTGGAATCGAGAAGTCAATATTCGGGCGGTATGCCGGCTTTGCGATGTCCGGTTGTAATTTCAGGTTTGCCTAACTCCGTTGTGGAACGATTAGGGGCCGAGTTAGAATCATTCGGCCTTATGGCGGTTGCCGGTCCCGGCGGCGGCGCTTCAAAGAGCGGTGCCCGCCTCGCGGCGAGGCCGCGGGCTGCGAGCGGCTCTGGCGTGCAATTAGAACCTGGTTCATCTCTTTTGATACCCTTAGTGACAGGTGATATAACGATGATTGCGACGGGGACGGCGACGGAGGTGATTGGTGACAGGGTGTATGGTTTTGGCCACGGTTTATTGACTTACGGGCCGGTCGATTTGCCTATGGCTACGGGCCGGATTCATACGGTTGTTGCGAGCAGGGTTCGTTCCTTCAAAATTTCCAGTATGCTCGAAGTAGTCGGTGCATTGAGGGTTGACGAGGCCATTGCTGTTCGGGGGCAAATCGGGGCGGAGGCTTATACGTTTCCGATGACTGTAAAGGTGGACCGTTATAACGATACGGAACAGAAGGTGTTTAACTGCAGGGTCGCCTACAATCGGCTGCTTACCGGCAGTATGATTGGTGCAGTGATAAGCGGGGCAGCTCTTTATGGCGGTGATTTGCCGCCTGATAATATGCTGGAATATAAGGTCAGCCTCGGTATCGAGGGGGCGGGTACAATTGCTTTTGAAAATATCTCGACGGGGCAGGGCATTTCCGATTTATTTATAGAGACTGTTAATTCGATACGGCTTGTTATGAATAATCCTTTCAGGCGGGTGGGCATAGAATCAATAGATATTGAAATCCGGATAAAGCCTGAAAATATTGCCTCGCATATATGGTCTGTTCAGGTTTTGGATTCGACGATAAAAGCTGGTGAGCCGCTTGATATAGAAGTGATTCTGGAATCGGTATTGTCACCGAAAAGGCGTTTGCGGTACAGCATTGATGTACCTGAAAATCTGGAGCCGGGCGAGTATAATCTGATTGTTTGTGGAGGCAGCGAATATTTGAGATTTTTGAATCAGGCTGTGCCGCACAGATTTGCAGCGACGAATTTTAAGACGCTTATCGAGGCGATGAAAGAGATATTGTCCGTAGAGCGGGACAGGCTGTATTGTATTCTGGTATTGCCGGCCGGCGGCATTGTTCTGGAGAGGGCTGAACTGGATGATTTACCCGATACCAAGGCGCTTATTCTCGGCGATTCGAAAAGGGCCCTGGATGCGCAGCCGTATCGGCACTGGATTGAGCGAAGCTCGAAGACGGGGACCATTATCGAAGATAAAAAGGCCCTGAAAATAAAAGTGGAAGAATAACGGGAGCTGAACGTGAAGAATAAAATACGAGAAGCTATGATGAGAAACGGCAGATGTCACCGTATCGTGCTGTTTTATGCCTTTGTTTTTTTGTTTGCAGTTTTTACAGCCGATTTAGATTGTTTTGCTGTCAATAGTAAAATCACGCGGCATAACAGCGGGGCGGAGCTGCTCAAGGGTGAAGTTGAAGATGTTGTGGTCAGCTCGAAGGGGACGATTCAGCTCGGCCGTTCCGCGGAGGCTCTGGTCTCTGAGTTCGAGGATATTAATGAACCGTGGTCGATAAACTGTATCGTTGCGACCGGGCCTGCGATTTATTTCGGCACAAGCCCCAACGGCGGAATTTATAAATACAGCCTTGGAAAGCTGGAAAGGATTTATCCGATTGAAAACGGTGACAAGCCGAACGCCCGGAAAGACCGGTCTGAAGCTGAATCGCCGGAGGAAGCAAAAAAAAGCGACGATGCCAATGATAAAGATGTTGAGAAGGGCGAGGTAGTCGAGGCTGAAGAGCATTTAACCAACGAGCATATTTTTGCAATGGCGACGGATTTGTCTGGAAGGCTTCTGGCGGGTATAAGCGGCAGGGGATGCAGGCTTATACGCTTCAGTGCGGGTAAGATGGAAACTATCTTTGAACCCGATGACGCCAAATATATTTTTTCCATAACAACCGATGCGAAGGGCAATATCTACCTTGGGACCGGGCCGAAAGGCAAGGTTTATATGCTCGATTCTTTCGGTAAGGATGCGCAGGTTATTTATGAAAGCAAGGATAAAAATATACTCGCTCTGACTGCGGACAGCGACGGTTTTGTCTATGCGGGCGGTGACGGCAGGGGTCTTATATACAAGATAAATCCCCGGACAAAGACGGCGAGTGTTTTGTATGACAGTGACGAGCCTGAAATTACAGCTTTGCTTTTGACGGAGGCGATGGAATTGTATGCCGCGGCGACGTCTGCGAAGGTTGTTCAGACGCAGGCTAAATTTGTGACACAATTGTCGCTGGCCGCCGGCCGGCCTGAAGAAACGTCCGACGATGAAGAGGAAGAAAACAAAACGAGCGGGACGAGCACAAAACTTCAGACAGCAAATTCCAGAAAAGCATCGGATGAAAAACAGGCAAAAAGACCTTCGGTTATTCCGAAGGGTGCGAAGCCGGGAACGGTGAGTTACATATATAAGATAACGGGAGCGGGCTATGTGAAAGAGGAGTTCAGGGCTGTTGCGGTTTTATTCTGTCTTGCAGAACAGCCCGCGGCCTCGCCGCGAGGCGGGCAGGGGCAGCTTTTCGTGGGCACAGGTAACGATGCTCAGCTTTTCAGTATCGAGCCGGCGACGGAACAGCAGGCGATTGTTTATGAGGACAAAAAGGCATCGCAGATAACGGCGGCGGCTGTTTACGGTGATGAGGTTTATTTGGGCACGGCGAATCCTGCGAAGCTGATAAAGCTGAGCAAAAGATTCGCTGCGGAGGGCACATATAGCTCTGATTTAGTCGATGCGGGTCAGCCCGCACGGTGGGGTAAGCTTCAAATCGAGGCTGAGATACCTTCCGGCTGTAAAGTGATGGCGTCGTGCAGGAGCGGCAACGTCAAGGACGTAAACGACCCGAGCTTTTCAGAATGGAGCACGCCGGTTGAGGTTAAAGAGCCGATTGAGCTTGACTGTCCCGTCGGCAGGTTCTGTCAATATAAGCTTGTTCTTCAAAGCCCTGACGGCAGTGAAAGTCCGGTTATAAGGGAGATTGCCGTTGCCAGTATGGTTCCTAATCTTGCTCCGAAGATTGAATCTGTCGAGGCAAGCCGGCTCGAGGGGGCAGGCAAAGAAGGAGTTTTTAAGATAGAGTATAAAGCCGAAGACGAGAACGACGATAAGCTGGTTTATAAGATTGATTTCAGGAAAATCGGCAGAAGCAACTGGATTGAGATTGAGGATGAGACCGAGGCGGCGAATTTCGAGTGGGACAGCAAAACAGTCGAGGACGGCAGGTATGAGATAAGGGTCACTGCCAGTGACGAAAAGAGTAATACGAGCACGACGAAGCTCTCGGGCAGCAGGGTCAGCGACCCTGTCGTGGTGGACAATACGGCGCCGGTGATATCGAAGGCTGATGTGAAAGCCCAAAGGACCAAAGTGACATTGGGTCTTACAGTCACGGACGAATTTACCGTCATAGGGCAGGTTCAATATACGGTTGACAGCAATACCGACTGGACCGGCACTATGCCGGAGGATTTGGTCTATGATACGATGGAGGAGGAGTTTGTTATTTTGATAGAAGATTTGGAGGCCGGTGAGCATATCATTTCTGTCAAAGTCAGTGACGATGTCGGCAATACAGCTTATAAGACATACGAGGTTAAAATCGGAAGTTAAGAGTGTCTCGAATTATTGAATTTGAAGAAGTTGTCCGGACCGTCGAATCGCTTTGTGAAAGCCTCTGTTATGAATTGCCGCCGGACGTGCTGGAAGCGCTAAAACAGGCTGCGAAGAAAGAGAGCAGCCGGACTGCAGTGAAGATACTGCAGCAGCTTATTGAAAATGCCCGCATTGCAGCAGAAGAAAGAATACCGCTCTGCCAGGATACGGGTCTTGCGATTGTTTTCGTCGAGCTCGGCAGCGAGGTTGTAATTAAGGCTGATAAGGGCAGGACAATTATTGATGCTATTAATGCGGGAGTGGCCGGCGGTTATAAAAAGGGTTTCCTGCGAAACAGTGTCGTTGCCGAGCCTCTCAGAGAGAGGAAGAATACAGGTTCAAACACACCGGCTGTGGTTCATTTGACAATTGTAAGTGGTGACAAACTGAAAATAACTGTTATGGCCAAAGGGGGCGGCTGTGAAAACAAGAGTCAATTTAAGATGTTTCGGCCGACCGCACAAAGACGGCAGGTAATCGACTGGGTGACAGAGGTTGTCAAAGAGGCCGGTGCCGATGCGTGTCCGCCTTTTATTGTCGGTGTTGGTATCGGGGGCAATTTCGAGTATAGCTGTCTTCTGAGCAAGAAAGCTCTTTTGCGTAAGCTGGGTCAGAGAAACAGTGACGGGTTCTATGCCGAGCTTGAAGAGGATTTGCTTTCGGCGATTAATGCTCTTGATATTGGCCCGCAGGGACTGGGCGGTGTGACGACGGCTCTTGATTGTATGGTCGAGACGGAGGCCTGTCATATAGCCTCTTTGCCGGTGGCGGTAAATATCGAATGTCACAGTCACCGGCACAAATTCGCTGTTATTTAGCAAATAATATAATTGAGGCTGCAATGATAACAGAAGTCAGATTGGCGAAGCTGAGCAAAAATATGGAGGAAGCAGCGATAGTGGCTTTTTCGGTCAAGGTCGGCGACGAGGTTAAAAAGGGAGATATTCTTTTCGAGATAGAGACCGACAAGGCCTGCGTTGAGATTGAGTCACCGGCTGACGGTTTTGTCAGGCATATTTTAGCCGAACCCGGTTTTGTAGTCGGCGTGGGGACAGCGATATTACTTTTAGCTGAAAGGGATGAAGATATTCCACAGCGGCTTTTGGATTCTTTAATGGCTGCAATACCGCCTCAACAGGACTATGGCAGGGGTGAATTTGAACCGGCGAATCAAAAATCCGTTGCTGAGGCAATTAGAGATTCGCAGTCGGCGGCTGACAAGCAAATCAAGCTCGGTGACACTGTACCGCTTACAAAACTGCAGAAAATAACAGCGGGAAAAATGCTCGAATCTAAAAATCAGATACCCTGTTTTTATTTGAATGCGAAAGTTGATGTTACCGAACTGGTGGTGTTGAGAGCGGAGCTTAATCGAAACAGCGAGGTAAATATTTCATATAATGACTTTATTATCAAGGCTGTTGCAGCAGGGTTGGAACATTTTCCATTAATGTCGGGCAGATTATGTGACGGGGCTATAAATCTTGCTGAGAATATCAATATAGGTCTGGCGACCTCGGTATCTGATGTTCTGTACGTACCTGTGGTAAAAAATGCTGATAAAAAAACCTTTTTCGAAATTGCTGCAGACAGAGCAAAGCTTGTCGAAAAGGCCCAGCGGCACAAGCTTAGCCCAGAAGAGCTTGGGGATGGCTGTATTACAATAAGCAATCTCGGTTCTTTCGGTATTGATTCGTTTATTCCTATAGTTGTTCCCGGCCAGTGCAGTATTATCGGTGTCGGGCGGATAAACGAATTGCCGGTACCGGATGACGGCGGCTTTGTTATAAGAAAGCAGATGAGCCTGACTATCGCGGTTGACCACAGGATTGCAAACGGCTCTTACGCATCTGAATTTCTGGATTATATTAGAAAATATCTTGAAGACACCTCAAACTTTTAAGTGGTTGATGTTGAATAGGCTTACATTGTATCTATAGATATTTTTTTTCAGACCTGCAGGTTGCCATTTTGGCAGTTATGAACGCTTTCCAAATGCTTCTTTTCGGGTTAATTCCCCGTTTTTTAAGCAGGAATCGCGGTTTCTGGTGATTTGGCACGAGGTTTGCGAATATTTATTTTAGGCTGAAAAGTGGAAATAGAATCAAAACGGTTGAGTTGAAAGGAGGTGTTTGATATGTCGCTAATACCTTATAGAAAAAGAGATAGAGGTGATTTGGCATCTCTTCACAGGGAAATGGACGATTTGTTCAACTCATTTTTCGGCAGCTGGCCGACAACGGCGCTCGATGGCAGGGTGTGGACAGCAATGGATGTATCCGAGGATGAAAACGAAGTTGTTGTGACAGCGGAAGTGCCCGGCTGTAAGGCCGACGACGTTGATATAGCTGTGCACGGCAATACTTTGAGCATTACCGGTGAGAAGAAACAGCAGCAGGAGAAAAAAGAAAAAGGCTACTATCATCTCGAGAGGTCATACGGCAGCTTTCGGCGTGAGCTGACACTTCCTGCCGACGTGGAAACCGACAAGATTGAGGCCGTTTGCAAAGACGGTGTGCTTTCAATAAAGCTGCCGAAGGCTGAGAAAGCCAAGGCTGTTAAGGTCAAAGTAAAAGGCCAATAGCCAGGACGAAAAAATCCGGTTGTTAAAATTAAATGCCGTTCTCAATGCAAATGAGAGTGGCATTTTTTTTACAGGCCGGATGTTTTTTCTTGTTTGTTTTTAAGAGGCGTTCGAGAGTGCAAAATACACGATTTTTATACTGGTAGAGATGTTTTTTATCGGTCAGTCCTATAAAAAGTAAAGGTTTTTATGGTTTGTTGCCGAATAGAGTGTTAAGTATATTTACATTTTGTGACAGACGAACGGCTTAAATGAACTCTTTTTAAGCTGGTGTGAGGTGTTTCTGTTTTGTGAGAGCTCACTGGATGGGCCCTCAAAGCGGGAGAAAAGCCATGAGAACAATTGCGGTCGTTAATCAAAAAGGAGGATGCGGCAAGACTACTATATCGATAAACCTGGCCAGCGCGCTTGCCGAGCTCGGCAAAAAGACTCTGCTGGTTGATATGGACCCGCAGTCGCATTGTGCAGTTGGTCTTGCTGTTCCCGAGGAGCAGATTGAGCAGAGCATTTACGATGTTCTGATAAGCAAAAGCAGAAACGAGCCTATTAAACTGACAGAGATACTCTGGCAGATTAGTGACAGGCTGGATTTGGCGCCGGCGAGTATAGACCTGTCGGCCTTCGAGCAGCAGATGGCGGGTGTCGGCGAGCGTGAAGGCTGTCTGAGGGACGTCCTTGGAGAAATTAAAGGGGAATTTGAGTACGTGGTGGTTGATTGTCCGCCGGCGGTGGGGCTTTTGACTTTCAATGCGCTCAGGGCAGCTACCGATGTCGTTGTACCGGTGGAGACCGGGTACTTTTCATTGCACGGTTTGAGCAAGCAGCTTGAGACGCTGAATATTTTATGCGAGCGGTGCGGTCAGAAGATTAACGTCAGAGTTGTAGCGAGTATGTATGATATAAGGACAAAGATGGCCCGGGAAATTATGGCTGAGCTTAGGTCCTGCTTTGGCGAAAGGATGTTTAAGACGATAGTGAATTTCAATACGAAGTTAAAAGAAGCCGCCAGTTTTGGTCAGCCGATAGGTGAATATGACCCAGCCAGTAAGGGCCGCACCGATTTTATATCATTGGCTGAGGAGGTTGTCGCCTGCGAGAGTATGCAGCAGCGGCGCGAGCTTGTTAACTCTTTGTCGAGCCAGCTCGATGATATCAGCAGCAGTGCAGATGAGCTGCTGAAATCTGCGAGGCCTGCTTTGGCAGCAGAGGAGCCGGTTGTTGAAGAACCGGCAGTGGGGGAAGAGTTACCAGCGCAGACGGGACCGGTTGTTGATAAGCCGATAGTGGAGGAAGAATTACCAGCCCAGATGGAACCGGTTGTTGATAGACGATCGGTAGAGGAGGAATCGGGTGTCCAGACTGAGCCGGTAGCTATAGCAAAACCTGTCTCAATCAGCCCGCCTGCCGGTATAGCTGAAGAGCAGAGTGAATCTGACTCTTTCGAGTCTGCGGATGTTTCAAAACCTGCTGAAGAGATTATCAGGATTGAACCTGAGATGCAGGCTGAACCTGAGATGCCGGCTGAGCCCGAGACGCCGGCAGTCTCACTCAGCACCGAAGAGAAGCTTTCGGATTATTACGGAGTCAGCCAAATGAATGCCGCTGTGGTGTTTGTAACCCTTTATCCTCGTGCCAGCAAGGTTCAGATTGCCGGTGACTTCAATAATTGGCAGCCGGAAAAGACTGAGATGCAGAAGGTCGGCGACAGCGGCATCTGGCAGACGAAAGTGTCTCTGCCGCCTGGAAAGCATCAATATCGTCTCGTTGTTGACGGGCATTGGCAGCAGGACCCCTATAATGAGCGGACCGAGCTGAATCCGTTTGGAGGTTTTAATTCGGTCGTCGAGGTCGAATAGGCAACTATCGATAACATCCGGCGTTTAATTGATCTCATTCATATGCCTTTTTGTTACCAGAGCTTTGTTTATTTTTCGTTTCGACATTTGTTTTATCCGTTTTTCAATCAAATTTTGCTGTAAAAAAAAATGATTTTTTTCTTGCTTTTTTGCGCATTGTGGTGATAATAGTTTTCAAGAGGGGTGAACTTACCTAATTAGAAGAGCCGTTTTTTTTCAATTGGTTGATAATGCGCGCTCACAAGATTTTTTTTTGTTTCTCTGCGTTCATTTTTACAGCGGCAGGCTGGGTTTGCCCTGTTTATGCGGTTCCGTTATATGTTTACGGCGGCCCTTTTGACCTGCGAATCCCTGAAGTGCCGGGCGAAAACTACGGAAAGATGGCTGACGCCATTATAAATATTGAGGACGATTACATTATCAGCGACCTTAATGTTAAGGTTAATATAAACCACAGCAGTGCTTTTGATTTGCAGTTGCTTTTAGTAAGTCCCGCAGGGACCACTATTTGTTTGAATGAGTATAAGCTGAATGATTATTTTCCTGACCCTAATTATACCGAGACAATATTCGATGATGAGGCACTTTTATCAATAGCGGCAGGCCAGGCTCCTTTTACCGGCCAATTCAGACCGAGAGATAGCCTGGATATACTCGATGGTGAGAGCACTTTGGGTGAGTGGCGATTACAGATTTATGACCAGTTTCCTAATAACACGGGAACCCTGGACTCTTTCGAGCTGTTCATTTCGGTTCCTGAACCGGCTGCTGTTTTTCTGTTAGGTTTCGGTTCGGTATTTATTTTATCGAGAAATTCAAACAGAGGGTTTAGAAAACGTTGAGAGGTTTTCTGTTAATATTTCTCTGAGTGGGCACTTTCATAGTTTCCTGTCCAATTTACGGTAGCTGATTGCCTCTGCGATGTGTTCCGGTGTAATTGTTTCGCAATCAGCCAGGTCGGCTATGGTTCGGGCGACCTTGCAGATTTTATCGTGTGCACGTGCGGAAAGACCGAACTCGGTCATTGCCTGCTTGAGGAGCATCTCGGAAGGCGAATCGAGGTCACAGAACTTTCGTACCTGTTTGTGAGCCATGCGGGCATTTGTCATTACCTTGCCGTCACCGAATCGCTTCGCCTGGGTGCTTCTGGCCTTTATTACCTCGTTTCTTATATCGGCTGAGTCCGGCTGGGCCGTTTTTGAGCGCAGTTTGGTGAAAGTTACCGCGGGGACATCTATGTGTATGTCGATTCTGTCTATAAGCGGGCCGGAAATTTTCGATAAGTAGCGCTCTATCTGGCCGGGTGTGCATCTGCATCGTCTTGCGCCCGAGCCGTAAAAGCCGCAGGGACAGGGATTACAGGAAGCGACAAGCAGGAAATTTGCGAAGTAAGTTATAGTTCTTTTTGCCCGTGATACGGTGACGGTTCCGCTTTCGAGAGGCTGGCGAATCATTTCGAGAACGTTGCGCGGGAATTCCGTGAACTCGTCGAGAAAAAGAATTCCGTGATGCGCGAGAGAGAGTTCTCCCGGTCTTGGAATTGTTCCGCCGCCAATAAGGGCAGGGCCGCTTGCCGTATGATGCGGTGAGCGTACGGGTCTTGTAGCCAACAAAGCCTTGCCTTTCGGTAATAAACCAACCGAAGAATAGATGCGTGTTGTCTCGAGTGACTCAGTCAGGGTCAGGGGCGGCATAATCGTAGCCATTCTCTGAGCGAGCATAGTTTTTCCGGCACCCGGCGGTCCAATCATCAGGATATTATGTCCGCCGGCTGCGGCGATGGTTAATGCGCGTTTGACGGACTCCTGTCCCTTTACGTCGGAGAAATCGACATCGTATCGGCTTTCGATGTTGAATATATTCTCGATATCTATGGTGGTGGTTTCGAGCGGTAATTGACCGTTCAGGAAGCCGACGGCCTGTGCCAGTGAGCCGACTGCGTAAACCTCGATGTCACTGACGACGGCGGCTTCGCCTGCGTTTTCCAGCGGTACAACAATTGCCCTGTAGCCGTTGGCTGCTGCGGTCATCGCCATACTCAAAACGCCTTTTACCGGCCTGACCCTGCCGTCGAGAGCAAGCTCGCCAACAATGATACAATCCCTGGCAATCTGGCTGGTAAATACATTGCTTCCCATAAGCATTCCCAGAGCGATAGGCAAATCGAATGCGGGACCTTCTTTTTTGATGTCAGCGGGAGCAAGATTAACTACGGACTGCGTCCTGGGATATTTATAACCGGAATTGATAATGGAACTTTTAACCCGTTCGGTGCTCTCTTTCACTGCTGCATCGGGCAGCCCGACGATGAGTGTTTTTTCGAAACCGCCACGTGCAACATCGACTTCGACCTCGCAGATTACACCATCTATTCCCTCAAGAGTGACGCTATGCAGTCTGGCCAACATAATTTTTCCTCTTTTAAGATTAAAAGGTGCATTTTAAGCCTGTTCTAAGATAGTTGCAAGGTATTTTATGTTTTTTAAGCATCTAATACAAGGCAGTTAAAAGTCACGACTCATATCCCAATAAATCGCCCTATGTGAGTATCTTGGAATTGATTTTGCCTGTAAAGCTGTGGAAAATCGTACCGATTAAAGCTCCGATAACGAGTGGGAGGCCTGAAAAGGCGGATTTTATGCCTGAAAAAGGGCTTTATTTGAAGGATTTAAAAAAATTTACAAATTTCTAAAAAAAAGCTTGCAATAACTCCACCAGATAGAATATAATAACGATAGTGATAGAAGTCTTTTCTTCGTTAGTTTTGGTTTCTGCGTTGAGACAGTACAAGATTTTTTATAAAGCTGCAATATATATGTAAGAGCTGTCTCAGAAAGGCCGGAATGGGCAAATTCCGGCCTTTTTTATGCGCTGCTTATAAGTATGAAGTTTTTTTTGTGCCTCATGTTTACATTTTCTTAAAGCCGATATGGATAACAGTGAGAAAAAAGCAGATTTAACAGAACAGAAAACGGTTTTTGCGCATCATAAAGGGTGACAAGTAAGCCCGAAAGCCTATAAGGAAGGACGGCAGCTTGGAAAAGCAAGAAACACTTGCAACCAGATTACAGGCGGGTGAGCGAACAGCGGCAGTTGAGCTCGTTGACAAGTATTATGAGCGGATTTACCTGTATATGCGCAGGCTTGGACACAGCCGAGAGGTGAGCGAGGACCTGACGCAGGAATGCTTTCTGCAGGCCTGGAAGCACATTAGCCAGCTGCGAAGCGGCAGGGCCCTGACAAGCTGGCTATATCGCATTGCCAGCAATATTTCAAAGCTGTACTGGCGAAAGCACTTAGCAGGCAGTGCTGTGAGCCTGGCTGATATTGATATAGAAGCATCCGGAGAAGATGGGCCGGGCCTGGTTGAGCATGATGAGCAGCTTCGTAAATTGAGAGATGCGGTTGGAAGATTGCCGTTAAAGCTCAGGCAGACGATTGTTTTGCATTATATGCAGCATTTGACAATTGGTGAATCATCCGATGCGCTGGGTATAAGAAAGGGCACCTTCAAAAGCAGGTTAAACAGGGCATTAAAAGCTCTTAGAAAAGAGCTAAAGTAAAACGGTGAGGTAATCGGCTCATAGGGCATTTTGGGATGTTAATTTGTATTAATAAGATTACTTTGTTTCAGGCTGAATATGATAATGGAAAAGGATAGGCTGGAAAATTTGTTAAACGAATTGCCTGAGCGGACGACGGAAACGGTGCGTCCGGGCCTAGCAGAAGATATTAAAGGCACGATTCCAGCCGACCTGTCCAGACATAGAGGCGGCCTGGATACTATAAGAATAATGATAGATTTGAGGGTAAACAGGCTCGCAGCAGCGGCAGTGATAATTGCTGTGATGCTTTTAGGTATAACTTTTTGGCCGGATGGTGCTTCAAGCAGTGATAGTGTATATCAGGATGGTAAGCTTCTTGTAAAATACTTACTAAAAGGTGAGATGGCAGCCGGTAAAAATATGCTGGCAGATTTACCGGGGTCAAGCGACTTTTTTCAGGATGGCAGAGAAGTCGTTTATTACGGCGGTAATGTTGAAAAGAAAGATAAGGATGCGTTAATGATGCACTGGAAGATTTCTGAAGACAGCTACCGTGTGATATACGGTGATTTTAGAACTGAGGTTGTTACAGCATCAGAGTTGATAAGACTGCAGGCTACGATGCTGCAGAGAAGGGCAAAATAATGGCCTTTTGTGTTTATTACGGGAGTTATTATTGCTTGACTTATGAAAATTAATATGGTAAGATGAGGAAATTGGGAAATTTGAGCAGGATTTTTTTGTACAAGGTTATCTTTGAATAAGTTTTTTTAAATTTACATTTTCGAAAGGGTATTTTATGAGAAGCAAAAAAGCTTTTACCTTGGTCGAACTTTTGGTTGTGATAGCTGTTATTGCCTTGCTGCTGTCGATATTAATACCTGCGCTGCGTTTGGCAAGAGACCAGGCTATGCGTGCATCGTGTTCCAATAACATACATCAGCACCTTCTGGCTTTGACAATTTACTCCGATGAACACGAAGGCCGACTTCCGGAGCAGACGGATGGTTGGTGGATTTGGGACGTTTCATACGCGACTGCTAATGAGCACTTGAAAAATCTGGGTATAGATGTAAGTAAATATGATCTTCGGCCGGGTGAAGATGTTCCCGTGCAGCCTATCTTTTATTGTCCGGCCAACCCGATGCACAGAAGATATATGGATGCGGCCTGGAGTTTTGCGATTGATGCTACTACGAGGACCGGTTACCGTGTTACCGGTTATTTATTTCTTTGGTGGGGCCCATGGAGTAGGAATCCTGGAGAGCCGGGTGGAATTGTTACCTATCCAGGTGAACCTGATAAAATCTTTCTTAGAAGAATTGATATCAAACAGCCTTCCAAGGCTGAGCTCGTATTAGACGTGACTATGAGCGACGCGATTAACTGGCCTCAGGCTGATTATCCTGACGGCAACTTTGCACAGATAATGTGCGGCGGCATGCCCAGTGTTTACGGAAATCCTGACAGCAGCAGCCATGTCCTGAGTGAGAGAAAGGCTGCAGGTGGTAATATAGGTTTTGCCGATGGTCACGTGGAGTGGCGTCCTTTTACCGCTATGAAACGTCGTTATAACACGAACAGCTGCCCCGTATTCTGGTGGTAAGAAGTACTGAGTAAGTAACATTTATTATTTGGCATATCTCACGAGATGACGTGAGGAAAGTTGTAGTTTTGCTTTCCAAGCAGGTTGTATAGGCACTATATTTGTTCGTTCAGGTTAATTATATTCTCAGCGGTACTGAGGACTTTTTTGCGAAGAGCTTTTGGCGTGAGCACCTGTACCTGGTCGCCGTAGCCGAGTACCCACCAGAATATTTCTCCCAGCCCGTCAACGCGGAACTCGACGATGGCTGAACCGTCTTTGTTGTAAGTAACCTTCTGTGTGCTGTGCCATTGCACTTCGGCTACGTTGGCGGCAACTTTTGGTAAAAATCGCAGCTTTATATTATAGATTTTGCCTTCGGGTATCATCGACCAGGCTCTGCCGAGATAATCGTCAAGGTTGAAGTGTTCTCCATCGACGAAACATTTATCGAGCGTCCGCAGCTCTCTGATTCGGCTTAGCTTGAGAGTTCGTATGCTCTTATGCAGTGCGGACAATCCCAGGACATACCACGCCCGCTGGTTATATAACAAATGATAAGGGTCCAGGTCGAATTCTATAATATTGCCTTCGAAAAGCGAATGATAATGGATGTTTACTTTTCGTTTTTTCTCTATAGCCTTCTGTAGATTTTCGAAGGTTTTGTCGAGCAGCCTCATCGGCGCCTGGGGATTGAGCCTGGTGGATATGCTGCGCAAAGATGTATTACAGTACCGCCTTATTTTGGCAGGCAGGTTGTTTTCGATTTTCAGGGCGGCAAGAAGTGCGGAGTTCTTAAAAGGTATCTGCATCTGATTGCTCACCTTGTGTACCAGTAAAAGGAGGCTGAGTGCTTCCTGGAGGTTCAGGTCTATAGGAGGCAGGAAGAATTCAGGGTCTATGGTATAGCTGCCGTTTTTGGAATCGTAATGATATGGGACACCGATAAGCTGCAGCTCCTTGAGGTCTCGAAATACGGTGCGGCGGCTTGTTCCGAAGGTTTTTGCCAGATCATCCACAGTGCAGTTTTTGCCTGCCTGTAAGGTAGTTAAGATTTGTACGATTCTGCCTACTCTGCTGCTTTTCATATTCTGCTGTCCTGTTCGATCGACCATCTTTCCCCTTTGGTTTGCAATAAACATATTATACAGATAATTATATCGTTTTGTCAAAATTTTATGCTACAAATTTACAAAAAAAGAGCTTTATGTTGAACAAAAAATCCCCTTGTAGAAGAGGCTTGTTGAAATATTTGTGTTCTCAGGATAAAATAAACCTGTATTTTCTTATAAGTGACAAATTTTCGCTATGATAAGATTTAGCTGCAAAAACTGCGGGCAAAAGATAACCGCTGCCGAAACACAGGCCGGCAAAAAGGGCAGGTGTCCTAAATGTAAAGCTGTACTGGTTGTTCCTGCGGATTTTATGCTGGAATTTGAGACCGAAAGGACACAAGCGAGTCTTCAGGATGCCGGCGAGCCCGAAGACAGGCAGGAAAAGCCCGGCTTAAATCTGACGTTTCTCGATGCTCCCCGGAAAGATAAAGCTGGCGGGATACCAGATGCTTGCGAGAATATTGCTGATAAGCGCAGCCAAGAGTTGCAGCGGCTTGAAGAAAGATTGGAAACAGCCGAAGAAAGCGAGCACATACCACAGCGGAAATTCCCCTGGATTATAGATATATTTCTTTACCCAGTCAGTACACCGGCTCTGATAGTTATGGGAATTGTTATTTCGATACCGTTGCTTATCGGCTTGGTGGCGAATTTACTCGGGCCGTTCGGATTTTTTGTATCCATACCCGGTTTTTTTATCAATATTGTCGTTGGATTGTATATGTACTGGTATCTTTGTCACTGCGTCCGCGACAGTGCCGAAGGCAATATTCGTGCACCGGATGTGCTGGTCAGCTCTCCTACAATTGGGGATATGTTCTTTCAAACAATGAAGGTTGTTACCTGCCTTCTATTCTTTTCTGCCCCGATGCTTATTTACTTTTACAATACGAGAAGTACGGATTATATATTTTGGCTTCTGTTTGGATTTGCGGTTTTCTTTTTTCCGATGGGATTTCTGGCAGTTATTATGTTTGATTCTATCAACGGTCTTAATCCAATCCTGCTGACAGGCTCAATCTTTAGCACATTGTTTCAATACCTTGGTTTGCTTTTTCTCTTTTCCCTGCTCGGCTGGCTTATAGTACGGATTTTTTCAGTTACTTCCACTTCAGTAATCCTTAACCTTTTGTTTCCGTTGGCGATTATCTACCTTTCGCTGGTGACTGCACACCTTCTCGGGCGATTCTACTGGCGGAATCAACAAAAACTCAGGTGGGAAGTATAGGCTGCGGTGAGGCTTATTTGTTACTGCGGATTTGTACACTTTTAGCGTGGGCGTCGAGTCCTTCGATTTGTGCCAGCCGGATAATATCTGCGGCGCTGCGAGCTAATTTGTCCTTGTCGTATTCGATGATGCTGGTTGACTTGATAAAATCATTGCTACTCAGAGCACTAAAGAACTTTGCGGTCATACCTGTTGGCAGAGTATGACTCGGGCCCGCCCAGTAGTCACCGACGGCGACAGGGGTATAATCGCCGATAAAGATTGCACCGGCATTGTCGATTCTTTCGGCAATGATTTTGCTTTGTTCACCGCACTGAATTTCAAGATGCTCAGATGCAAAATTGTTAGCCTGGAGAATACAGTCATCCAGATTTTCAAAAACAACTATTGCGCTGAAGTCCTCAAGGCATTTTATCGTTTGCTGCGAGCGGTCCAGTTTTTTAACCTGTTTTTCAAGCTCGGCGAGCACGTTTTCTGCCAGCCGCTGCGAATCGGTAAACAGAACAGCACTGCCCGGTGAATGTTCAGCCTGGCTCAGCATATCGGCTGCGACCCAGGCAGGATTGGCTTGAGCGTTCGCTATTATCAAGACCTCGCTCGGCCCAGCTATTGAATCGATGTCAACGAGCCCGAAGACCTGTTTTTTGGCCATTTGTACCCAGGCATTTCCCGGGCCGACGATTTTGTCAACTTTTTTCATTGTCTGCGTGCCGTAGGCCAGTGCAGCTACTGCATGAGAGCCTCC
Organism: uncultured Pirellulales bacterium; assembly: GCA_964464635.1. Lineage (GTDB taxonomy): Bacteria > Planctomycetota > Phycisphaerae > Sedimentisphaerales > Anaerobacaceae > CAYLMG01. The sequence goes on along the minus strand of CAYXGT010000019.1, from coordinate 7,700 downwards.
GATTCGATAGACTTCGTCAATACCGAGTTCGTAACAAACCGCTAAAATTACAGGGTGGATACTGCCCTGGTATCTTGGCGGTGAGATTACAGCAATTTCATCTACACCCGCCACCTGGGCAGGTACTGCTGTCATTATCACAGTCGAGGGCAGCGGAGCTGATGCGCCCGGCACACAAAGGCCGACTCTCTTTAAGGGAGTATATTTTATTCCGGCACCATCTTTGAAACTCGATTTGTCCCCTATAAAAATTTTCTGCTGATACTTTCTGACATTGTCAATCGATTTGCGTATAGCCGACAATAAATCTTCGTCTATTTGGCTATGTGCCTCTTCTAATTGCCTGTCGCTTATTCTGAACTGTGAGGCTGTCAGTTTTACATTGTCAAATTTCTCGGTAAATTCAATTAAAGCCTGGTCCTGCTGTTTTCGTACGGCATCAAGTATTTTCATTAGCTGCTCATATCTTTCATCACCGGTGGAAAAATATGAAGCCTCGAACAATTTTTTGTGGAGGCTTGTTATTTTTTGATGCCATTGAGTGTCTGAGGACAGGATAAGAATTTTGCCAAGATTGCCGGCCATATTGTGCTCCTATCTTCCAAAGTTACCATAGCTGTAAACAGGTCTTGCCCGCTGGAGCAGAAGGTAAAAGCTGCCTTCATATTTTGTAACGGTCCCCGCCACCTTGAATCGGATTCGCTCGAGCTCAGCCGTCTGTTTCTGCCAGGCATTCTCAAGTGTCTGGCAGGGCAGTAATGGTATTGAAATGTTTTCGAGGTTTCTGCCGAGAGCATCGGGAACGAATACGAAGTTGCCGTCCGGCTGTTTTAATACGAATCCGGTCCTGTCGGCAAGAACACGGTTTTGTTCGAAATCCTGCCCTTTTTGTATTTGGGCCGGGCGAATAGCCTTTTCGGCGGTTAGTTTTTCCAGGACGTGAGCAGGCAGCTGCAGTTCATCGTCAGGTTTTTTGACTTGTGTTTTTTGCTGCTCCTTTTGGGGCAGGCTTTCGATTTTTTTGATTTGACCGACCGGCAGGTAGTTATCGATGAAGAAATAGTTCTTTCTTTTATAAGTTGTGACCCTGCCCCAGATGCGAAAACCGGTCTCGGGGTCTTGTTTTATATTAGCCGTCATTTTTTCAAGACTTGTAGACGGCAGCAGCGCGATATTTGTTCCACCCTTAATGACCGCTTTGTCGTCTCTGAGGTCATTATCAAGCCTGAAATAATAAACATTGTTTGTATCAGAAACAATCAGTTTGCCGTCAACACCTCTCAGTGCCATTCCATCTCGTAACAGGGCATTCGGGTTAGGCTGCTGTGCGGAAGCTGTAAGGTATGCTGAAAATAATAAAATTATTAACGAAGATTTTTTTAACATAAGCAATCCTGTTTAAAAAGCATCAATCAAATATTTGTTTTAGAGTTTCTATTACCCTCTCCGGTTCTTCGGCTACCTGTATGTGTTGTATGCACCCGGAATCTTCGGCCTTCATCAAATCGACAAGAGGCTGCCAGAAACCGCCTACAAGTATAACCGATTTATTTTTGTTTATAAAGCCTTTATTTTTCAATTCCCACACCTTTGCCAGCTCCAGCAGTGTGCCCGTTGAGCCCGGCAGGACGACATAGGCCTGTGCCGTTTTTATAAGTGTATCAAGCCGCTCATTGAGGCTCTCGGTTACAATTTCTCTGCTGACGTATTCATTGGCTCCGGCTGGTCCGAAAGCCTTGCAGGTAACGCCGATAGTTTTGCCGCCGGCCTGTAAAGAGCCTTTTGCAGCCGCCAGCATTGTGCCGCCATAACCGCCGTTAACGACTGTAAAACCGGCTTCTGCCAGCAGCATACCTATTTTTTCGGCCAGTATAAATGCGTCATCAGCGGGCTGTGACCTGCCACTGCCGAAAATAGCTATAATTTTTTCACCCATTTGCTTTTTTACGTGTTAAGTTCAATAGACCTGCCGACAGCAGAATTTGCCTTTCCCTGTCAGAGAAGTTTAGATTGCCGACAAATTCAAATGAGCTGCTCTTGTTTATAATGGTCACTTTATCACAGTTTTTTACCGCTTCCGAAAGGCCGGTTATCTCCAGATGGTCATCTGTGTTTATTTTTTCATAATCGGCTGGTTCGGCAAATTCTATCGGCACTATGCAAAAATTAATAAGGTTCGACCTGTGAATCCTCTCAATGTTTTTAGCTAACACAATCCGAACGCCGAGGTACATCGGGCAAAGCGCAGCGTGTTCCCTTGATGAGCCCTGGCCATAACTTAGGCCGGCTATAATAATGCCGACAGTGCCTTTTTTCTTTAATTCGAGCGCACGCTGGGCAAAACTCGGCTGATTTTGCTCGTTGAAGCAGTTGAAAACATATTTGGCGTATTCCGGCACATTCGAGCGCAGCTTGAGAAAAGTACCTGCCGGCATAATATGGTCGGTTGTTATCTTGTCGCCGACTTTTATAAGTACCTGTCCTTTAAGCGACTCAGGCAGCGGGGGGGGTGAGTCGGGCACAACAATCGTCGGGCCTCGCAAAACTTTAACTTTTTCCGCATTTTCTATGTTGAGAGGTTTTTCTATCATACTGTCGTCAACGACAAATTCTTCAGGCATCCGGCAGCCTGGGTATTCAATTGCGAAAAGTTTAGGCAAATCGCGAGGGTCGGTTATTTTTGCTGTTAGGGCCGAAGCGACAGCGGTTTCAGGGCTGACCAAAAAAATCTGGTCATTTTTTGTTCCGCTTCGGCCGGTAAAGTTCCTGTTGAATGTTCTAAGGCTCACGACGCCGTCGGCGGGAGAAAATCCCTGGCCTATGCAGGGCCCGCAGCCTGATTCGAGAATTCTTGCACCGGCGCTTATGATATCAGCAAGAGCGCCGTTTGAAGCGAGCATATTCAAGACTTGTCTGCTGCCGGGTGCTATTGCGAATTCCACCATATTGTTTATGTGCCTGCCCTTCAATACTTTCGCAACCATCATCAAATCTGAAAAGCTGGAGTTCGTGCAGCTGCCGATGACCACCTGATTTATTTTAGAGCCTGCAATTTCGGCAACCGTCTTGACGTTATCAGGAGAAGCCGGACAGGCAACCATTGGCTCAAGCTCAGACAGATTGATTTCAATGACTCTGTCGTATTCAGCGTCTGCGTCCGCAGCCAAAGCTCGAAAATCAGCCTCTCTTTTTTGAGCGGCGAGAAATTTTCTGGTTTGTTCATCACCTGGAAATATGCTTGTTGTTGCGCCCAGCTCCGCACCCATATTTGCTATTGTTGCTCTCTGCGGTACTGAAAGTGTGGGAATTGCATCACCGAAATACTCGATTGCCCAGCCGACATTACCTTTGGTTGTAAGGATGCTTAGCAGTTTGATAATGATATCTTTAGCCGAGACCCAGTTATTAAGCCGGCCGATAAGCTGTACGCCGAGCACTTTGGGACATCTCAGATAGAAAGGCCCGCCCGCCATAGCTGCTGCCACATCGAGCCCTCCGGCCCCGATAGCCAATGCCCCGATGCCGCCGTCGGTAGGTGTATGTGAATCGCTGCCGAGCAGTGTTGCTCCGGGCCTGCCGAATCGTTCGAGATGAACCTGATGGCAGATGCCGTTGCCGGCCCTTGAGTGATAAACGCCGGTTTTGGCGGCGGCTGTCTGCAGATACAAATGGTCGTTATGATTCTCCGGGCCGAACTGGCTGATATTATGGTCGATATAACTGACCGAGAGTGCGGTTTTTACCCTGCCGTTACCTATCGACTCATAAAGTAAAAAAGCTGTTGTGCCCGTGGCATCCTGTGTGAGTGTCTGGTCAATTCGTATGGCAATCTCCCGACCGGCGATAAGACTGCCTTCAGCCAGATGGTCAGATAGTATTTTATAAATCAGCGTTTGACCCATAACCGGTCTCCATAAAACAGACAGGCAATTTAGCATAATATGAGAGAAAAAACAAAATTATTTTACTTCTGTAAAATGTTATTTGAGAACGTCTTGCGTGAAGCGACGAGACCGAAAACAAAAGAAGCAAAAAGAAGCAGCCTTGAGAAAATGTTCTCAAGGCTGCTTGTAAAGAACTGAGCAAAGTTTTAATCAACCGGTGCAGGTACAACCTGTACCTATTTTTCTGCTTTCTTATCTTAGGTTGCCACGCACTCCGTTGCAAGCGTCATTGTTTGAGCTGGTGCCTTTCTTAAGGTATCCATCTTGCCTTTCTTTGTTTTCCACCTTCATTTATGAGGATAGAATCAATCTTACTTCTGGGAAGAATCTTTGGTTTAGTTGGGTCTAGTTCAAAACAATAGGGCGGGTCATCACCGCTTTCCTTTGGTACGTCAGCTCTGGTTGGCTGCATTGTATAAATGTTGTCATTATCAGCGCCACAGTAAGGTTTTTCATCATATCTTACGCTGCCGTCGTTAAATAGTACGTTCTGTCCCTCAGAACGATGGTTTAGAGAATTTCCCATTTTTTCCTGCTCTTTTGTGCCTGGGTATATATAGGAATTTGGTGGATCCACTGTCTCCGGCTCGAGCACCAGATAGGGACTTCTGTCAGCCATTATAGCCATATCGGCTTCGCTGTAAGGAGTCAAAGGATAATATGTAGTTTCGATAGATCCAAATGGTACCTGATAGGAGTAACTATAGTGTTCTGCGGGCGGATTCCAGCCGGTTCCGTTAGCAGGTCCGCCGAAATCCCAGGCCTCTGTCATGTCATTTTTATAGACGGTATGGCCGGGGTAGGCTTGAAGGTCAAATTCCTCTGCAGTGGTATCACCACCACAGATAAATATCTTGGTTCCTGCGTCAGCATACTTAACCAAAAGATACAGACAGGAACCAATTGTCGCCCCTACATCCTCCATAGCACCGAAAGCACCTATCTGACCAATATCACGCGGAGAGTCCCACCCCTCCGCACCTTTCAGTGGTCCCCAGAAGCTGTCTTTACCTCCGCCACGAGGATATTTGTCTTTGAAATCGTTGGCATATGTGAGCATCGATTTGCCGAAGCCTGACAGGTGGGTACCGCAGACAACTCGCTGGGCAATAAATCGTACCCTTGCCAGTGCCGGCATCAGGATGCCCATCAGCATCGCTATGATCGCGATAACGACCAAAAGCTCAACTAGTGTAAAACCTTTCTTTTTCATTTTTTTCTCCTTTTTCATTTTCTCGAGGTTCGCACCCAGTCATTTTCAGACCCGATTTTATTATTCTTTTAATAAATGCAAACATTTTTTTTGAACCTCGACTTTTTATTAAATTCCGTCCAAAAATGGCCGGTTCAAACTCTATAACAATGATTTTGCCAATGACGTTAATGTAATCAGTTTCTGTCCTAATCAATCTTACACGCAGAAAAATACATTAATTTCTTGGCAGGCAGGCTTAAAGATATGATAATAAAATAGCAATATGATAACTCTTCAAATTATGATAAACTAATGAACCTGTCTGCTATCTTATTGCAAATTAACACGAAAGATATTCTTTGTCAAGTTAATTTTCGGCGAATTTTCATAATTTTCTATAAAAATTTTCAGTTCACTTTCTATCTTCTCAATACCAATTACCCTGCAAAACAGGCTAAAATCCCGGAAATGCCCGGAAATTTCCGCGTAAAACGGCCTTTAGAAGCTGCAGACGAGCCCTACAAAACCGCCGGCTGGTAGCCGGCAGTTTTGTATTTTAGCCTGATTTAACTCTTCTCCAGCTCAGGTCCAAATGCTTTGCGTGGCGTCAAATCAATGAAAGTATCTGATTTTTTTCATAATATGGCAGAAACCGTTAATTATTTCACACCTGCCTGTTCGTAACCCTCGTTGAGCAGCAGCGAATCATCGCCGCTCTGAGAAAGAGAGCTGGCATTAAAAAGACCCGGCTGCTCACCAACCTGAGGACTGTTCGAGTTGACCGCTATTGTATATATGTTATCCTGATTAATCCCGCAATATGGTATAGTTCTCCATCTCGTGCTGGCGTCGTTGTATAATACATTTTGGCCTTCATACTTGTGGTTTGGGGAATTGCCCCAGCTTTCACTCGTTGGATCATGGGGATTGGTATATTGGTAACGAGGTCTGTCATTCTCTTTAATTAATACCAGGTATGGATTCCGGTCTGCCATTACAGGTATATCCGGCTGGCGAGTTGTACTCAGTGCGTAATACATCTGCCGCGATCCACCATATGGCATCTGGTAGGCGTAACTGTAGTGCTGTCCGGGTGGAAGACCTCCTGCAGTTCTAATACCTGCTGGTCCGCCGAAATCCCAGGCAAGGCTTATATCTTGTGTCAGGGCGAGTTCGGTGCCGGAAGGGATAACGCTACTATAAAGGGAAAGCTCAAATTCGACCGCTCCCCTGTCGCCGCCGCAAATATATTCCTTTGGCGCAGCGTCCGCATACTTTATAAGATAGTAAAGACTCGCTCCCATTGTTGCTCTGCCGTCAGTATTGGGATTGCCACCTTGGTGAAAAGCATTTATCTCTGTATCGGCATAAAACATTGGAAGGGTTGTTGTGACCAACCATCGAGAACCTTTGCCTCCTGCTCGCGGGTAGTCGTCATCGTTGTCATGAGCGTAAGTTAAGCATGCCTTATGCAAGCTGCTGAGGTTGGCGCTGCATACAGCCCTTAAAGCCATTGCTCTTACCTTAGCCAGAGTCGGCATCAGGATAGACATTAGAAGCGCTATAATCGAAATAACTACCAATAGCTCAACCAGGGTAAAACCTTTTTTCTTCATTTCTTTTTCTCCTTTCGGTACATTTTTTCTTCTTGGATTCAAACTCAAACCATAATAATCAACAATAATAAATATATGTGTTATACAGTTATCGCCGCCTCAAAGCGCTTTGCGTAAACTTATTTCATCGTTACAGCACAAGTATCCATAAACCTTTCCAATTCATGAAGCCAGTTTATTGCGCGGACATAGTTGAAGGTGATAAAAGCAATTACAGCAGCCGCAGCTGCTAATTTAACTACAGGATTATCGATTATTGTTCTTATTGCCGTGAGGATACGGTCTTTAGCTGTAGAGCTGAAACAGCCGATTGCTTTTATAACCTCATCCTGCTGTCTTTGTAAATCTCTGCCGAATCCGTCAAAAAGATTGGTTAGTAATTCGTCTTCGGCCCTTAGTACCTGCTCAAATTCGGCACAATCTTTGCATTGCTGTTTATGTTCTTGTATAGCCTTAATCTCGCTGTCAGGCAAAGTTCCGCTGATAAGTTCGGCGATTTTATCTTTGAAATTGTCGCATTTGTTACTCATCATTTCTCCCTTCCGGTCAACAATTTATGCAATTGTTTCCTCGCTTCTTTTATTTTACTGCACACACTTGAATGTGAAATTTGGAACTTTTCTGCAATTTTTTTAGTGCTCTTGTTATCAAAGTAATACATTACCAGCGGGAGCCTTAACTCCAAAGGCAGCTGTCTGATGGATTTGTGTATGTCCTGGTTTTGGCTGTTTTTCTGGTTACTCTGTAACGGAAGTTCCGCCAAAATGGTCTTGACGTGTTTTTTCCTGCGCAGCAAATCGATACAAAGATTCCTGGCAATTTGCGAAATCCACCAGATGAAACGGTCTGCCTTATGCAATTTTCTAATTTTCAAAAATCCGGTTAACATAGCATCCTGAGCAATATCTTCTGCATCATCAACATTTCCAAGTATGCCTAAACAAA
>CAYXGT010000018.1:0-35192 GCA_964464635.1 uncultured Pirellulales bacterium | reverse complement strand
AGCACGTTCTGGCCGTAACTCGTCCTGTAATTAAGAGCACCAAGCAAACTGAGAATCCTGTTACTCAGACCCCTGACATTGGCCTCCACAGCGGCATCTTTGCCAAGCTGCAGTACCTTAAGGTTAACATCTTTTTTCGTCTGGGCAACAAGCTCTTCAATCCGGGACGGATGTATCCGGCCATCCTGTATAAGCCTTTCCATAGAAAGACGCGCAACCTCGCGTCTGACAGGGCTGAAACCGCTGACAACAATCATACCGGGCGTGTCATCGACGATGACATCCACACCCGTAGCCTTTTCGAACGCTCTGATATTGCGCCCCTCTCTACCGATGATTCGACCCTTCATATCATCATTAGGAATCTCGACCGTCGAGACGGTGACCTCGCAGGTATGCTCAGCAGCATAGCGCTGAACGGCCGTGCTGATAATCTCACGGCTCTTGTCATCAACAGTTTCATTCGCTTCTTCGAGCTTGCGGGCGATTAAAGCCGACATCTCATGCTCACATTCATCCTCAAGCCTTTTAAGCAGCATCTGCTTCGCCTCTTCAACGCTCATCGCTGTAATCTTCAGCAGCTGATTTTTCTGCTGAGCCAGCAAAGCCGACAGCTCTTTCTCCCTGTTGCCGATGTTTTCGAATCTTCTTTCAACTTCTTTCTCCTGCTTGCCCAGTTCTTTTTCCCGTTGCTGAAGCTGTTCAACCTGCCTGTCGATAGTATCTTCACGCTTCGTCAATCTTACTTCAATCTCGCGCATCTCGCCGCGTATCTGGTTCGCCTCTTTTGCAAACTCTTCCTTTTTCTTGATGGTTTCCGCCGCCGCATCTATCTGTGCGGATTTAATTATGTTTTCAGCCTCTCTTTTTGCGCCCTCGATTTGGCGCTCCATATCCTGTTCGAAGGTTTTCGTTCTCGTCCTGGATACCATCTGGTACACTATCGCAGCCAGGCAAATCCCCAAAACAAAGGTTATTATCGGCACGAGAACCTCAGGAAGCCCGATTTCAATTAGTATGCTGTCCATAGTTATCACCTTTCAATTGCTTTCAAACGCCTGTCAACTCGTTGACGTTGTAAAACTTGTTCGGAACAATCTGCAAAAACAAACTACCGGATTTGAGGGACAACGGGCAGGGAAACTACAAAGAAATGGTTCTTGATAAACGAAATCCCTTCCGACTCACTTAACTGTCAGCTCTAAGATACCGGAAACATCACTCCTGAAGATAAGCTTTTAGGTGTTAAAGAGTTAATTTTTCTCATAAAATCAGCTATTTTACGCTCACTATGAGTTCGCAACCCTTTGCAAGTCAGAGCTGTTCTTAAAGGATTTCGTTTCACTTTCTAACCATTTTTCCTACATCGCTGCCGACTGCTGCTGCAAAAGGCAAAGTCAAAACTTTATCTATACCAGCCGAAAGCGGCTTTGTAACTTAACTGCCTTATAGACAAGAGTTTATCCTCTCTCGTCTGCCCCTCGCGCTTCTGTATAAATCCATATATTTATACGAAACGCATACAATGACGTTCATCAAAAGCTGTCTATACATTCGACAGGATACACAATTGAATTAAGCCGGTCAAGTAAAAAAAATATATCAAAAAACTTAAAAAAAGCCTGATTTCAGCCTGAAAAAGCCGCCTGCAATAAAATTCATTCTGTGTTTATAAAAAATTTGAACTCCGCAGATGATTCCTTATGATATGAGCGAAAATGAGCTGTGATTCAAAAAATTTTAAGAAATCTGCGCTTAACTATACCGAAGCCTGTAGATACCTCGTCGGCGGTGTCAATTCACCAGTCAGAGCCTACCGTGGTGTCGATACAAAACCGCTCTTTATCGCCTCGGCTAAAGGCTCAAAAATCTACGACATCGACGGCAATGAGTTCATCGATTACGTCGGCTCCTGGGGCACGGCAATACTGGGTCACGCCCATCCCAAAGTGCTAAAAGCAATCAACGATGCTGTAAAAAAGGGCACTTCTTTTGGCGCGCCAACCGCAGCGGAAACAGAGCTGGCCAAAAAAATTATCGCTGCATTTAAATCGATTGAGAAGCTGCGTTTGGTCAGCAGCGGCACCGAGGCGGTAATGACAGCCATCCGTCTTGCACGAGGTTACACCGGCAGGGACTTGATTGTAAAGATGGCCGGCTGCTATCACGGCCACAGTGACAGCCTGCTCGCAACAGCCGGCTCTGGCCTCGCCGAACAGGCAATGCCATCAAGTGCAGGCGTACCCGAGCCAATAGCAAAATTAACCGTGGTTATACCCTATAACAATATTGAAGCCGTAAAAACCGCCTTGAAAAAATTCAACGGACAGGTTGCAGCCGTACTCGTTGAGCCGGTAGCCGCGAATATGGGTGTTATCCCGCCGGCTGATGGTTACCTACAGGCCCTTCGCAACCTTTGCGATGAAAATAAAGCCCTGTTAATATTCGACGAGGTTATTACCGGCTTTCGCATAGCAGCCGGCGGAGCACAACAGCTCTTTAACATAGAAGCTGACATAACCTGTCTGGGGAAAGTCATAGGAGCAGGATTGCCCCTGGCCGCCTTCGGGGCGAGAGCAGACATTATGGATATGCTCGCTCCTGTCGGAAAGGTCTATCAGGCAGGAACATTAAGCGGAAATCCGATAGCAACAGCCGCAGCAAATGCCGCGCTCGATTTGCTTATCAAAAATGACTGCTTCAAGCAGCTCGAAGCAACTTCAGCTTCGCTCGAAAGCTCTCTTGCGCGAGCCGCAGGACAGGCAAATATACCAATAACAATCAATCGCGTCGGTTCAATTATGAGCTGCTTTTTTACCGATAAACCTGTGAGAAATCTCGAAGATGTACAGGCGACAAACATCGGGCAGTTCAAAAAATTCTTTTCAAAAATGCTCCAGCAGGGCATTTACCTCGCTCCAAGCGCTTACGAAGCTATATTCGTCTCGTTCGCTCACACCACTGAAGACATCGAAAAAACAACAAAAGCCGCCCAAAAAGCCTTTCTGAGCCTGAAGAACGATTAATAATTTTCCGGCAAAATCGTCACCTGTTTCATATAAAAAAACTGACTTTTTATGGACACAATTTTGGAATTAATGTTCTCAAACAAAATCCTTGCACTTGCACATACAACAGGAGATAATAATGGGCACCTTGTATAAGGTTTTTCAACGATTTGAAATCTTACAGAGAGAAAAAAACGACAAATAAATAAAGGCTGTGAAAAATTATGGATTTCAATTTCGAAGATAGGCAGGAATTCAAAACAGGAGGTTCAAAAATGAACCAGGAGCACAACATACAAACTAACCTTATTGATACAACCGACTGCCTCGAAGCTGTAAGTGTCCTGAGAGGCTGGAAAAACTTCCTATTCGTAATTACAATCCTCTCACTGCTGCTGTTACAGGCAGCTTTCTGGCTGGTAACCACCGGCGCAGTCAAAGCCCCCATTGAGACACAGGACGAATCTCTTATCACAGCTGATGAAAAAACTGAACAAACCACAAATGATGCAAAACAATCATCTCAGGAGCCGAACCAGCCGATATTGCTCAGCTCACCTCAATCCAAACATACCCTGCCGCTTCCAAAAGATATAGAATTTGAGCACCTGGCCTGGATGATTAAATTCCTGAACTTTGTCCTCATACTGGCAGCAATGCTTTACTGTCTGGCAATACTGTTCATATTAAAAATTTCAATTGTCGGCAGGCTCGGCGGAATCAAGCACATCTGCCGCGCATTGTTCCTGTCGCTCGTTTTCATCGTTTTGCTTGTCCCCTGGCAGAAGGTTTTCTGTGGTGTAGTTGCCGGCGCTATCTTCACGCCGGCCGAGCTTCTGGATTCCTGCCAGGCCATAAAACAAAGCGGAGTATTCGACCAGATAATGCACTACCTGCGATTCAGCGTATACTGGCTGATAGTTACACTGCTTGTCATACTTGCCCAGATTAGAAGCGGCCGCTGGACACGGGCCACCTTACGCAGGCTCGAGGTGATATAAGAAGCTGCCGAAACTCCTTCACGTCAGCTTCAAAATAAATTCTCTTTGCGAAGGATACAGCTTCAATAATTGCTCCCTGTCAGCAGACTCGAAATCTTCAAACTCAAAACCCGGACAGACGGTTGTCCCCATCAGCGCGAACTCGCCGCCCGCTGTTAATAAACAGCCCATCCAGACTCCTTGCGGCACAACAACCTGCAATAATTGCCCGCCAGCTATATCGCAGCCAAGCGTTATGACTCTGCTGGAACTATCAGGAAAAAGCTGAAGCATCGTAACCTCATCGCCCAGATAGAAATGATATATCTCATCACTCTTCAGACGGTGAAGCTTTGAGACAGTATCGGCGGTCAGCAAATAAAGAATAGCCGTACCGATACTCCGCCGGCCTTCGAATCTTTCAGGAAGCGCCTCCGGACCGATTGTTTCTTGAGACCTGTAGGTTTCGACATAGAATCCCCCCTCCTTTGGTAACGGCTTCATTCCATATAACCGGATTATTTCCTCTGCCTTTATCATTTATCGGACTGTATCCAGAATAACTATATGATTTAATCAGCTTTCATTACAACCCTGTGAGGCTTTTTTAACTAAAAACAGATGCCAAAACAAATCTCGGCTGCTCTAATTTGCTCATTTTGACGGCCTGAGGCATCTTTACGCATAAAAACAGTGTTTTTCGAGCTCTTTTCAAGAACCTTTCAAGTCGAAAGCACATTTATACCAAAAATTGTGCGATTTCGGAAAAAAATCATTGTTAACCACCACAAAGACGATTAGCATTAAGTGTTCGGCTGATAAGATGCTTATGAAAAGCCACCAGAACCGAACTTTGAAGGAAAGGTTTTACAATGTTAATAACAGGATTGGCGTACCGTGCGGGGTAGGCGATTAAATTGTCTGCCCGGCCGAGCTTCCCGAAGAATCGGGACGGTGGCCTGGAAACAAAGGTTTCCGCTGCTATGGCAAGTAGCTAATGAGAATTGCTGCCCGGGTACTATTTTGCCAGATTATGCAAAATGGTGCCCCCTGATGGAGGTGCTTGATATAGTGTAAGGATAAATTACAAACTTGCTGTCAACTTGCCGCTAAAGTGGAAACTGTTTTAGTTTCCACTTTTTTGTTTAACTTAAGGACGACAAAAAAATATGAATCCGGAGCTTATAAGAATAGTCGATAACATTGCTCGTGACAGAAAAATTGACAAAGAATCGATTTTCGTCGACCTCGAAGAGGCGATGGTCTCCGCCGCAAGAAAACACTTCGGTGAGCCCGACAGCGATATAACCGTTCACATCGACCGCGAATCCGGTGACATTACTACTTACAAAAATGGAGAGCAGATAGATATTAAACAGCTCGGGCGAATACCCGCACAGGCCGCAAAGCAAATTATGATACAAAAAATAAGAGCCGATGAAAGAGACAGCATCTATGCCGAGTTCGTTCAGAGAAAAAATGAAATCATAAGCGGAACTGTCGTCCGCTACGAAAGCGGCACGCTTATTGTCAGCCTGAATCATCGCACAGAAGGCTTTCTGCCAAAAATCGAGCAGATAGCCGGCCAGACCCATCGGCCGGGTGAAAGAATCCAGTGCCTGATTCTCGATGTCAAAGAAGTCTCCAACCAGGTAAAAATCATCCTCTCCCGAACCCATCCGGAATTCATCAGAAGACTCTTTGAGCTTGAGGTGCCCGAGATTGTCGAAAATATCATCGAAATCCGGGCTCTGGCACGCGAAGCAGGCTACCGGACAAAGGTCGCTGTCGCTTCAATTGACGACAGAGTTGACCCGGTCGGTGCCTGCGTCGGCGTTCGGGGCAGCAGAATCAAAAATATCGTCGACGAGCTCGGTGGAGAAAAAATAGACATAGTCCGATGGAGCGACTCGTCACAGGTCCTTATAACAAATGGACTTATGCCGGCAAGAGTCAGCGAAATCGCCCTGTGCTTTGAACTGGGCAGAGCAACCGTTGTAGTCGATAATGACCAGCTCAGCCTCGCCATCGGAAAGCATGGCCAGAATGTACGCCTGGCAGCAAGACTGACAGGATGGGATATCGATATACTAACACCCGAAGAATACAACCAGAGTATCGAACAATTAACCGAATGCGTGAAAAACGTAAAAAATGCAGATGATATGATAATTGATAAGCTCATAGCACTCGGGATAATATCTGTCCCGGATCTTGAGGATGTCGGGGCCGAACCTCTGGTTAAAGAGCTTAATATTGAAGCGACTCTTGCCGAAGAGCTTGTCAACTCGGCGGCCGAGCACGCCAAGCAACTGGCAGCGGAATCAAAGCAAAACAAGGCCGAAAACCTGCTAAAACAACAGGCAGATTCAACTGAAAATGAAAAGTAATCTCGCGGACCTGATAAAATAAAGGAGTACTTCTGGCAACTACAAGAGTCTACATTTTGGCAAAAGAACTTGGCGTAAAAAGCACAGCAATCGTCAAAAAATGCCAGGACGAAGGCCTCGACGTCAAGAACCATATGTCAACAATCTCAGCCGGGCTTGCAGCAACTATACGCGAATGGTTCAGTGAGGGCGAACACACCACGTCGGTCGAAACTGCTGAAAAAGTGGACCTAAAGAAAGTACGAATCAAAAAGAAAAAGAAAAAAATACCAGCCGCAAAAAAGAAGGGAAAAGCAGAAAAGCCCACACTCAAAGAAAAACCTGCAGGCAAAGCCGCTGAAACGGCTGCAATAGCAAAGGGGAAAAAACCAGAGAAAAAAACAATTACGAAACCCCAAAAACCTCCGAAACCCAAACCTGTCAAACCCGCAGGCCCTCAACTTAAAAAACCAAAGCCGGCGAAACTGGCCGGTCCCACTGTTATACGTGTCGAAAAGGCAGAGCCTTCGGCTCCCCCGAAGCCCAAATCACGCAAGAAATACAATGAGCCGGTGACCGAACCGCTTATAGCCGACGAATATAAAGATGAGAAGCTTGGACTCGGCCAAAGGCCCGGAGAGCCAAAAAAATACCCACACCGAAAAAAGGAAAAAGTACACAAACGCCGTAAAGATGATGACTCTCCGGAAGAGGTAAAAAAACTCAAATACCTGACAATCCGGCGACAAAAGGACATTGAAGAAAGACGCGCAAGACTTGACGCCGCCGGCGGTGAAAGATTACGCCTCAGACCTGTAAGGAAAATCGAAACCAGAGCTCAGCAACAGTCTCCTGCCGTACTAAGACCCGTAAAAGCTGTTGTAAGCGAACCTGTCGCTATCAAGGACCTGTCCGCAGCCCTCGGCATCAAGTCCGCTGACATCATAAGCAAACTGATAGAACAGGGAATAATGGCAACTGCAAACGAAGTTTTGAGCAATGAGGTTGCAGAATTAGTAGCTATGGATTTCGGATGCGATCTGAAAATCGAACATAAAGGCACCCTCGAAGAGCAAATCGAACAGCAGTTCAAACAGTACGAACGAAAAAATCTTAAACAACGTCCCGTAGTGGCGACAATGCTCGGCCATGTAGACCACGGCAAGACAAGTCTTCTCGATAAAATACGGTCAACAACGGTAACAGCCGGCGAGGCCGGAGGAATCACCCAGCATATCGGAGCATACCAGGTCGATATCGGCAACAGTAAAGTAACCTTTCTCGATACACCCGGACACGAAGCCTTCACCGAGATGCGCGCAAGAGGCGCCAATATGACCGACGTCGTGGTCCTCGTTGTCGCCACCGATGATGGCGTAATGCCCCAAACAATTGAGGCAATCGCACACAGCAAGGCGGCGAATGTATCGGTTATAGTGGCCCTGAACAAAATAGACCTGCCCGGCGTCGACATAAATCGCATCTACGCCCAGTTAGCAGAGTACGACCTCACGCCGGTAGAATGGGGCGGCGAAACCGACGTCGTAAAAACAAGCGCCGTCACAGGACAGGGAGTCAACGACCTGCTCGAGCATATCGATTATGTACGCCAGGTGCTCGACCTCAATGCCGACGACACAATACCTGCAACAGGATGGGTAGTCGAGGCGAAAATGTCACCAACACGCGGTGCCGTGGCCACGCTGCTGATAAAAGAAGGACAACTCAACAAAGGTGATGTCGTCCTTGCAGGCACTGCCTATGGAAAAGTCAAAAATATAAAGGACAGCTTCGGCAAAAACATCAAAACTGCAATACCATCAATGCCGGTCGAGATAACAGGACTCAACGACGTGCCGCAGGCAGGTGATAAATTTTACTGCCTCGGCAACGACCTGGCAAAAGCTAAAGCGGCAGCTGAACAAAACCAAAGCCGCTCAAGACTTAATATGCTCACAAAAAGAACACAGGTAACTCTCGACAACCTGTTCAGCCAGATTGAAGCCGGAAACGTCAAGGAGCTAAACATTATAATCCGCGCAGATGTCCAGGGCTCGGTCGATGTCCTGATAAAGTACCTCTCGGAATTAAGTGCAGAAGAAGTAAAAATAAAAATCATTCACGCCTCTCCAGGCGGTATAACCGAAGGTGATGTCGTTCTTGCAGAAGCCTCCAACGCCATCATCATAGGGTTCAATGTCACCGCAGATGACAGAGTACAAAAAATCGCAGATAAAAAGGGCGTCGAAACCAGAATCTATAATGTAATTTATAGAATAACCGAAGACCTCAAAAAATCAATGGAAGGGATGTTGGAACCTGACCAAACGGAAAAAACAATCGGAAGAGCCACAATAAGAGATACTTTCAAGGTCTCAAGGCTTGGAACAATTGCCGGCTGCCATGTCAATGACGGCTTCGCCAGAAAAAATGCAAAAATGAGGCTCATAAGAAACAACATCATAACAAGAGACACTCTGGCCATTGAATCGCTCAAGCACTTCAAAGACGATGTCAGAGAAGTAAAGGCCGGAATGGATTGCGGAATAAAAATCGCTAAATTCGACGACGTCAAAGTCGATGACGTACTCGAGTTCTATGAAATCGTAGAAGTGGCAAGAACCCTTTGAGAGGTTAATCCATATTCAAAAAAGATGCTGCAAGGCAAAGACTATTATGCCAACAAGAAGACAAGAAAAGGTCTCTCGAGTTGTTAAAGAAGTTGTCAGCGATGCTATCTCTAATCACCTTAGCGACCCGCGTATTGTCGGGCTTGTTAGCATCACGAGGGTGGAGATGACAGCGGACCTGAGGTCTGCCAATGTATATTTAAGCATTTTCGGCGGCGATGAGGCGGGGCAAAATAAGACCTTTGCCGCAATAGAGCACGCAAAATTCAAAATACAATCGCTGCTTGCCGACAATATAAAAAGCAGGTTTTGTCCCGTCCTGCACTTTTTCAACGACGAAAAATTCAAAAAAACACTCGAAACTATGAGGCTCATCGACGAAGCAAAAAGCGAGCTGGAGAAAAAAGAACAATAAAAAGCTGCTGATAAAAAAATATTAAAAGCGATATACTGCCGGGAGCTGGAATGAAAAACAGCAAAGAATACTCCAAAAAAATACAGAAACTGTTGCGTTCACTGAAAAGAAGATATGCAAAACAGGAAAAGGCTGTTTATGACGAACCGGCAGAAGCACTTGTCTATGCAATCATAAGTGAGAAAATCACACACAAGCAGGCTCAAACAGCCGCCAAAAAATTCAACGAGTACTTTGTTGACCTGAACGACCTGAGAGTTTCAAGGCCGGAAGAAATTATAGAAATGCTGGGTGAAGATACCCCAGCTACAAGAGAAATCGCCGCCAAACTGAAGACCGCCCTGAGAGCCATTTTTGAAAAATATAATACTGTCAGCCTGCAGGACCTCAAGAAAATCGGCAAGCGTCCGGCCAAGGAAGCACTCTGCCGCATAAACGGCACCAGCCCATTCATAGTCGATTTCTGCATGCTCACCGCCTTTAACGGACACGCCATACCTCTGACAGAAAAAATGATGGAGATGCTCAGAAACGAACAGCTTGTCCATCCACAGGCTAACCAGCAGCAAATAGAGGGCTTTTTATCCAGGCAAATTACCGCCAAAAACGGCTACTATTTCTACACCCTGCTGCGACAGGAAAGCGAATCCGACAAAAAAAAGAAAGAAAAAACCAAAAAAAGAAAAACAAAACGCAAAAAAACAACTAAAAGAAAATAAAAACCTCCATTGCTTATAATAAACGGTAAAACTTAAAAAAATTCAGTAAATAACAGGGTAAAATCAAATGTCAGAAAAGATACTGAAATTTGGCATACCGGCGGGCAGCCTGCAAAAAGCGACCATCGAGCTTTTCAACCACGCAGGCTTCAACATTTCGGACACCGAGCGGAACTATATGCCGAGCATCAATGACGAGCAAATCCTTCCAATATGCCTGCGGGCACAGGAGATAAGCAGATACGTCGAGGACGGTGCCCTCGATGCCGCAATCACAGGATACGACTGGATAATGGAAAACGGCTCGGATGTAATCGAAGTCGCAGAACTGCCCTACAGTAAATCAACGAGCAAACCTGCGAGATGGGTCCTGGCAGTCCCCAACGAATCAAAAATAAAAAAACCCGAACAACTTCAGGGAAAAATAATCGCAACCGAGCTGGTTAACGTCACTAAAAAATATTTCGCAGAAAAAAATATCAACGTTAAGGTAGAATTCAGCTGGGGGGCAACAGAAATAAAAGCCCGCCTTGTCGATGCCATTGTCGAACTCACCGAAACAGGCTCATCACTTCGAGCAAATAACCTTAAGGTAATAGACACTATAATAACTTCCACGACAAGACTAATCGCAAACAAACAAGCCTGGTCGGACAAATTCAAACGCGAAAAAATAGAAAACATCGCAATCCTGCTGAAAGCCGCCATCGACGCCCGCTCCAAAGTCGGCCTGAAAATGAACGTCAAAAAAAATGACCTCCAGGCAATAGTAAAAATCCTGCCGGCCGAAAAAAGCCCTACCATATCAAGCCTTGCCGAGGCGGATTACGTAGCCGTCGAAGTGATTATTGACAAGCAGCTCGAATGCTCGCTTGTACCCGCACTGAAACGAGCAGGTGCAACCGGTATCATCACATACCCCCTGAATAAAGTAATTCACTGAACCAAAACTGCCGCCATTGCTGCCAATCCAAAGACCGGTTTATCATTCCTGCGGCGCAGCAATTTCCTTCGCCTCAAAGAAAAAACCGTCCGGCCTGCTGACACCGTAAAAAGCCGATAGGCTAAAATATTGTCGTACAGCATCAAACTGAGGCAAAAGTCCAAAATCAACAAGCCCGCCCTGCTTCACAAACGGGCGAGGGACCAAACCAAAATCCATTTCAAGTCCTACCGAAACTTCCGGGCGGCCGCCTTCGGATTTGCTTGTCTCTTCAGCTATCTTTTTAAGTCCCTGCCACAGTATTTCAGCAGAGGTTACTCCATCTTCAAGAGCTGCAAGCCCGACAACAGACGGCACTAATGATTTCGCCGTATTAAACCAGTTTGCCGATACCATGGACTCCGCAGGGCTGCTGTCTAATGTGCGTATGGCTTGCTCAGTAGCCTCCACCGTGCCAAAAACCAAATGTGTCTGGGTTACGGCAAATGCATAAGAAGGCATTCGGCCGGCAGGCAGGATTGACGAACCCTGCATCGGCACCTTTTCAACGGTAGAAGGACCAAATCTCAGAAGCGACGGCAAATCAACTATATAAATCGTATGGCCAAGAAGCTCACGCCTGGATTCGGGCTTGTTCTGGGCGATAAACTTGCTGTGGATGGTTGAAAGAGACTTTTCAAGGGCACGAGGATTGGTCGTAGCCACGGCAAACAGCCACTTCGGTTCGCCGGTCTTGTCCGTGATAGGCCTGTCAATATTCTCGGTAAACACGATCTGAGAGCCAAGATGCTCCAAAATATCACGCTTAAGCTCTATGCCGGGCTGCCCATCATCGCCCGCAGGCAGAAGCGGCATATAAAACACCGCCGCAGTCTGAGGCGAAACACTGCTGACTATCTTAACAAACTCATCATAAGCAGACTTTATGTCCACGTTAACAAGGAAGGCTGAATAGCTCGAAGAAGAAATAAACTCCGGAGCCCTGACAGGAGCAGATTCAAGCTCAAGCATCCTGCAAATGCCCCTTTTGTCACCATCAATTTTAAGAAAAAACTTGCCGCAGGAAAAATTGCCGCCCAGCCTCGCAATCCCTAAAGAACCGCAAAGAGCTCTTACATTATCAAAGCCAAGATTTTTTACGAAACTCATTGCCTCACCGGTGTCATCGTCGGCGGCTATCATATCGACGATTTTTTTTATATTCAGAAACAAACCAAAATCCCGGTAAGGCCCGGTCGCTGCAAGCGACGACACATAATCAGTATCATCCGCCAGGGTCGGACTGTCGGCTCCCCTTATCTGCGCAACTACAAATTTGATAACATCCGCACCCGCAAAAGAAGCAATCAGACAATTATCGATAAAGCAGTAACAAAACTCCACCGAATCCTCATCGATTAAAGTGTCAATCGAAACGTCCCGGTATTCCTCGCTGCCCTTGAAGGCCCCGCCCAGCTCAGTATTCTTCTCTACGAGCTTTTTCATCATAGCCTTAACCTTCTCAATGTTATCGCCCCAGTTGCTGATACATAGAATCGGGGCCTCTTCGCTATTTTTAGTCTGCTCGTTAACAATTAACGCAACTGCCAATCCTCCCTCAGGAAAAATGGCCTCTTTATAAAATGCCTTATAGATATTGTTGTCATCAAGCTTCTCAATGCCCTCACCAAGCCTGGACTTGACGTCCTCAATAAAAGCCGCCATCGCAGGCTCTCTATAAAGCTTATATAAAGAAGTCTTTTCGATTTGTGACCTGAGCTGCCCAAAATCCTCAGTCTCAACGAGCAAAACAGTCTCAGGAGGCAAAATCTCAGAGGCATCTTTAGCCGCCGATGCCTGTGCCGGAAAAAAACAGCAAAAACAGACTAACAAAAAACAACAAATTTCTGCTACATTTACCTTTTTCATTTTTTCACAACCTTTTAATTAAAAATCAAAGATATGCAGCCTTTAACAACTTTTGCCACAGCTATCTTATCGGCTTATTACTGGTCGCTTTTTAGAAACTTCGGCTTTTCTTTGTTTCGCCTCCCGTCCGGCTGAAGATACCTGTATCCGGTATTCGGGCTGTCCTTATCGTACGCAAAGGCCTCGCGGTTGTCTATAAAGTGTCTTACGTAATCAATAGGAATCGCAAAACCCAGACCGCCGAGAAAAATATAACCCATGTTTGTCACACCGACAACCTCACCTGCCAGGTTGAACAACGGCCCGCCGGAATTGCCCGGATTTATATCAGCATTAGTCTGAATATATAAAAGACCCTCAAAGGGCCTGTTCTTCGTGCTTATCACGCCGTTAGTCACCGTCCGCTCCAGGCCGAGCGGATTGCCGACGGCAAAAACCTCTTCTCCAATCTTAATCTTCTCGCTGTCGCCAAACGGTACATAAGTCAGCTTCAATCCTTCGAGGTCTTCCACTTTCAATAACGCCAAATCCATAAAAGGATTAATAGCCTCAATCTTAACCTTCTTGAATTTCTTCTTCTCAAAACCGTCCTTCACCTTGACGAACACAGTAACCTCAATCCTCGTCTCTTTTTCTATGACATGATAATTGGTTATCAGATAGCCTTCCCCGTTAATAAAAAAACCAGAGCCCAGTCCCGCAGGCGTCGAAACCTTTACAACCCCCTCGGAAACCATCTCAGCACACCTCTCAATAGAAGTTTTCTGCCTGCTTGTAACAGTATAAAGCTGCTCCGCAGACGACTGCTCATCGGCCTTCACCCTGTTCGGCTCTTCCAGCAGATACGAATCAGTGTATTCGTACTCAAGAATTTTGTCCTTTGGTATAATCAGAATTTCGACACCCACATCCATTATCAATTCTGACTGCTTCTCAGCCAGAATATCGCCGGTCAGCAACTGTCCTTTCTTCAGCACCACCTTATCACCAAACGTCGTCGCCGCAGATAAAAACAAAAAAACACAAAATAGAAAGAACACAAACAATCTCTCGACATAGCCGGACTTCATAACTTACTCTCCTGAATTGTGTTAGAAAAAACTCAATAGATGCCTGTACCTTTGCTGTATGCCCAATATTTTAATAATTAACCGCCTCAAATGCAACTGCAAAAAACCTCCGCCCTGGCCAAAAACGCAGATAATACCCAAAAATTACCTTATTAAAAATAAACTATTGACAAAATGCCACCGATATCGTTTAATAGTCAAAGCTGACGTGTGTAAACACACGGATGCAAACCTGAGGCATCCCGGATGGGATGGTTTTGGGGTTATAGCAGGGTTTATATCCTCGTAAAGGCCGGCTGCTTTGGTGGCAAAAGCAGTTGGCTTTGCGAAACTGCCCGGCTAAGCTATGATTCAACCCGCGAGAATTTTGGCCTTGCGGGCTTAACCGGAATAACTGTTAACGTTTTTCAGGAAAGGTACAAAAAAATGAGTGGCAAATCTCACAAAGCGGCTGACTCAGCCGAAAAATCCTCACTAAAACCAGGTTCGCAGATTATCGTCGATACCCTGATTGAAATGGGCGTTGACAAAATGTTCGGCTATCTCGGCGGTGTAGTCCTGCCGTTGTTTGACAAACTCTATGACGCCCCCATCGAAGTCATCATACCTCGTCACGAACAGGGCGGTTGCCATATGGCCGACGGCTACGCACGCGCAAGCGGAAGAGTTGGCGTCGTCGCCGCTACAAGCGGACCCGGCGCCTGCAACCTCGTTACCGGCCTGGCCACCGCTATGATGGATTCGGTTCCAATCGTCGCGCTCACCGGACAGGTTCGGACCAACCTCATAGGCAACGACGCCTTCCAGGAAGCCGATACTACCGGTATCACTAGGCCGGTCACAAAATACAACTGCATCGTCAAAGACGTCAAAGACCTGGCAAGAACAATAAAGGAAGCGTTTCATCTGGCATCGACCGGCCGGCAGGGACCCGTACTAATCGACATTCCCGTCGACATCGAGCTCGCAGAGTACAAACCAGACGACGGCGAAAAACTCAAGCTGCCCGGATACAAGGTAAGAACCAAAGGCCACATCGGACAGATTACTGCCGCCGCAAAGGCTATAAACGAATCGCAAAAACCCGTACTCTACATCGGCGGCGGCGTTATCAGCGCAAACGCATCCGACGAGCTGAGGCAATTGGCACAAAAAGCTAATCTTCCCGTAACGATGACGCTTATGGGGCTGGGAAGCTACGACCAGACAAGACCGGAATCGCTTGATATGCTCGGAATGCACGGCACAGCATACGCCAACTACGCCGTCCAGGAATGCGACCTGCTGATTGCAATAGGCGCCCGCTTCGACGACAGGGTTACCGGTAATGTAAAAACATTCGCACCGAACGCTAAAATCATTCACATAGACGTCGACCCCGCGAGCATCTCGAAAAACGTTCACGTGGATATACCGGTCGTTGGCGACGCAAAATTCATCCTTAAAGAGATGATAGAGAAAATCGAACACCGGCCGAGAAAAGAGTGGCTCAAAAAAATCGCAGACTGGAAAAACAAATACCCGCTCCGTTACGACAACAACTCTGCAAAGATTAAACCGCAATACGTAATTGAAGAGATTTACAAACAGACTAAAGGCGATGCCATCATTACAACCGGAGTCGGACAGAACCAGATGTGGGCAGCCCAGTTTTACAGGTTCAGCCGGCCGAGACAGTTCATAAGTTCCGGCGGACTGGGAACTATGGGCTATGGACTGCCGGCAGCTATCGGCGCACAGGTCGCCAAACCTGACCAGACAGTTATCGATATAGACGGAGACCACAGCTTTAATATGACAATGACAGAGCTCGCAACAGCCGCCGAGCACAAGCTGCCGATAAAAGTCTGCATCATAAACAATGGATATATGGGCATGGTAAGACAGTGGCAGCAGCTCTTCTACAACAGACGCTACTCCTGCAGCCGCCTTGCCAATCCCGACTACGCAACCGTCGCAGAGGCACTCGGTGCAGAGGGAATAACGGTCGATAAAAAAACCGACGTCACCAAAGCTGTAAAGAAAATGCTCAGTGTAAAGAACAAGCCCTGTGTAGTTGACTTCAGGGTCGAAGGCGAAGAAAACGTCTGGCCGATGGTGCCCGCCGGTAAAAGCCTCAATGAAATGGACGGCCTGCAAATTCTTGAAAGGCTTGTCTGAAAAATAAACCTGTAAATGCTGAAAAATATTAATAGCAGGAAATAATATTATGAAACACATAATTAGTGCACTGGTCGAAAATAAGCCCGGCGTCCTCGCTCACGTCGCCGGTATGTTCGCCGCAAGGGCTTTTAACATAGATTCGCTCGTCGTCGGAAGAACCGAAGAGCCCGGCCTCTCACGTATGACAATAGTTGTCGTGGGCGACGACAGGGTTGTAGAGCAGGTAAGAAAACAGCTTGAAAAAGTCGTTCCCGTCGTAAAGGTCCAGGACTTTATCGGACAACCTCTTGTAGCACGCGACCTGATGCTGATAGCCATTTCAGCGCCGCCTGCAAAAAGGCCCGAAATCCTATCCCTGATAGAGATGTTCAGAGGAAAAGTGGTAGATATAGGCCAGAAATTCCTTATGATAGAAATAAGCGGACCGGAAGAAAAAATCGAGGCTTTCATCGATGTCTGCAGACCGTACGGCATTAAAAGCGTCGCCAGAACGGGTACTATCGCTATGCCCAGGCAGGAAAAAAGAGAATCCTGAGAATCACAATAAAAATGCCGCTGCAAACTCGGACAACATTGGTAAATTTCTTGCTTAATAAAACATCCCAAATATAATAATAATGATTGAGTATCTACTGTAAAAAAGCAGTTTGACAGTTCAACGATAAAATAAAGGAGATTATGGACTATGGCACTGACAATTTATTACGAAAAAGACGCTCCTCTCGACGCTCTCAAGAACAAAAAAGTGGCAGTTATCGGCTACGGCAGCCAGGGACACGCACACAGCCTGAACCTGCGGGAAAATGGTATCGAAGTTGCCGTCGCCGAGCTCAAAGACACCGACAACTACAAACTCGCCGTCGAGCACGGCTTTCAGCCGGGCGATATCAAAACCGCTATGGAAGGCGCATCGCTTATCATAGTTACTATCCCGGACGAGGTACAGGCTGATGTCTATGCAAAGCTTATCGCCCCGAACCTAAAAGCAGGCCAGACCCTCGGCTTCTGCCACGGCTTCAATATTCATTTCAAGTATATCGTCCCGCCTGCCGATGTTAATGTAGTAATGATTGCACCAAAAGGCCCGGGACATCTGGTTAGAAGCGAGTTCGAAAAAGGCGGCGGCGTGCCCTGCCTTGTGGCCGTTCAGCAGGATAAAACAAACGACGCTCTAAAAACCGCCCTCGCCTGGGGAAATGGTATCGGCGGAGCTCGGGCCGGTATCATAAAAACAACATTTAAGGAAGAAACCGAAACCGACCTGTTCGGCGAGCAGTGTGTTCTTTGCGGCGGGCTTACTTCGCTTATAAAAGCCGGCTTTGAAACACTCGTAGAGGCCGGGTACCAGCCGGAACTGGCTTACTTCGAGTGCATGCACGAGGTAAAGCTCATAGTTGACCTTATGTATCAGGGCGGTATGAGCTATATGAGATACAGCGTATCAAACACCGCTGAATACGGAGACCTGACAAGAGGCCCGAGAATAATTGATGAGAGAACAAGAGTAGAAATGAAAAAGATTCTTACTGAAATCACTTCAGGCAGCTTCGCAAAAGAATGGGTGGCTGAATACAAAGGAGGCCTGAAAAAATTTAACCAGCTCTACAAAAAAGACCATGACTGCCAGCTTGAAACGGTCGGCAGAAAATTGCGCAAAATGATGAATTGGATTAATTCAAAAGAAATCTAAATTTAGAGAGCGGAACAATGCAAAACAAAAACACTAAACAAAAAACCCGGCTTATTAAAAAATCTCTTCCTGCCCTGGCCTTTGCCCTGATAGCTCTTAACCTTGTCGGCTGCAGTAATCCTGCCGACATTGTCACCTTCGTAAAAAAAGAAACCGCACCGACTAATGCGGACATCATCGGCGGATACTACGGCACCGGCCTGCGGCTTAGCAACTCCGCTGACGCGATTGACGAGATGTTTATGCCAGAATACGAGCTGCTCAGCCAGAGCAAAAACGTAATCGCAGTTACAGGACAAAAGAAAAAAGATTACAAATTATGGCTGAAAATGGCGGCATTCGACGAAAATGAGCCGATGGCCCAGCGAAAGTACCTGTTCATCGAAGACGAAAAGCCAAAAACACTCTTCGCACAGCCGAATGCAAACGCATTCTTCGAATGCTCTATGGTAATCGACAAAGAGATGCTCAACAAACCTTACAGCAATCCGAGCGCGAGACTTCTTGAAATACTAAATAAGGTTCAGGAAAACACACAAAAAGATTTGGCTCAGGTCAGCGAAGACAACCATATCATCCAGGTCTGCGGCGGTATGGCCAACCAGGCACTCGAAGGCGCCATCACCAAATTAGAAAGCTCACCCGCGGATATAGCAAAAATAAATACCGTCTCAGGCGTTAAATTCAGCCACCTCAGTCTCAGCGAAGGCGTTATCCAGATGGGGGTCGAATACGATATAGTTACTGTTAAAATCAAATTAGGCTCTTACGTTAAAAAATGGAAAGTCGATTTCGAGAAAAATATTGAAGAAGTCGAGGCAGACGTCTGGTAAAAAGTCTCTTGCCTCAGCCTGGTTAAATATAAAACCGCCGGCGACCCAGTTGACCGGCGGTTTATTTTTCAAAAAGATTGAGTGGGCCTGTAAGCCGAGTTTTGTATCCCCGCACCTATTTTGAAAAACAAGCCAAAATAAACGTTACTTATAAATACAGTTCAACACCCTTACCAAAACTTTCTGCTTATTCTTCAAAATAGGTGCGGGGCAGCGGCCATTTAACTTGACCGGCCGTTACCAACCGGCTCTGCCGATTTCTCGACAAGCAACCTACCCGCTGATATTACCCGGGCCAGGCAACGGAATCCGAAAGAATCCCGCTCAGCATATTTGGTCTTGCAGGCGGTGGGGTTTGCCCTGCCGACGCCGTCACCGGCATCGCGGTGCGCTCTTACCGCACCATTTCACCTTCACCTGTACCCAAAAAGGGCCATCGGCTGTGTAGTTTCTGCGGCACTTTCCCGCGGATCGCTCCGGGTGGCTGTTAGCCACCACCGTGCCCTGTCCTGCTCGGACTTTCCTCCCCTGCCGTTTTGATTCGCAAATCGAAACAGCAGGGGCGACCGCCCGACCCACTCAATCAATTATCATAGAACTGTACAATATTATACTATAATCAAAAGGAAATGTCTAAAAAAATCGACCACCCCCAAGACTCGTTAATAATTCCCCATCATTAAACAGCCGTAAGCTCAGCAACACCCACATTGCAGCTTCGTCTCTGACGAACCTGCTCAACAAATGCTTCCAGCCTCGTTGTCAGCGTCGAATCTTCCTGGCCGTCGAAGCTCAGATTCAAAATCGGCATATCATCACAATCGGCACTGATACGTCTTGTCTGTGTGCTCACTATCGTCGAGGGCATACACGTAAACGGCATAACGTTAACAACTCCGCCTACGCCTTGATGATAATACTCAATTGTTTTGCCCACGCTTAGTATCGCTTCGCCCTCGAACGTATTATGGATATAGGGGCTTGCCATCTCAAGAGTCTTCTCAACCGGTTCCTCCGCCAGCAGACCAAATTTTTTCTCTAAAGGCTTGGCAAGCGACTTCTCTATTTTCCGCTGAATATAGTTCTGAATTAAATTGGTAAGTAAATTCTTCCACTGTCCCTTGCGCCTTGCCATACGGGCACGAGTAAAATTCGTATAATAAATCCACTCTGCAAGTGACGCTAAATCACAGACTGCACCAAGCGCCTCAAGCCGGCCTATCACATTGTCATTCGCAAAAGGATGACTGCGAACATAAATCTCGCCTACTATCCCAACTCGCGGCTTTGCAGCCGTCTGGTCAAGCTCAAGTGAAGAAAAATCCTCCGCGAAATCCCCCAGCAGAGCCCGCAGCTCAGACAGGCTGCTTCGACGCTCTACAGCTTCCTCCCATCGCCGTATACAGTCCCGGTAAAGATGCTCAGCCCCTTTCGAATCAACAGCAAACGGCCGCAGCCGTAAAATCAGCTTCCTGAGCAAATCAAGACCCACAACAGAAACCCATAAATCCTTACTGAATTGCGTGGTGCTCTTAACGCCTGCAATCTTTGCAAACTCAGTATAAAAGCTGCTGTCCTGATTCGGTGCAATAACAGCCGCATCCTCGCAATCAACATATCTTAAAACCTGCCTTTGCAGACAGTTATACATCCCGAACCTGCAGGGACCGCCAGCGGTTGGCATAAAGAAAGCCGTCTTTTTTGGCTCAAATCCTTCTGACTTTACCACCTTAAGCATATCACCAGTAGTAATCGCGCACGGCAAACACTCCTTGCCCGAAGTATAACTTCGCCCGTCAATCAAGGCTGCCTCATCTGCCAGCGGCATAACTTCTGCCGGCTGACCATACGCTCTCAAAGCCGCTGCAAGACCATAGGAGCTGTCCCCCATATATGGAACGTACCATTTCCGGCCCGCCGGAATTTCAGCCCCGCTCTTTTGTATCAATTCACGCCTGCTCTTTACCTTCTCAGGCTTGTAATGCTTTAAACTCTCTAAGAACGCTTCAAGGCGCGTAATCACACCGGCATCCGCGGAATGCTCATCAATTTCAAGCTGCAAACCCGGCTTCGGCAGCATTATATCTCTGAAAAAAGTCATCAAAAACGAATCAGGCCCGCAACTGAAATTCGAAAGGTATATAGAAAACAGCCGCTCGTCATTCTTTATTATCTCCGCTGCTCGCAATATCTTCTGACCATACACCCAGTAAACTGAACGATGAAGGTGTTCATCACTGAGCTTCGCCTTTGACAAGTCAAGCATCTCCATCGGCATCACTTTCACTCCATGCTCAGCCAGCTTCTTCGGCAGCTCAAGATTCACACCGTCGTCACAGCCGTTATATGGCCTGGAAACCAGAACAAAAAGTCTTTCATCCTGCTTCAGGTTCCCCAGAATCTCCGCTCCCTTGTCTCTTAATGACTGCTCAAAATTCGACTGCGCCACAACTGCCTCACCAACAGCCCGCTTAACAGCCCGGCGGGAAACGCCAAGCTTAATACCAAGCTTACCGAAAGTTTTATAAAGAAGCTTATCCCCCTCGCCCAGCCTGAGAGGAACCGTCAAAATTTCAGTATTACCAAGCCTGTCCGCAAAAGCTGTACTTATCTGATAACAAAGCGACTGAACATAGGGACATAACTGGTTATGCTTGTTCTTAGGAAAATTGGCTGTCATCGACACAATGCTCGGCAGAAAAACATAATCAACCCCTTTCTCAATAAGCTCCAGTATGTGACCGTATGCAACCTTGACCGGAAAACAAGTCTGGGCCGTAACTGACTCCACGCCTTTGCGGATTATCCTCTTGTTCGTCTTACCGGAATGCACCACATCGAAACCAAGAGCCTTGAAAAACCGGCTGAACATCGGCAAAAGATGAATCCCTATCAACGCCAGCGGAATACCGACGGTCTTTTTACCTCCCTGCAAAACTCGACCATCAGGAGCCCTGCTGTCCAAACCCGCAAATTCAAACATCTTTTGTGTACGATACTCGAACGCTCCCAGTCCCGCGGAGGACCTCTCTTTTCGCTTAATATTATACCTGTCACAACGTGAACCATAGTATAAAGGCTCCGAGCCGGGCAGTTGAACCTTCTTAATTTCACAGTTGTTTGGACAGTGTTCGCAGTTAAAGGATTCAACGCTATACTCAATATGAACGAGACTTTTAAATCCCCTGAATTTACTCTGCTGGCTTCCTTTGTTTTTCATATACTCCGCCGATATAGCTGCCGCACCGATAGCACCGGTAACCTCATGATGGTCCGGCACCATAATCGGCTTTCCAGTCACCTGCTCAAAAGCAGACCACACCGCCTTGTTAAACGCCGTCCCACCCTGGAAACAAATATTGTTACCGACCCTGCGCCTGCCGACAACACGGTTAAGATAATTAGAAACTATCGAATAGCTCAATCCCGCTACCAAATCCTCCGTACAAGCCCCCTGCTGCTGATAACTGAGTAAATCCGATTCCATAAAGACCGTGCACCGCTCGCCGAGCTTTATAGGCCCGTCACTCGCAAACGCTTTTTCCGCAAACTCCTCTTTAATATTTATACCAAGCCGCTGCGCCTGCTCCTCAAGAAAAGAGCCCGTCCCCGCAGCACAGGCATGATTCATCTCAAAATCAACGACTACACCATTCTCAAGAGATATATACTTGCTGTCCTGACCCCCAATCTCAAATATCGTATCAACTTTCGGATTCACTATCGCCGCACCCGCCGCCTGCGCTGTAATCTCGTTGATAACAATATCCGCCCCGATGAAATCACCTGTCAGATACCTGCCCGAACCCGTCGTAGCTGCCCCAAGGATATTCACCTTACCAACAACTTTTTTACCCACAATATCAAGGCCCTGACGAACTGCTTCTAAGGGATTCCCCGCGGTCATCAAATAAACCTTAGTTAAAACCCTCTTTTTCTCATCTATTACCGCTACGTTTGTACTTATCGAGCCTACATCAACACCGAGGTATGCATCTATCGGCTCAACCGCCTCGTCAAGCAGTTCCTCATATACCCTGCTCACAGGAGGTGGCAATTTCGGCTTTTGTAGTATCGGCCGACGCGGCGCCTGCTTCAAAGCACTGCCGCTCTCTTTAAGGTAATCATCAATTACACTCAGCTCCAGCTTGCCGTCGCTTTTCCCTCTTTCGCGCCCCTTTGCAACCATCACAGCCCCTATAGCACCCGTGAAAAAATGCTTCTCAGGCACAATAAGCTCACCCTGCTTCAGTTCAAAAACATTCTCTAAAGCTCTGACCACGCCGATATTGGCCGCGACTCCGCCGGTGAATACTATCGGCTTTACAAAATCCCTGCCGCAGCCGAGATTGCTTTTAAGATTCCTCGCGAGAGCAAGACACAAACCGGCAACAATATCGCAGTTCGGCGTCGCCTGCTGCTGCAGGTGTATCATATCGCTCTTTGCAAAAACAGAGCAACGGCCGGCCATACGAGGTACCGTTCTGCTTTTCAATGCAAGCTCGCCAAATTCTCCTTCAATATCTATACCAAGCCGCTGGGCCTGCTGGTCGAGAAATGAACCTGTACCGGCGGCACAAACAGTATTCAGGGCAAAATCATGCACCCTGCTCCTGCCGTCCTGCTTACTGAGAAAAATCAGCTTGCTGTCCTGCCCACCCATCTCAATTACAGTCGCCCGCTCAAAATCAGGATACAACCTGCCAATAGCCGCAGCCTGCGCAGGGACCTCGTTGACAAAGGGTGTGCCCGCTAAAGAAGCGAAAAACCTGCCAGCCGTACCCGTAACCGCCCACAGCACAAAATCAGAATTACCCCTCTGCTTAAAAACCAAAGCTAACTGTTCCCGCACTGTCTCTATTGGCCGTCCCATTGTACGACGATAATCATCGAATACGACCTTTCCCGCCTCATCGATAATAACAACGTCACTGCTTGTCGAGCCGATATCAATACCGACATAAAATTCGCCGCCTCTTCTGAGGGCCTCGGTAATTCTCTGCTCACCTCTTACCGCCGATAATCGGCTCGGCTTTAACTGCTCTTCCATAAAAATCTCCCTGAAAAAACAGTGTAATATTATAAAAATAAAACGAGGAATTAAACATTAAGTTTAACGCGCACTTTTTCAAGTGACGAGATTAGCTTTTTCTGCTCCTTCACATTTAAGCGCGACATAATTTCTCTGACCTGCCTGGCATAAAATGGTTCAACCGCTATAAATAGCTTTCTGCCCCGGGCCGTCATCTTGATAATATTGCTTCGCCTGTCAGCCGCTGCATCTGTGCGAACGACCAGCTTGGCCTTTTCCATCCTGTCTATGAGAGAGGTGATGTTAGCCCGGTTAACTAGCATCATGTCACTGAGCTGTGCCTGGCTCAGGCCGCCCTCAGGGCCCGATTGGTACGCCAGAAGAATCAAAACGTTAAACTGAACGTCTGTAAGACTATATTGCCTAAAAAACTCTGTTGCCCTTTTTCTAAAACAGGTTGCTGTATAATAAATATTAAGCAGCGCCTCGTGCTCCAGAACCTTGATTCCTTTACGCAGGCCTAATTCCTGATTGAGTGTCATAGAAACCTCGCCAAAAAAATAAATAGTTAATATATGAATTGTATATGGGCGAACCAATCTGTCAAGCTTTTTTTTAAATTTTCCTGCTAAAAACAGAACCATATAAAAACGTTGGAAGCCTGTTAATAATTCTGTTAAAACTACCCTCAATCACCCTCCATTGATAACCAATCGCCTAACCCTGTTAAAATAAAAGACAAATAATAAACAAACTAACAGGAAATCCACATTGCAGATAAGCCCCAAACAAACATAAGTCCCATACATAAAAACGCTTACGCTAAAAGACCATTAAAACCAACAATTTTATGGGTGTATATTACTTATACTACTAATAATTTAAACTATTATAATTGTTCCCACTATACACACAAAAATCCTGACCTGCTGTAAAATCCTCCTGACTCAGGCCTGAAACAAGCAGTAAATGTAATTAGCAAAACGACAACTTTTTTGTGAAAAAGAGTTGTAGATTGCACAATTCTTATGTAAACTACTATATCTTTTTGGAGATGAATTATGAAAATAAATTTCAATAGAGCTGCACTTTCAGAGGCCCTCACCCTCTTGACATCAGTTGTACCGAGCCGAACACCCAAACCAATATTACGCTGCGTTTTGATAACCGCAGGCGATAAAGACGTCCGCATACGCGCAACGGACCTTGAGGTAGGCATAAACTGCCTGGTTCCTGAGGTGCAAATAGAGGAAAGCGGCGAGGTTGTCGTGCCGGCCGATAAACTTGCTTCTGTTGTGAGAGAAAGCAGCGATGAGGTACTGGCCTTTGAGGCCAAAGAAGGAACCTGTAAGATTACCGGCTCCGACAGCCATTTTACTATATATGGACAGGATGCCTCTCAATACCCAAAGGTGCCTGATTTCGACGGCGAGCCCGATATAGAGATTGGCTTGCAAAACCTGCAGACAGTAATAGAGCATTGCCTTTTCGCAACAGCCAAGGAGAGCACACGTTATGCGTTGAACGGGGTTCTCTGGGAGGTAAAGGGCAAAAAAATGTCGATGGTGGCAACAGACGGCAGAAGGCTTGCAAAAAGCAGGGTAAACCTGGCAGCCGCGCCGTCGAAGAAGATGGAAGCTGCAAAGATAATCGTGCCTTCTAAGACTTTGTCCCTGCTGGGCAAAATAGGAGGCACTGACAAGGATATCGTTGCTGTGAGATTGGTTGATAACCTTGTCCTGCTTAGCTGCGCGAATGTTATTATAAGCTCGAACCTTGTGGAAGGAACGTTCCCCAAATATGAGGATATAATACCGGCTGATTACGATAAAAAGTTAACCCTGCCGACTGAAGCGGTGCTAAGCGCAGTCAGGAGGTCGGCACTGCTCACAAGTGAGGAATCCAGAGGGGTCAGGCTGTCTATTAAAAAAGGCTCGCTTGTGTTCTCCTGCAGGGCCCCGGAGACCGGAGACGCACAGGTCGAAATGACGATAAATTACAAGGGCGAGCCGATTGAGATAGGCTTTAATCCACAGTTTATTATGGACGCTTTAAGAGTGATGCCTGAACAGGAATTCGACCTTGAGCTGGGTCAGCCCGACAGGCCAGGCCTTATCAAGTGCGGCAAGGATTTCCTGTATGTTCTAATGCCTATTAATCTCGGTTAGACGGCGGCATTCTAACGACTATAGACCAACATCAAAAGCTGAGATAAAAAAAAGAAGCCAAACATTCCCATATCTATACGGAAATAGCAGTTGAACAGAGGTAAAAGAACAAACAATAGTTTTGTTAATGCTCCATTTGAGACTGTCAGATTAGCCGACAGCGTGCAGCAGCTTGTGCAGAAGCAGATACAACCGGCCAGACGAGTATTTGTTGACGTAACGGAGTGCTGGGATAATCTTTTACCTGAAGAGTTGAGAAGACACTGCAGAATAGTGCAGATATCGAATGGTAATGTAAAAGTTCAGGCGGAATCTCCTTCATACTTGTATGAGCTTAAGTTGACCGGCCCTGAGATTCTGGAACATATGCAGAGTTGCTGCCCGAGCGCGAGGATAAAAAAAATAGATTTTGTTTTGGGTTAGATGAGGGAAAGCAGCACGTAACTGTCGGAATTTTGGTAAGGAGATGGTTAAGGTGGCACAGGTTGCTATAAAGAATCACAAGTACGATGCGAGCAAGATTAAAATACTTGGCGGCCTTGAAGCTGTAAGAAAAAGGCCTGATATGTACATAGGCGACCGGGGCACAGGCGGCCTTCATCACCTTGTCTATGAAGTGCTCGACAATTCCATTGACGAGGCCCTCGCAGGATACTGTGACACAATAACGGTACATATACATGCCGACGGAAGCTGTACCGTTGAGGATAATGGCCGCGGTATACCAGTCGAAATGCACAAAGAGGCCGGCAAAAGCGCCCTTGATGTGGTCCTTACTACCCTGCACGCAGGAGGAAAATTCGACCAGGAAAGTTACAAGGTAGCTGGAGGCCTGCATGGCGTGGGTGTCAGCGTCGTAAATGCACTTAGTGAATGGCTCCAAGCCGATGTCTATCGGGATAATGAGCATTATCATTTCGAGTGCAGGAGGGGCGTCGCAAAAGGAAAGGTAAAAAAAGTAGGTACTACTGAAAAAAGCGGAACCAAAATAACATTTATGCCGGATGAGGAAATCTTCGGCGATACCGAATTCGAATATGAAACACTGCTTAAGAAAATAAGAGAAATGGCTTATCTCAATGCCGGCCTGCAGATAACATTCAGGGACGACAGGGAAAACAAAAAGAAGGTCTTCAAATTCGATGAAGGCCTGAAAGCTTTTGTTAAGCACCTCAATGAAGGTAAAGAAACGCTTCACAGAGATGTAATCTACTTTTCCAAGGAGGATACCGAAGCTAAGCTAAGCTGCGAAGTAGCAATGCAGTACAATACAGGCTATAGCGAAAGTGTGCTCGTATTCGCAAACAATATAAGAAATATAGACGGCGGCACACATCTGTCGGGATACAGAACAGCCCTGACGAGAACGATGAATTATTATTCAAGGGCCAATAATCTGCTAAAGAACGGCCAGGCGATGACAGGCGATGACCTGAGAGAAGGCCTTACAGCAGTAGTATCGGTTAAACTCGCAAACCCGCATTTCGAAGCACAAACGAAGGTGAGACTCACTAATCCGGAAGTGGGAAGCTTTGTTGAGACTGTGGTAAACAAATATCTTGGAAACTTTATTGAGGAGCACCCTGCCGATGCAAAAAGGATACTTAATAAAGCGATACAGGCATCAGCCGCGAGAGAGGCTGCAAGGAAAGCGAGGGAGCTTACCAGAAGAAAAGGTGCTCTTTCCAGTGGTAACCTGCCGGGAAAACTGTGGGACTGCTCAAGCAAGGAAAAAGCCTCTACGGAAATCTTTATAGTCGAGGGCGATTCCGCAGGCGGCTCGGCAAAGGGAGGCAGGGACAGAAATATCCAGGCTATCCTGCCTCTGAAGGGCAAAATCCTGAACGTCGAAAAAGCAAGACTGGAGAAAATGCTCGCACACGAGGAAATCCGGACAATCATCAGCGCAATCGGAGCAGGAATTGGAACCGATGAGTTTGATATCGATAAGTGCAGGTATGGAAAAATAGTCTTAATGACCGACGCCGACGTTGACGGAGCACACATAAGAACACTGCTGCTGACATTCTTTTTCAGGCAGATGCCTATGCTCTTGGAACATAATTTGATTTATATTGCTCAGCCGCCGCTCTATGAGGTCAGGGCGAAGGGACAAAAAAAGTCGGAATACGTCCTGAGCGAAGCGCATATGCGCAGAAGAATGGTTGACCGCGGACTCGAAGGAACAGAGCTTATAATAAGAGACATAGAGTCAGGGGCAAAAGGGAAAAAATCCGCGAAGAGCGGCAAAAACTCGAAGACCTCGAAAGCAAGAAAAATTGCTGACAAACAGCTCGCTCAGCTCGTCAAAATTCTTTCAGAGGCAGAGCGGCTCATAAGCGTACTCACGAGAAGGGGTATCATATTCAAGGATTTCGTTCGCAAATTTTATAACCGGAAAACACTGCCCACATTTCGCATAAGCCTGCAGGGCCAGCCAGATGAGATATATTACGATTCAGGTGAATATGAAAAACGAATCGACGAGCTTGAAAAATCATTCAAGAAGCAGCAGGTCGAGGAAGAGCCTTTTTCAGCCGAAGAGCTTCACGAAGTCGCAAGAATCAACCAGATAAACGAAAAACTTAATGAGCAGTTCGGCCTTGACCTCTCGGATTATCTTCTGCAAGCTGAAAAAGCCGAATCGGGTGAGCCGTTGCCGACGAAGTTCCAGCTCAAAAATACTGAAAATGAGTACGAGGTTGCCTCACTTGGCGAAATTTGTGCAGCCGTAAGGCAGATTGGCGGCCGCGGGATTGAAATAAAACGCTTCAAGGGGCTCGGCGAAATGAACTCGGACCAATTGTGGGAGACTACTATGAATCCCGCCTCCAGAACCCTGTTAAAGGTTCAGCTTGAAGATGCCGGCGAAGCCGACAGGCTCTTCAGTATCCTTATGGGCGACGACGTCGAAAAACGCCGTAACTTCATCAGAGACCACGCCCTCGAAGTGCAAAATCTCGACGTCTAAAACTGCAAAGATACACTTAGAGTGTTGAAAATAAAAAAAGCCGGGCCTTAAAACAGACCCGGCTTTTTTACCTTAATATTTTTCACTCTTTAATTCACTTTAGTATTCAAAAATCTCAACATCCTCGCAAAACTCCTCATAATCAACATCGCCTTCTGCAAATGAGTTAACATCATCTTTACTAACGATTATTGTCACACCTGTTATCAAATCGGGTTCTTTTTCTTCAGCGGAACCGCCGGCCATAGCGGACGTTTTGCCAACGACGGAAATGCCGCTGGTTTGCATGCCGATACGGCTTCCGTATATATTGATTTCACGGATTCTTCCTCTATCTTGTTGGATGGTGCTCTTTACGGCAACAATTATATCATCACCAGGCTCTAAACCGCGTATGTTGGAAGCGTATTTGAGAGCTTTTATTATCTTTTCCTTCAGCTCTTTAATCTTGTCTTCATCAAATGCAACCTTCTGTTTGTCTTCTTTTACTTCCATCTCAATAAGGCCGGATCCCCAATGCCTTCCCATTAACTCGCCCTTTGTCTGTTCCCAGATATCACCGACATCTGCTTTTTTCTCTTCTTTTTCCTCGGTTTTTGGCTCAGGCTTCAGCGGAAAATCAATATCCATTAGAAACAGCGCCCCATACCCGGATATGTAAATCCCTCTGGTTCGATTTTGTTGTGAAGCCACTGTTTGCACGTAGTGAAAGCTTCTATCACCGAAAGTCGTTTGTCTCGATTGTGGCCTGGGAATTTCGAGCACCTGCTTGTCAAGTATCCGGGCCATTATGCCCATATCTTCTGTTACCTGTAAAATACTTTCAGGCTGATCGTCTTCCGATGTGATAACTACCGAGATATCGGCTGAATCGCCTGCCCGGCCGCTTGCAAGTGCTATTCCGCTTGTCTTTTCCGTTATCGGCATTTGTGTTATTCCTGGTGTCGGCAGAGTTTCTACAACTTGCCTGTCGAGCTCCATTAACTGTCGTGTCAGTTGTTCTTCGTTTCTCTTGAGCACTTCTTTCTGTTGTTCTAAAGCGTGTAGCGCGTCTTCAAGCTTTGCCGCTTTTACTTTTTCCTTTACCTTGGATTTCTCAGGTTCCTGAGAAAAGCATACGCAACTGAGACTTATTACAGCGATTAAAGCGATTGTTCGACCTAAAGTTTTCATTTTTAATTCTCCTTATCATTATTGTTCGTTTCATTCTTTTTCAAAAAAGGGTCGTCAAGCTGTGCGTGGGCCAATAATTTCGCCACACTATCCCTGGTTGTGCTAAGTTCATTTTCCGTTTGGACTGCGAACTGCAAAAGACCACCTTGTATTTGTGAGTCTCTTCTCAACTGATTAAGCTCTAATTGCTCTAAAGCAGCGACGAACATATTCCGCTCTCTTGCCTGAGCGGTGTTGATAACGTCGATTAAGTCCAGAAATAGCTGTTCGGTTATAGCCCCTGATGCATTAGCCACATCCAGTGCGAATTTGTTCAAATCAGCATTAAACTGCTTCTGTAGCTCATTCTTGAGTTCAGAATACCGCTGGTCAACGGCAAACTGTAGTTGTTGTGCCATATTTTCTTTCAGCTCCTGCCGTACTGACGGCTCAAGAGAGGCTTTTACCGAAGCTTCCAGGGCCTGAAACTGCTCGGCATCAAGTTTCGTAGGACTCCTCAGACGCCCGAAGCCGTAACCAGTTGCTATCAAAATGACCGCAGCGGCAGCAATCCTGAAAATGCTTATGAACCTGTTGGTTTTTGTCGTGGTTGATGTATTTTCCTGCTCACTGGAAATCTTTCTAAGTGTCTGCTCTATAAGCTCTTTCGGCGGACCATCCGGTATGGCTGTGTTCTTAAGTTCGTTTATAGCCTTTTCCAAGTCCTTGTTATCATTCATATTACACCTCTCTTGTTTTTTAATCCCAACTTTTGAATATTTCCTGCAGCCTTTCTTTCGCACGGTGCACAAGTACGCCCGCTGCATTAGCTGTTATCCCAAGCTTCTCGGCGATTTGTTTCTGACTCATATCGCTCAAGTATCGCATACAAAAGGCATTAGCCTGCCGCTCCGGCAGCTCTGTCAGGGCCTGACGAAGCCTGGAAAAAATTTCATCTCTATGCACTTGTTGTAATGGACCGGGATTCGATGACCGCAGCCTCGATGTATCTATGTTGCTTATATCAGCTTGCAATTGGCTGCAGCGCTTGCGAAGCATATCTATCGCACGTCTCGTTGCAAGATGTACCAGAAGACCGGAAATATTGCGAATACGCTGGCGTTTCGCCGTTTTCAAAGCGCTGATAAACGTCTCCTGAAAGCAATCCTCGGCGTCGCAGCGCTCACCGAGCAGCCTGTATGACGTCTGCCACACTAAATTAGCGTGTTTTTTTACAATAACCTGCCAGTCAAGAGCTTGCAAATACTTCTCCTTCTGGTAAATATCGCAGTCCAAATATAACGTCGAAATACTTTTATTTTTTATTACAAAAAATTAAATTTTTTCCTTGCAAACATTTTAACATCCTGTAAAAATGAGAACAGGATTTTTAATTTGCTCAGCTTCGTCATCGAGAGCAGCCGAGTTCAATGACAATCGTGAAATTGCGACGTTGGAGGCGCAGAATGGCGGGAAAGTCATTATTCTTTAATATCATTTTTATTGTTTGCATTTTCATTCTTGCTGGCTGCAGCAGTGGAAATAAAAAACCGAAGGAGATCGGACTAACCGCCGCAGAGCAGCAAAAAGCTGTTATTCTCAGACAGGTCGAACGCAACTACAAAGACCCCGATGCTCATTATCAGCTCGGCAAACTTTACCAGGCCGATGCACTCTGGACACAGGCTGAGCATGAGTTCACTGTAGCGCTCGGCTTCGACCCCGTTCACAGAAAAGCGCAGGCTGCAAGAGTAAAAACCCTCGCACAATCCGGTGATACAGAAAATTCTAAATTCTCTGCCGACTTTTATATCAACCAGGCCTCGACTACTGCTATGGGCTCTCTCGAGCTGGCTATGGCATTCCAGAAGGAGGCACTCGACGAGTATGCCTTTACCTGCTATCAGCAGGCGATGAGTCTTGCGCCCAACTCTGCAAAAGTTAACAGGCAGATAGGCTATTATTATCTCAGCAAGGGCGAACAAGACCGGGCTAAGGATTATCTGGTAAGAAGCTTCCAGCTCAACTCTAATCAGCCGGAAGTTGCCGGTACGCTCGGCCGGCTCGGTGTAGCTGTCAAAATCGGGCAAAAAACACGAGTAAGCACAAAAAGCCTCGACCGTATGATCGAAGAATCAGACGAGAAAATTTTACAATAAGTTGATACTGACATTGCTTTTATGGCCCTGTGGTGAATGGATGCACCGCGGGGTTTTTTTAATTTGAGACTGTTCTTATTTTATCCCCCATTATTTATGTCTATTTAGCTATCTCTCACTCGCCAGACCGGGTCCTCAAGCTCCGGAACGAGCCATCTGCTGCCGCATCTGTGACAGACATCCATATCGACTCTCCTGCTCATCCCGCAGTTCCGGCAGTTGACAAGATCGGCTGCTTGGTGACATAATCTGTAGCTGATGTAGCCTGCAAGACCGAAACACAAAACTCCGGCTATCCAGCATAGCTTTTCTTTCTTGGAAAGACCTCTTGTTAAAGCGTCCTTTTTCACCGACCAGGCAAGCAGGATACTCAGTATGATTGAAGGTGCTATCAGAAGTAATCCGCTGAAAAATTTCCAGGAAAAACTTACCCCTGCCTGCCTGCCCTTCATACCAATGAATGAGTTAGTGACGAGAAATAGCGCCCTGTGACCGCTGGAAGCCTCAAAGCTGTCAGCCGTGAAAAATGTGGCTATGTTTAACGCGGGCCCCTGCAGATTTTCTAAGAGGTACCTCAACACAGTGGCTAAAGGTGAACCCGGCAGGCCCCAGAAAACGGCTTTGCTCGAATCCGTCTTTATTTTAAGTCTGTGATATGCAACCGTCCCGTCCGTAGTATAACCCATATACAAGTGGCCGTCGACACCTGTATATCCCTTTTCGATAAGTTTTCCTTCCTTATCGAATACGGCAACCGTCATCAATGCTCCATCTCGCGAGAGTGCTGCTACTCCCATGCCAAGATATTCACCGTCGGGCATTATTGCTACCGGCTCAATCTCAAAGGCAAGCAGGTCCTTCGGCCGGGGCGAATTGCCCGAGCCAAAAAAGCTCATCGGTGCCGGCAGGTAGCCCGCTTCTCCGGCAATCTCAAGGGTCTCTCTGTCAACAAGAAATATCAACCCTCTCTCATCAAGAACTGGTACATATGGTCCTGCGGGAGTGTGAAATCGAATTTCTATAGGCTTATGCCTTGTCCAGTATCCTTTTTCAGCCTCTTTATCTTCCTCTTTTATTTCTATTTTTGGTTCGTTCCACCAAAGGCCTGATAAAAACTCGCCTTTTCTCAGCCGGCCAATCTGAACAGGCCTGAAATTAATGCTCTTGTCAATCTCAGGTCCTTTTGTAACATCCCTTTTATCAAAATCAATCTTGAAGAAACGACGAAGCTTTTTGTCATATGTTATAGGCACTGCCCTGTCATATTCAGTTTGCATCTCAGCTCGTGAATGATAAATTATAGGCTCTTTTTGCATCCTCACCGGCGAGTAAAAACGGCCAAGCTCTTTTGCCGGCTTCTCAGAAACGCCTCCAGGACCGGCAAATAGTTTTATCTTTTGTCTTTCTATCTTATTGTCGTCTGTGTCTTTTACTTTAACTGATTCATAAAAAATAAGTCCGCTGTTTTTGTCGAAGTGAAGGACAGTTTCGCCCATATTTACATATTCAAAAAAACTCATCATAAATCTTCCTTCAGGCATTCTCTGCTTAAAATAATCAAATATGCCTAACCTTGTGGCGATAACAACTGAGTCGAGTTCAATGTATGCCTGAAATTCTGAGGCTATTACGACATTAGGGTCATTTTCAATCTCAGCAGGTAATATACCTGATGGACTTATCGTTGCACCTTTATACGTGCTTTCCTGAGCCATTCGTCCGTAAAGATATCCGTCACAGTAAAAACGCCCCCAGAATAAAGCTGCTGATAACAGCAGTAAAACTACGAAACTCGCGGCAAAAGACTTCAACAGTTTATATGTTAAGTCCTTCATAGGTTTTTCCCTTAAATAAATGGTGTTGTATTAAATTTCCGCCACGTATAGGCCAGGCTTGCAGAGACATAAATCAGCAGTATTATTGATGTCTCAATACCAGGACCTTTGATAAGAATAATAGTCATCAAAACAACGCTCAAAACTAAGCTGCCAAGTGTCGGAACGATTTTGCTCGAACTGAAACCGCACATCAGGCCTGTGCAGTAAATCCCAAGACCCACCAGATATATCGCCGAAAATATCTCGATTGTAAAATACTGATAGATAGGCTGTTCCTGCCGAATTGTGCTTAGAAAAGTCTCAACTGCTGTTGCAGGAGCAGCCAACAAGACTAATAATGCTAAAAGCCCGCTTATGACACGGGCAGCGAATATCTGGTTACGAGATACCGGCAGGGTCGATAAGAACGCTGAAATCTTTTTGTTCCTGTCCGTATGCATCTGACTCGTCCCCAGCGCACATGCCCCGAGAGTTGCAATCGCAAGAAACGTAATCCCCAGTGCTGCCAGAATTACCCCAAGTATTTCACCGGGTTCGCCGCCGAATCCTCTTGCTATTATTAACCCGGTGAAAAATAAGGAAAGTATAAGAGCCCCCAGAAAATATACAATATGGTCTTCTATTTCTCTTTTAATTAGCGTATACATCGTAAGTCTCCTGCTAAATTATGTCTTGACAACCGCTTGTTTCTGTTTTGGCCTGGTGCATTCTATAAATATGTCTTCGAGGCTCATTGGTATCTCTTCACAGCTTTCCGCACCGAGAGTATTTATCACAGCCTGCTTTTGCTCATCCATGTTTGCAACTGTTATTGTCATCTCGCGCCCGCTGCTTTGCTGATTTACAATTTCGGTTAAATGAAGCTCGGCCGGCGCCTTTTCCTCAAAAATCAGCCTGAGTTTCTTTATACGTCGTTTAAGCTCCTCAAGACCGCAGTCCACAACTAATTTGCAGCCCGCCAGTATCCCTATCCGGTCGGCTATCCGCTCAACATCACCTAATATATGTGAGCTGAAAAGTATCGTCCTGCCGTCTTTTTGCAGTACATCCACCGCCAGCTCAAGGAACTGCCGTCTCGCCACGGTATCCAGCCCGAGAGTCGGGTCGTCCAGTATCAGAAGCTGCGGTTCTGTTGCCATCGCAA
>CAYXGT010000017.1:0-36531 GCA_964464635.1 uncultured Pirellulales bacterium | reverse complement strand
CGGTGGCTTGAAAACGTGGTTTCAGGTGACTACCAGAAATATTACGAAGAAATGTATTCAAACCGATAGGGGCAAAGGAATGTCACTTCTATGTCGGAGCTGGTTAAAAACAAGGCAACCATCTGTATTGTGAATTACAAAACGCCGGACTTTACGAAGCTGTGTTTGCGCAGCATCCGCAAATTCACACGTTATCTCTATGACGTGATAGTTGTTGACAATGACTCACAGGATGAATCACTCGAATATCTAAAGAGCCTCGGATGGATACAGCTATTACAACGTGACACAAGCGATGACCTGGGCGGCGGGTATTCTCACGGTGCTGCACTGCAGCTCGGATTAGAGCAGTGCAATACTGAGTTTTTTGTATCTATGCACTCAGATACATTCATTCAAAAAAATAACTGGCTTACGGAATTGATAGGCTACTTTAATGATGACGAAGGGATAGCCTGTGTCGGTTCGGGTAAAATCGAGCTAACGCCGCAATGGCGGATTTGGCTTAAAAAAGTGACAGATTTTCGGACGTTTAAGCGCAAGCTTCTTCGAGAGCCCGACCCGCAGGGAAAATACAGGTATTACAACCGGACGATATGCTGTTTGTACCGTACAGATGTTCTGAATAAGGAAAAACTATCATTTCTACCCGATAGAGACAAAGAGCTGACTGCCGGCAAAAGGCTTTACTTCGAGCTTGTTGACAGAGGATATAAGACGGTTAAGCTGCCTGCGAAAGTTTTAGGCCAATATGTTATTCATCTTGCACACGCGACACAAGTTGTTAATCCAGCCGAGTTTACACTGCGAAAAAAAACCGTAAAAAAATGCAGCCGGCGAATTAAAAAAGTTTTCTCTTCGGGTATAATACAGCAAATACTCAACGACAACTCGCTGGACGAATAAATGAAGACAATAAGTAACATTGTATTTACAAAAAACAGGCCGTTGCAGCTCGAAGGCTATCTGGCAAGTCTGTACAAGCACTTTCCTGCAGATTTAATACAGACCTTCGTGCTTTGGAAACAGCAGCTTTTTACAGAACAATACCAACAGCTTTTCGAACATTTCCCGAGCTGTACCGTTATTAAGGAAGATGATTTTTCCAGCGACTTTTTTAATATCTTAAATCAGACAAATACAAAATACATCCTCTTCGGAATCGACGACGTTGTTTATTTCGACTCAGTACCGTTCGAAATTATTGAACAAACCTTTGACAGATTCGATGATATATTCGGTTTTTCATTAAGATTCGGCGGAAATGTACTTACCAACGGCGGGGAAAAAATAACTGAAACCGACGTCGGCGGACAAAAGATATACAAGATAAACTGGCAACAAGGGCGAAGCAAAACAACAAGGTATCCGTTTGAGCTTTGTGCTACTGTTTATCGCACCGAGCTTGCGAAGGAAATCATAAATTCTTCGCGCAGCAACAACCCGTTAGCAGTTACACTGTTCTCACCAAATTCGGTCTTAATAAAGGGGCTGAAAAAAATCGGTTTAGCCAGGAAGGTACTGAAAAGATTCGGTTTTTTTTACAGCCCGAATAAGCTTGAGAGCTGGAACTGCAGGTGGTGCCAGGAGAATGCCGATAAGCTGCCGGGGTGCATTTATTTTCAGAAGCTTTGTGCAAGTGCCGC
Organism: uncultured Pirellulales bacterium; assembly: GCA_964464635.1. Classification (GTDB taxonomy): domain Bacteria; phylum Planctomycetota; class Phycisphaerae; order Sedimentisphaerales; family Anaerobacaceae; genus CAYLMG01. The sequence goes on along the minus strand of CAYXGT010000017.1, from coordinate 34,885 downwards.
TCAGGTAAATCTGGTCAATACAACAACGAGAAATAAAGATGAATACGACGAAAGCCTCACTGTCGAAGCCTTAAACGATAAATACAAAAAGGGCTATATATTAAATATAGATTTTAACGGCAGGAACAAACCAATAAGTACGCACTGCGGAGACGATTTCTTTCAGTTAATAAAAAGATAAAGATATATAAAATTTTCAAGCAGGCGAGACATTGTTATGTCAAAATTCTACAGCAGATGGAAAAGGCCTTTAATCAGGTCGAAAATACTTTCAGGATTATCCAAATATCCCGGATACATAAGGGATATGTTCAAATATTCCAGAATGGAAGGTGCAGAAAAGATAAAAATTCGCGATAGTTACCCCTGTCTATTCGATAAGACAAACAAAACTAAAGTGGACAGCCATTACTTCTACCAGGGACTGTGGGCTTTTCGAAATATATACGAACACAAACCGCAATTTCACGTTGATGTAGGTTCCAGTGTCAGTTACATCGGATTTCTCACAGCGATTACGAAAGTTATTTTCGTTGATATCCGGCCTTTAGACGTTTCGAACGTTGATAATCTCGAATGCGTAAAGGGAAATATTCTCGATATGCCTTACGAGGACAATTCAATCAAGTCGCTTTCCTGCCTGCATGTTGCCGAACATATCGGCCTTGGCAGATATGGTGACCAACTGGACCCATTCGGCACAAAAAAGGCAGCAACAGAGCTGTCAAGATGCTTGGCCAAAGGCGGTAATCTATATTTTTCATTGCCGGTCGGAAAACCAAGATTATGTTTTAATGCACACAGAATTCACAGTCCACAACAAATTCTGGAATACTTCAAAGATTTGAAGCTGGTTGAGCTTTCAGGCGTAGGCGATAACAAGAGATTTATCAGAAATATCGATATAAGTATATTACAACAATCAAGATATGGCTGTGGTATGTTCTGGTTTACAAAAGCATAAAAGCAGGTAATAGTCAAATACCAAAGCCGTCTTAAGCGTACTTGATATTGACATATAAGTAAAACGTGATTATATATTATGCTGATTAAATCTAGATAAAGAGCGATACTATTAACAAAACTGAAAAGAGAGAACTGTTATGCCAAAAGATATCTGCACAGAAAAAGAGTTAATGTCTAAATCAAACGCCTGGCTTAACGAATTCGCCAAAAGTGTTACCTCGCAGGCAGGAGAAGATGGTATTATCGAGAAAATTCTCGAAGTAATAGGCCAGACAAATAATTGGTGTGTTGAATTCGGAAGCTGGGACGGTAAAAAACTCAGCAATACATACAACCTGATCACAAACAAAGGGTATTCAGCAGTACTAGTTGAAGGTGACTCAAAAAGGTTTAAAGACCTATTAAAAACATTTGAAAATAACAACAAACTTACCCTAATAAACACTTACGTTGGATTTGAATCCGACAATAACCTTGATAAAATTCTGGAAAAAACGCCGATACCAAAAAACTTTGATTTACTTTCGATAGATGTCGACGGGAACGACTATCATATATGGGACACAACAAAGGAGTACAGACCTAAAGTTGTGGTTATAGAATTTAATCCAACAATCCATCCGGAGGTTGAATTCGTTCAGTCAAGGGATATGGGCATTACACAGGGAAGCAGCATTCTCTCGGTAGTAAAGCTCGCCAGGTCAAAAGGATACGAGCTCGTCGCCTGTACATCCAACGTTTTTTTTGTCGACTCAAAATATTTTAAACTCTTCGGCATCGAAAATAATTCCATAGAAGAAATCTGGAAAGACAGAACCGCAATTACTTATATATTCTGCGGCTACGACGGCAGGGTATTCTTAAGAGGCTGCCGTATGATGCCATGGCAACAAATAGTCTATAAAGAATCCAAAGTTCAGCAGCTAGCCTCTTGGGCACAAAAACGCGTTGGAGATAATAATCCAATAAGAAGAAAATTAGGTAAGATTTATCGGCGCCTCCGTAAGAAGAAATAAGTTAATACAAATTTTTAATCTTTCCCGAAGAGGTTTAAGGAACATCTATGAAACTCAGTGCTACACCGAGAGTGGTTTGCATCTCTGATCCGGATTTTGGCGTCCATTCATATCCTTACGCTTTTGGCTGTGTTCCCAAACTCTTGGAAAAGATATGCTCCAATGTATTTCACATTAATCCTACAACAGCAACCTTAGAGTCATTCCGCAAAGATATCAAAAACTCCAAACCTGAATTAATATTCGGTTTCATTCAAAATCCAGCGCAGGTTATGAAAATAGCCGGATTCCTTAATGAATACCACCCGACAGCAGCAATAAACTGGTATTTAGAAGACCCGAATGCCGTTTTTGGAACCGAAGAATATAATTTTAATACGATTGAGGCATCCGGCAGTTTTGATTTTTGGTTTAGCCAGGACAGCAGAATGACACCTTTCTGGAAAACCAAGGCGGCATTTATGCCCCCTGCTTTCGATGCCAGCATATACGATGATTACGGCCTTGAGCGCTGCTATGAGGTCTCATATATAGGGCGGTTAGGCCCCAAGAAAGTTTCTGAAATGTATTGGCCTTATATGAAGGAATTAGCCAGATACGGTAAAAAAGCAATGATTTGTATAGACCGACCTATGGGTATTCCACTGTTTCCAAAACCTCTTGAGAAATTTATACGTTCTAAAAACCGTAGAAAGTTTTTTCAGAAACTGCCTTTCTGGAAATGCAGATGGCAAAATCCTAAAGATGAGAAAGAAAAAGCCATCATAATAAATAAAAGTAAAATACATTTTGGGCTGATGAGAGTGAGAGGCGAATGGGAACAGCGAGTAAAAACGCTGCTGCCCGATTATCCATTAGACAAAAACGGGCTTTTTTATCAGTTTAAGGGGCGCTTGTTTCAAAGCATTGGTGCTGGTGCGATGGCCTTGAATGAATATACACCCGAACTCGAAGATTTATTCGATATCGGAAAAGAAATTGTTACATTCGAATTTGGAAATCTGCAGGAAGTAAGAGATAAGCTTTCCTGGTATATCAAACATGATGATGAACGCGAGAAAATCGCTAAGGCAGGTTATGAACGAGGCCGTAAACATCACACGTTTACAGCAAGAATTGAGCAAATATTTGAATACGTAAGAAAGACTCTATAAGTAAATAACAAGTTATGCAGAATGCAAAACGAATATTTATTATATTTGATTTTAAGGATGAGTCACCGAAATCGATACGGATGCAGCCGAAAATGTGAATAAAGGAACCGGCCCGCCTCGGGTGTAATGCAAAGCGGTTCATCCTGGAGAAACCACTTAGATTCTGTTTGGAATACGTGGAAAAAGATGGCATGAACGTCCTTTCGTCAAAAATCTGTATAATTAACATTGAGTTCAGCCTGCGCTTGTGGAAACACCCCAGAATACTCGATCTGTAGAGTATGCGTGCTACTGGCAGCTGCCCATCAACTACTTGTTATATTTGGAGGATACAGCAAAAGCTCTTCTTCTCAATTCTCTGCTGAAAAGGCATAAGTCTTTTATATAATTTTAAAGGACGATTGTCTTAAGCTATCGATACTCATATAACCGCCTTTAACAAATGCCACCCGGATCAAAAAAATATGTTTGACATTAGTGAAAAAATAGTTACTTTCGAATTCGGAAATACGAAAGAATTCAGTGATAAGTCCTCAGGTGACTAAGTAGACTGAAAAAGAGAACATCTAAAAGAATATGTTAATAGAAATGAACTTATAATGAGAGAAGGAAAAATATTATTTCCTCTAGTAGATTCAAGTTATGATAACAAAGAAATCTTAAGTGCCATCTCAACCTTGCTCAGCGGTCAACTCACAATGGGAAGACAGGTAAAAGAATTCGAGAAAGAATTCTCGAATTATCTAAATGTTTCTCATTCTATAATGACGAATTCCGGTTCGTCAGCTAACCTGCTTGTATTTTCAGCACTTACTAATCCAATGCGTAAAAAACATTTAAAGGCAGGTGCCAAGGTAGCAATCCCATCAATCTGTTGGCCTACATCATTGTGGCCTATAGTTCAAACAGGCTTAATACCTGTATTGGTTGATGTAGATACCGACACCCTTAATATGTCGATTGATTCGCTGCGTTTGACCTTGGAAAAACATGATATAGAGGCTATTATGATGGTTCATGTCTTAGGTAATTCCACCGATGTGGGTGAACTATTAAAACTGGTCAGAAAACACGACATTATTCTAATTGAAGATACCTGTGAATCTTTAGGAGCAAAATATAAAAACGATTATCTCGGCACTATAGGGGATTTTGGAACTTTCAGCTTCTATTTTTCTCACCATATGACTACTATAGAAGGCGGGATGATTATAGCTAAGAGTCAGCAAGACACTGACCTTTTGAAATGCCTGAGAGCACACGGCTGGACAAGGGAGCTTAGTAACAGGTATGAGGTTGAATCACGATACCATTATATTGATCCGAGATTTCTGTTTGTAAATACGGGATACAATCTCAGGCCCATGGAAATACAAGCCTCTTTCGGACTCGAACAGATAAAACGCCTGGAGGAAATGAACAAAAGCCGAAGAGACAATTTCCACAATCTTCAAAATGCTTTTCTTGCTCACGCATTGTGGAATAATCAACTTTTTTTCCCGAAAACATTAAAAGACATTACTCCTTGCTGGTTTGGCTTTCCTTTTCTATTGAATCCAGATTTAAATATTGATAGAAAAGCACTTACAACTCGACTGCTAACCCTTGGAATTGACACAAGGCCGATTGTCTCCGGTAATATTGCACTACAGCCCGCGGTCAGATTATTCAACGTAGATTTAAGTATGGGGCCATTCACCGGAGCACAAAGTGTCCACGAGAGAGGAATATTCATCGGCTGCCATTCTAAGCCATTAGGTCAAGAATTAATTAATTTATTGGTATTCAACGTTTTAGAATTGCTGAAATCTTGATATGATTCGAGAGCAGATTTTTGAACAACCTGCGTTTATACCGGTATTTGAGGATTATCATTTCTTCAAGAATAAACGTGTTGGAATCACAGGCGGTGATGGAGTTTTAGGTGGTATCATATCAAAAAGATTTGTAGAACGAGGTATAAAGACCACCTCTTACCCCGACAATATCACAGACGTCGCATCACTACACAAATGGTTCGGGAATCACAATTTTGACTTTTTTTTCCACTTTGCTGCAATTGTACCAGTAACCGATGTTCAAAATGATCCATTAAAAGCCTATGAGGTAAACGCTATAGGCACATATTATATATGCAAAGAGATAGTTAAAACGCAAAGTTCCTGTTGGTTTTTCATCGCTTCAACAAGCCACATATATAAAAAGCAACCTGCTGTTGACTTTGGGCTCTTAAAAGAAAGTCACCAAAAAGAACCAGCGACTATTTACGGAATGACGAAACTGTTGGCAGAGCAAATATCCATACCTATATTGGAGCATTATAAGATTTCTTACTGTATCAGCAGGATCTTCAGCTTTACAAGCGTACGCCAAAAGGAACCCTATCTCGTACCAACACTGCGCCGAAAAATAGAATCCACATCAGAAAACGACACGTTAAATATTGTGAATCCAGACTGTGTACGAGATATAATTGATGCAGAGACTGTAATCGATTGTATTCTACACTTAGCTCTAAATCATGTTAAGGGTATTATCAATATCGGCTCTGGTGAAGGAAAACGGATAATAGATATCGCACAACACATAATGAAGTTAGCAAACAAAAATATTCAAATTAAAGGAACAAATAAAATAGTCCCAGATTCATTAGTTGCGGATGTTACGCTTTTAAGAAATATATTGCCCCAAAAAAAAAGATGAAAACCGTATCAATTATAATTCCGACATTCAATAGAGCTAATATTCTACACCGTGCCATAGAAAGCTCAATTAGCCAGACGTATCCCTGCGAAGTGCTTATATGCGACCATGGAAGTACCGATAATACACCTGAAGTTGTATCAAAATATAGGGATAAAGTTCGTTATATACGCAGAGAAGAGGATAAAGGCCCTATTGTCTGCTGGCGAGATGGTGTTGAGCAGGCAACAGGTGAGATAATTCACATCAATTACGACGATGACTGGTTAGATCTGAAATTTATTGAAAAAACAATCAAATTTATGTATGATGACGTTGGATTTGTCTACTCAAATGCGATGATTCACTACGAAAACAGAGATGAAACACGGATCGGTTTTAAACATCCACCGTATGTCGGCTACACGCGCGATATCATAAAATACTTAATGTCAACACCAGGTCCTATTTCTCCCAGTTGCGTAATTCTCAGGCGACGTGATGCATTAAAAAATCTTTTACCAGTAATACCTGGTGCAAGTGGCGCATATGGAAATAACTCGGGTGTGGGAGAAGACCTCTTGTTGATTCTTTTAACTGCGTTGGATTACCCAAAGTATGCTTATGTTCCTGAGACACTTGCACATTTTTTCGCCCACTCCGGCAGTATTACAATTGCTGCAGGTCTGTCAGGCAGGGAGCAGGCGCTTTTCAAAGCCTATGAGAATGCAAGGACATACTTTTTAAAACGAAGCGATTTACCTCCACCAACATTATGGGAGAATTTATCTTATTGTTTCAGATGGCACTATAAGTCCCATACACTGGTCAAACAAATACGTAAAAAAATAAGAAAATTTATCCGTGGATCCATGTAAAATATTTTAAAAAAATAAAAGCCCTCAATAAATCGAGTTGACGATGAACTCAAACAAAGCGATTTATGTATAAGCTAAAATGCAAAGTGTTATGAAGACGATTGGGCTTGTATGAGCAATAAAAAGAAGATATTTATTATATCCGATTTTAAGGATGAGTCGCCGAAATCGATACGGATGCAGCCGAGAATGTGGGTCAAGGGGCTGACTCGACTCGGCCACGACGTTCAAAGGTTCAGCTACAGAAATATAATGATTCAGAACAGCCCATTACCCAGTAAAAGAATAGCAAGGCATTTTGCCAAAAAGAAAGCTGACAAGATACTCTTTGAGCAGGTAAAGCTTTATCATCCCGACATAATTTTCATACTGGGCTTCAAGTATTTTGACGAGCAGACCATTAAAGGACTGAAGCACCAACAAGCAGATGCTATTTTTATAAGCAGAGAAGAAGACCCCTTTCCTGATAAATATCCACAGAGAGCTGCGATAGCCAAACAAACGGATATTTTAATATCAACAAGTGCAGGAAGGTTCCTGCAGACCTACAAAGACGCAGGAATAAAAAAATGTGCATTCATTCCGAATATGTGTGACCCCGACATCCAATATCGATATGAAGTCGATGACAAATGGAAAACCGACATTATTTTCACTGGAAAAGCTGAACATACCCGCCTTGACCGTAATGACGAACGATTCAATCTCGTGCAAAGGCTCAGCCGAAGACCAAATACCCGCATTTACGGCTCGTTCGGAATTCCAAGAGTCGAAGGCATAGAATACTTTTATGCAATCAGCGGGGCAAGAATCGGCTTGAGTATTAACATTGCAAATGATGTCAGCCTCTACCATTCGGACAGATTCACCAATTATATCTCCTGCGGCGCTTTTACATTAGCCAGGAGAGTCCCTGATACCGAATTACTCTTCAAAGACGGCGAGCACGTAAGGTATTTTGAAAGTGCTGACGAATTTTTTGAGCTTGCTGAGTGGTACTTAAAACATGAAGACGAAAGGAAGAAAATTGCACAGGCTGGTATGGAACACGCCCACAAGGAATTTAACTGTACAAGAATAGCAAAACTTCTGATTGATTTAATAGAAAAGGGCTCTTATAACGCTGCCTGGAAAGTTATTCTGTGACAATACCAAGGTGATAAAATGTCAGAGATTTTAATGAAAATAGACCTGCAGAAATTCCTTCGGCATGGAAAACCTATTATTTTAGAGCTCGGCTGCGGGCAGAAGAAAAAGGAAGGCGCAATCACCGTCGATAAGATTAACCTGCCAAATGTTGACATTGTAGCAGACCTTGAAGAAGGGCTGGACTTTCTGCCAGATACAAGCATAGACGAAATTCATTGCCGAAGTGTACTCGAGCATATAAATAATTTTGAAAAACTTATGCGGGCGATTGTCCGCGTTTTAAAACCGGACGGTAAAGCATTTGTCTTCGTGCCGCACTTTTCGAACCCTTACTTCTACTCAGACTATACCCATAAAAGACATTTCGGCTTATACAGTTTTTATTATTTTGTCGATAGCCAAAAACAACTGAAAAGAAAAGTGCTGAATTTTTATACCGATATACGGATAGAGATTTTAAAACTTAAGCTCATTTTTCGCTCGCCGTTCTGGATATCGAGACAGTTGAAAAAACTGTTCAGCCTTATTGTAAATTCTCACCGCTGCCTTATGGAATTTTATGAACTGCATTTATGTTATTTTTGTCCGTGTTATGGTATTGAGCTGATATTCAGGCCCGCAGTTAAAAGCGAGGACAAATGAATCTGCTTGTGATAAGCAACAATCCCGATAGAGCCAGTTTCAGGCAGCGCATAGGCATATATCTCGACAGTCTTCGGGCCGACGGTATCGACTGCGAAGTCGCCAAACTGCCCACAAACGAGGCCGGCAGAGCAAAGCTCTTTATGCGGGTCAAAAAATTCGATGCCGTTTTCTTTCATAAAAAAAGGCTGAATCTTATCGATGCAACTCTGCTTCGCAGATTTGCCAGAAAGATAATTTACGACTTCGATGACGCCGTAATGTATAATGAAAACAATCCCGAAAAACGAAGCTTTCAAAGGCACACATCTTTTAAAAGAACAGCCCGCCTTGCAGATTTAATCATCGCAGGCAACAGCTACCTTGCCAAGCACGCAGCTTCGTTCAGTAATAATATACATATTCTTCCAACAGGTCTCGATACCAAAGCTTATGATATCAACAAACCTCAAAGTGATGGAAAAATCAGGCTGGCCTGGATAGGCAGTAAAAGCACATTAAAGTACCTCGAAGAAATTAAAGACGCCCTTGAGCAAACAGGCCGACTCTGCGAAAATGTTGTTTTGAGAATAATCTGCGATGAATTTATCGATTTGCAAAACTTAAAGGTTGAAAAAGTAACATGGAGGCTCGAGGGACAACATTCCGCTCTGAGGGAATGTGACATTGGTCTTGCTCCCCTGCCGGATAATAACTTCACAAAAGGCAAATGCGGCTTTAAAATACTTCAATATCAGGCGGCGGGACTGCCTGTAATAGCATCGCCCGTAGGAATGAATATCGAACTCATAGATGACGGTAAAACAGGTCTCTTCGCCGGTGACATTACTCAATGGAGCGATAAAATACGTACACTTGCCGAAAATCCGGAGTTAAGAAAAAAATTAGCCGTTGCTGCCAAAAAAAATGTCGCAAAATTCGATGTCAGCGTAATCAGCAAACAACTTGCCGGACTGATTAAAAAATGCCTCAGTGACAACCAATAAGAATCAGCCGAAATCACTACCAGCAAGAAAACTGTCCATTTGACCACCCTGCCTGAGACGTTTAATATCTTTCGACTGTCTTATCTTATAGCAGAATCCAAATCTATGAAATTTCAAGGAATCAAGGTCGGTCAGAACAACGTCATCTTTTGTAACCAGGATATTAGTGTGCTTCAAATCGCCGTGTGTAATGCGATATTTTGAAAGCTTTTTCATCAGCGTTTCCAGCCGCTCTTTTATAAATAATGACTTCTGCTGTTCCGGCTGGTCTTCCTTTAGAAAATCGTAAAGTTTTTTACCATCGACGTACTCAGTAACAATGTAAGACTTCCATACAAGCACTCCTTTCTTCTGCTCGATGAAGGCAAGCGGTTTCGGTGTCGGGATGTTCAACATTCCGAGACGATGTCCGTAAAGCCAATTGCGACGGGCACGAGAGCCCATTATCGTATGGCGCAGGGAATGAACAAAACCTTTATGATTGTAGCGCTTGACGACAATATCTTTTCCATTGAAGTTTATGCAACAGACATAGCTGGTATTACCGTTTTTGAGAATCCGGCCTGCATCCATCAAAGAATCAATTTTGCTTATAAAGTCAATTGGATTTGCGGATTCGATGAAGTTCCTGTCAAAAACAGCAGAATATCGCCGGCCCCCGCTTTTCACTGTTCTTTTACTTGTTCGCATGCACTTTTCCAGGCCTTTTCTTATTTGTTTTTTTCTACGCCGGTCTCTGCTTTTTAATACCAAAGCCTTTTGAGTCTGGTCAAATCGCCAGTCCCGCGCGTCAAAATACTCCTTGCACAGCTTACCAAACAATTCAATGTCATAATCGGATAAATAGCAGCTAAACAGTGCCAATTGAGAGATGCTTTTTGACCTGCATAGAGGCTGATGAAAAAACTTCATACGGGCAGGGTCCAGCGCATAAACAGTATCTTTTGAAACAAGAAAGTTGCCCAGATGCAAGTCTTTCTGCAAAACGCCTTTGCTGTTTTGCTTTGCCAGCTCTTTGCAAACAAGAACAAGAATCCTGAATCTGTCCCGGTCGTCTTCGGCACTGTTAAAAACCTCAAGAGCCGTAGAAGAATCTGCTATTTTACCGGTTACAATCGCCCATCTTCGGTCTGTTGTCCGTCCAAAAAACAAAGGTTCCGGTGCATTCAACCGGCCTTTATGCAAAAAGTTTAATCCCTGCCACTCTCTTTTAAGATGATGGTGTGCGAAAAATTTTTTCGAAAAGATTTTTACAATGACCGCCTTGTCGTTCCATCGGCCATCATAAATTTGCCTGTTACCCGGTACATTCCGCAAAAGAGAACGACACTCAACAGATTCCAGCTTCTCAGGATTCAAACTGTTTTCAATTTTTAGATTGATTGGAAGCTCAGCCATATGATACTGTCCAGGCAATTAATAATAACCGTGACAATCAATGCCATAAACATCAAGCCGGCGTCGATTATGATTTTTATTTTTTTATCTAAGAAGCCACAAGCTGTGTTTCATATAAACTGCGATATAATGTACAGGTCTTAATCAGCTCTTCGTGCTGGCCCTGCGCAATAATCTGCCCATTGTCCATCACGACTATCAAATCAGCTGTAATAACGGTACTGAATCTATGCGCGATAACAAAACTTGTTCTGTGCTGCATAATTTTTTCAATCGCATTGTGGATTTTAGCCTCGCTGTCGGCATCGACCTGGCTTGTAGCCTCGTCAAAAATCAGGATTGTGGGATTTTTCAAAATAGCTCTTGCGATAACAACTCTTTGCAGCTGTCCCCCGCTGAGTCCCGAGCCGTGCTCACCGATTACCGTATCATAAGCATCCGGCAAAGGAGCGATGAATTCATGTGCATAAGCTCTTTTTGCAGCCTCTATTGTTTCCTCTCTCGTCGCATTGGGCTTTCCATAAGCGATATTAGCAGCTATGGTATCGTTAAATGTCACCACTTCCTGTGTAACCATTCCAATCTGGTCTCGCAAACTATGCAGAGTTGCATCCTGAATATCCGTTCCATCTATAAGAACCTTTCCGCTGTCCGGCTCATAAAACCTTGGTATAAGGTTGGCAAGAGTAGTCTTTCCCGAGCCGTTTGGCCCGACAATGGCAATATTATGGCCGGCCTGAACCTTAAGATTAATCTTATTCAGTACAGGCCTATCCGAACCAGGATATGTAAAGACCACATCCCTAAATTCAATTTCTCTTTTGAGCGGTGCAAGCTCTACCGCACCAGGCTTTTCCTGTTCCCCAGGCTCATCGAGAAGAGTAAAGACGCGTTCTGCTGCTGCATTGGACATTTGAATTTTATTCCAGATATCGCTGCTTTTTCTCATCGATTCAGCAGCCATTCCAAGCGCTATTAAAAGTGAAAAAAACGAGCTCGCCTGCATATTGGCATTAACCACCCAATTCACTCCGACCAACAGAGCTGCTGAGCCTGCGAACATGCCGAGCACCTCAAGGATAGGCCCGGTAGAGACATCGACTTTTGTTACCCTCAACAGTCTTTTAAGATACTTACTGTTGACCTGCTTATAGGAGGCCTGCTCATTGGTCTGCTGATTATAGACCTTGATAACCCGCAGGGCCCCGACAATATCCTCAAGCTTGCCGAGCATCTGTGCTGAAATAACCAGCGACCTTTTCGTGGCCTTTCTTATTTTTTTGCCAAGCAGAACTCCGATACAGATTACCACAGGTCCCATCGCGAGAAATATCAACGTGAGCTTATAGCTGATAAGGAAGGCAAGAACCAATGTCCACAGCGTAACCATAGGCTCACGCAGAGCTTTGCCCAAGAACAACTTCGCACCTTCAGCAGTTTGCCCTATGTCCCTGATAATTCTGCTGACAGTATCACTCGTTCCCCAGCGTGAGAAGTAACCAAAGGGCATATTCATTACATGCAATATCACATCTTCACGCAGATGCGCATTTGCAATCTGAACGACTTTCTCGCCGATGTATTTCTGATAAAAGGTTGCCAGGCATCTTATAATAGTAACAATTATCAAAGCTATAATTATACGAACGACAACAGCCAACTTTTCCTTTTTGCTCTGATCTCTTTTAATAAAACCAACAAGAGATTGAGCAAGCTTTATGCCTAAAGTCTTTTCAGGAACAGCAATCTCAAGCTCCTTGATAACCTCCATTCCTTCTTCATTGCGCCTTTTAACCTGAACAGCAATAGTCTTATTATCAGTGGTAGCCAGCTCTTCAAGCAGTTTACTTCTCGGAACCTTATCAATTTTCTCATCTATAATCCAATCGCCAGCGCCAACGATTTTATCTTCTTTTTTCAAACCGGCCGTCCGAGCGAGGCTTTTATTATCCGCTCCCCTGACAAGCAGATAATAAGAAATACCTGTATCTCCGTTTTCTGTAAAATCTGTCGTCTCAGGCACATAGAAATCAATTCCATAGCGCCAATCGCACACTTTTCTATCAACCCAGCCGTGCAGACCCTCCTCGCCCATCAGCACCTTCAAAAACGGCACCAACGTTGCCAAACTCAAAGAGACCAGGAAAGCTATAATAAAAGCGCTTAAGAATACAAAAATAAGCCTCGGCCATTGAGGCAGAATATATTTAAATACACGCCCAAAAGAATTCATAAAACAACTCCTCTTATTTATAAGGACGAAGAATAACAATAGCGAACCGCATTCAAGCGGTCAAGCTTAAAGTTGCCTCTAACCGTTTATGATTTTCTTCGGTGAACCTTTTTGTGAAAAAAGCCTGAACTTCTATGAAAGAATTTGGAAAAAGTCTTTCTTATCGTTGAATTATTGAAAAATATGGAATGAAAAAATTATTCGAGTTTCAACCAACTTTCTGGGTATGCGGCTGTATCTGACCGACCAAAGGCAAAACAACAGTAAATGTTGTTCCCTTGCCGACTTCGCTTTCCACCTCGATTCTGCCCCCATGCATCTGAACAATTTCCTTAACAATGGCCAGTCCCAACCCTGTACCCTGTACCTGCTCTCCCTCACGATAGACCCTGTAAAACCGGCCAAATATCTTCGGAAGCGATTCCTTTGGTATTCCTACTCCGGTATCACTTACAGAGAAAAACAGCTCACTCTCACGACATTGAGCAGAAACAGAAATACTGCCATTTTCTGGTGTGAATTTTATGGCATTATTTACAAGGTTCGTTATCACCGACTCAATTTTACTTTCGTCACCCTGCAAAATTTCAAGTTCTTCAGAGATATCACATCGTAGCTCTATTTTTCCTTTTTTCGCCAGCGGTTTTAGGACCGAAAGAACTCGATTGATAACATTCCGGAAATCCACATCCTTGCGAACGATTTGAAAAGTACCGGCCTCAATACTTGATATTTCAAGAATACTCTCTATCAGAGCTTTCAGCCGCTCCGTCTCCTTTTCAATCACATGCAGACACTCCTCTTGAGTTTCGCGATTCATATCAGGGCTGGACAGGATTGTTTCAGTATATGCCTTTATCGAAGTCAAAGGAGTCCGCAGCTCGTGTGAGACAGAAGAGATAAAATTCTCTTTCATCTGGTCAATTTCGCGTTCCTTCGTAACGTCCCGCATTACTATCACAACACCAACTATTGCTCCATTGTTTCTGCGAAGGGGAGAAGCACCGGCTGATACGGGATGTAAACTTCCGTTTTTAGCAACAAGACAGTCCTCATCAGTTCCTGTCTGCATCTGGCCGGATTCGAGTGCTCTGTGAACAAAATCTTCAACGGTCTCTTCCGTATTTTCTCTGACAATTCTAAAAAACTCATCGACCCCTCTTTCGTGTACTTCGGCAAAGCTCCATCCTGTGAGATGCTCGGCAATCCTGTTAAATAAAATGATTCGCTTATCAACGTCAACAGCAATGACTCCGTCGCTCATACTTGAAAGAGTCACTGACAACAGCTCTTTTTCCTCGGCGAGCTGTTCAGTCCTTTCCTTTACAAGTCTTTCGAGATTTTCGTGATATTTTTTAAGTGCATCTTCATTTGCTTTATTGTTGATGGCATTTTTTATTACCCCCGGTAAAACCCTAAGATAATTACGTTTCGGGTCCTTAACGAGGTAATCATAGGCACCTGCCTTCATAGCCTTGATAGCGGTCTCTTCATCACCGGCGCCGGTTGTAAATATTGTAGGTGTATCTTCCAGAATACCGAAAACATCAAAAGCCGTGCCGTCACCCAGCCGATAGTCAACGATGACAATATCAAACCTTTCCCGCTCCAATACTTCACTCGCCTCTGAAACCGAGCTGGCCAATTTATAATCATAAGGCAGGCTGTTTTTTCGAACCGCTGCCTCAAAGACCATCCGGTCAACCTCATCGTCCTCGATGAGCAAAACTCTGTATCTGGATTTGTCTGTGATATCAGCACTCATTTGGCGATTTACTTAAAGTCCAATACTTGTCAATTGTTCCTATCATCTGCACAAACTCTTTGTAATCCTGGGGCTTTATGACATATCCGACTGCACCAAGTTCAAAACACTTTGATACATCCTCAATATTCTTAGATATCGTTATAACCACAACTGGAATTCTTTTCAGCCTGCTATCCGCCTTTATACTCTGCAGAAATTCAAAGCCGTTAACATCTCTCATATTCAAGTCGAGAAAAATGATACACGGCTTCTTATTTTGGACATCATTTAAATATTGAATAGCCTCTCTGCCGTCCCGTGGATGAATCAGAGGATTGGGAATCCGCCTGTCCTTGAGAGCTCTCTCAACGGTCATTGTATCCACACTATCATCCTCAACCAACAATATCGGCCTCAAGCCTCTCATTGGCTTCGACTCCTATCTGCTCTTTTGGCAAAGTAAAAAAGAAAGTTGTTCCCTTAGTCAATTCCGACTCCAGCCAAATTTTGCCACCATACAGCTCTACTATTTTCTTAACAACCGTCAGACCAACACCGGTACTTTCATAACTTTCCTGGGGTGCTAAAGACTGGAATATCTTGAAAATTCTTTCAAAATTCCTCTCTTCGATACCGCGTCCATTATCAGCAACACTAAACTTCCAGAAATCTCCATCCGCGACACAGCCAATTCTTATCCACCCCTCGGGCTTTTCAATATATTTAACAGCATTACCCAGTAAGTTCTGAAAAATCTGTTTTATACGAATAGGCCCCAAATTCACGACAGGCAACTCGTTCTCGACGACAACCTCAATATTCTCCCCCGGGCCAATCGTATCAATGACCTCTCCCATTAAAATATTCAAATCGACGGGGACTTTCTCCTCTTTTATTCGTCCCACCCTTGAGTACTGCAGCACACCCTCAATCATATTATGCATTCTGCTGACTCTCTCTTTAAGCAGCCGCAACTGCTCTTTACCCTGGTCATCGAGCTTGTCTCCATAATCACTCGATA
This sequence comes from uncultured Pirellulales bacterium, assembly GCA_964464635.1. GTDB lineage: Bacteria > Planctomycetota > Phycisphaerae > Sedimentisphaerales > Anaerobacaceae > CAYLMG01. The sequence goes on along the minus strand of CAYXGT010000017.1, from coordinate 19,013 downwards.
TCCAGTCAGCCAGGGTGGTAATACCACGAAGGGGCGCTTTTAAGTCGTGAGATATTATGTACGCAAAATCTTTAAGCTCATGGTTAACACTTTCAAGCTCTTCAACAAGCTTTTCCTGTCTTTGCTCGATTCGTTTGGTTGCCGTAATATCTTCGAAGGACTCTATGCCGCCAATAATATTACCATAAGAATCCTTAATAAAATCAACATTCTTTGATATAGTAATTATGCGTCCATCTTTAGTCTGGATTTTACACTCCTTACCAATAACAGGCTTGTCAACATCCTGAGCATAAAGACCACACTTTACACAGCAAGGCTCAAGAGCAAATTCAGAACAGGGTTTTCCAACTATCTCTTCAGGAGTAAAACCTGTCACCTGACATAATCTTTCATTAACACTTGTAATAATATTATCTCTATCAACGGTGAAAACACTGCTGGGAACAAGCTTGAATATCAACTCAGCCCGCTCCTTAGTCTCCTTAAGGTCCGATTCGATTCGCTTCTTCTCGGTAATATCCAGACAATATTCAATTATCTCAGAAATTTTGCCGTCCTTAGTAAAAACCGGAAAACCATTAACCTCGACATATCGTGCGTTCTTATTTTCGTCATAATGCATATGCTCAACAACAACCGGTTTACCTGTTCTTTTTATTTCCTCAAGTACGCAAACATGGTCAGGACCTGTACAAGGCTTGTTTTGTTTATGAGAAAGCATATGACATTTCACGCCCTCAGCCAGTCGTTCCCGGCACGCTGCCGAATTCGCTATCCTGATTGTGTAATCATCAGCATCGATAACATATAAGGGATGTGTTAATGACTCCAGGATGTTATTAAGAAATTCTTTTTGTCTTTCAATTTTCCCGCTGGCTTTTTTTTGTTCAGCCAATTTATGTTTCTGGAGTACAAAAACAAAGCTAAACAGCAAAAATGAGGCGCAAACAGTCAACAGAGTGACAGTGATTAATAAAACAATATGGTACTTATGAGTCTCACTTCCCATATGCCCCTGCATAGCAGCAACCAACTGACTGATGCCATTGCCGTATATCCGCTTTTGCTGCTGATATTCCCGATTGCTGAGCAACTCGCAGGCAGCTTTCAAGTTGCCGCTTCTGACCATTTCAAAGGCCTTATTCTCCATAGCAACAAGCTTCATATTAGCAGTATCAGTCTGCCGAACGGCCTGGGTCATAAAATCTTTTGGAGTAATACCTATTACTTCTTTAATACAGGAATCCAACTGAGGTTCAAACGACCTGTAATGCTGCTCCCACTCAGGTTCGCCCGTTGCCGCCGCCATTCTTGCGGACATAGTCAACACTTCATCATAGTGTGTGATAAAACCGCTTAACTCCATCACCCTGTGATATTGATTATCAGTAACCTTAAATTTTGCATACATATGGAGGGTGTACCAGCCGCAGAAAATGAATAGAACGGCTAAGGGCAGGACGAGCAGAAGCAGCAATCTTCTCGTACCAAAAAAACCTGTGACACAGTCTTTATTATCCATAACCTCTGACTTGTCGACAACCACATTATCGTAATTCATGTAACCACCCCCTTGACAGCTCTTGTTCTACCTCCCTAATCCAAAATGATTTCTATATAAAGGCCTGTATTTTCTCCACCAATATCAAACAGTAAACCAAAAACCTGACAACATGCTGTCAATATAACTCAGTCTTAGTTCCTTACTAAAAAGCCAAGAGTCCTTCTCAGTCTTACCTATCATAAATAATCACATAGACTTATCGGCGATTTATTCATAACCATTTATCTGATTTAATCTTAAGCATCGATAATAAGTCCCTGAACTAAAGCACTTCGGAAAAATAACCAGTGTTTTAAAAATATTACAATATTTTGCTCCCTTAGATGCAAAATCCAACTTACAGATATGCCACAAGTGTCACTATCGGGCTTAAAACTGAAAGCTTCCTGTCAAGGTACTAATAGTTTCGTTATATATTCCTATACCCCCATTTATTTGCTTTGGACAAGCATTCCAAAGTATAAGGTTTTTTCGGCCATTTCCACAATCGGTTTTACTTACAAAAGCCTGAAAAGACCAGACACACCTAAAAAAACATTATAAATTTTCCCCAAGATTTCATAACTTGATATGAATAAAGGGCTTATGCTTTTTAAGACTTGCATTTTTTTGGAAATCGGCAGTTGAGCTTCAAATATGAACTTATGGGACATTGATAACGTAAATTTTTTGTTGAAAAATGAGACAATATTATTGGTTGCAAAAAGCTCGTATTAAAGCTATGTTCTTTATTTGACGAAACTTATGTTATAATACCAGTGCAGCGGTAACTTTCTATATATAGGTTAATAATACCCACGGCAGTGTCCGGGAAAAAAACAGTTCAAGGTTAACAATTGTTTTTTCGCCACCGACGGGGACGGAGTTTAAGCAAATTGATTATTAAAACCGTATTTACCCGTGTAATCTGCGTTTAATTGAATAAAAACAGCGTTAATCAACGAGGTAACACTGGCAAGGTAGACTTTACTGCCGCTTGTCCGTATCGTCTAACAGGACGCGAACCAGGGGGTAACTTGTTTTCTCCCGCATAAAGCAAAAAACCAATTTTATCCTAATTTATGCAGACAGCCAAAGAAGCTAAACATCGATTATTAATTAACGTTACCTCTAACATCCTTGCAATAATTGTAAGCACCTTAATCAGTCTTTGGCTTACTCCCTATTTAATACGGCACCTGGGTCTTGCTGCATATGGAATGATTCCACTGGTTACTCAGGTGGTGGCCTACTTTGACCTGTTCTCAACAGCAATTAGAAACGCAGTTGGACGCTTTGTAGCCATTCATTTTAATCGCAACGATATGGAGCAGAGCAACACCTACTTCAACACAGCCTTGTTCTCCATATTGATGATGTGTGTTTTACTTCTTGTCCCTGTTATCATTTTTGCAGTTCAACTGCCAGCTATATTCAAGGTCCCCGCAGGACATGAGACAAGCGCACGCTGGCTTTTTCTTCTGGTAGCTGCATCTTCCTTTTTTGTTGCGACAACAAGCCCCTTTAGAGTAAGCACGCTGATTAAACATCGCTTCGACCTCAGTGAGGCAACGATAATACTCAGCAAGCTCCTGCGGCTGGGAATTACAGTTCTGTGCTTTGTGTATTTCGGGGCATCACTCAAATATGTCGGACTGGGTTACTGCGGAATGGCATTATTTATGCTGTTCAGCTCCATGTATCTGAAAAATCTTTTAACTCCCAAACTGCATATAAAGTTGAAGTCCTTCAAGCTGAATGCCTTCCGTGAAATGGCTTCTATGAGCGGTTGGATGACAATAAATCAGATTGGGACACTCCTGTATTTGAGCACAGACCTTATAATCATTAACCTTATGTTAGGTCCCGAGCAATGTGGTTTATACGGGCCTCTGGTTCTTGTGGTTACCTTATTGAGTATGTTGGGTTCCGCCGTTGCGAATGTCTTTACTCCCATCGCATACGAGTATGTCGCCCACACGAAGAGTGATGATTTGGCTCGACATACGAGACGCGCGACAAAGTTTATGGCTTTATTAATCGCCCTGCCTACTGGTCTTGTGTGTGGATTTTCGATGCCTTTATTAAATCGTTGGCTCGGGCCGACATTTGCAGAGCTGAGTCCTTTAATGTGCCTGCTCGTCGGACCATGGATTGTGAATACTACCGTCCGGCCAATGTTCTCAATTTACAAAGGCATGAACAAAGTGAAAGTGCCGGCAATTGTCATAGTGATTGGTGGTGTAATCAATGTTATTCTAACAATATTATTAATAAAATATACGACAATGGGACTTTATGGCGCCGCTCTGGCATCGATGTTATGTCTGACAAGCAAAAATCTGTTCTTTACTCCCATTTACACTGCAACACTGCTGGATCAGCCCAAGTCCATATTCTTTAAAGATATAATTCTCGGCATATTAATGGCTGCATTAGTATCACTGGTAGGATTAGGGCTGAGTAAAATGTACGACTTGAGCTCTATCCCCCGTCTGTGTGCAGCTGCATTGCCCCTGAGCGTTGTCTATCTTTTAATATGTTATAGTGTAGCAATAAGCAAAGAAGAAAGGGATTTTTTGCTATCCCTGGTTTACAAACGAGGAATATGAGGAAAGTATTGCTTATAAACGAGGGGGGATTGGGAAATCTTGGTGACGAAGCTATCAGGCTTAGTTTAGAAAAGCTTCTAAAGGACACCAACTGCGATGTCAGCTGGACATCTTTTTCCGGTCTGAAAAAAACTAACATAGCGACAGCAACTCAACCTGAACCGGCGGCGGCAGGCTTTTTGAAGAAGCTCGTAAAAAAAGTGCTGCCTATGGAATTACGATGGTTTCTCAGAACCTGGACGAGTTTTCTAAAACACTTAAGAGCGAACGAGTATGATTTGGTATTGATAGGTGGCGGGCAACTTATTCAGTCTAACGGCGCTTTCGGCCTGGGAATGTTCATTTGGGTTTATTTGTACAAAAATTTTCATAAGAAAAAAGTCGTACTGATAGGCGTAGGAGCCGCTGATAAGTATACGCACTTTGATAAATACCTATATAGCAAATCGCTCAGGTCAGTGGATGCTATATATGTCAGAGACAGGGACTCCTTATCTGTTCTGAAAAACATCTTTGGAGTTTCGTCGAAGCTGGTTCCTGATATCGCCTTTTACATAAGCGAAATATACAAATACCCATCACGTAAAGAAAAAAGAGCGCTACTTTGCCCGGTGAATTACGAATTCTATAAGAGAAAGAGGAACAACTCAGAGGTTGGCCTGGATGAAAATATGTATTTACAGTATTGGGAAGACCAGATACTAAAATATTCGAACGACAATTATCAGGTAAAGCTGTTTTGTACAAGCAAAAAATCTGACCTGCCTGCTGCAGAAAAATTAAAGCAGAATTTATACGATAAGCATGGTATTGACGTGGAAGTCTTAGATATTTGTACATTGGAAGAACTGACTAAAGAGATAGCAAGAACCGAAGTAGTCGTTGCCGCTCGAATGCACGCATTGGTCATAAGCTACTGCTATGGATGTCAGGTAATACCCTTTAAAACATCAGAAAAGATTAAAAGTTTTGAAGAAGAGTATATTAATAACGCGATCAGCTTGAACGAAGTACAAAACCGTATTGCTGATACTGTTAAAGAAGCCATAAAGATTCGGCCCAACAGCTATAATTAGGTTTTAAGGAAGATTTCAGAGATGGACAAAACCCGTAATAAGCCGCTTCGTATCTTACAGGTGTTCAGGTCACTAAACCGCGGGGGGGCGGAAACATGGCTTATGGATGTTATGCGTAATACTAACCGAGAGGAACTGCAGATTGATGTCTGCCTTACGGGACAGGACAAAGGGGCATACAAAGATGAATTCGAAAGCCTTGGCGGCAGGATACTATGCTCGCCGCTTGACAAAAACATTTGGCGATTTTCCCGTCAATTCAAACGAGTGCTTCATAGCGAACATTACGATGTAGTTCACAGTCATCTATATTATTTTTCCGGACTCATATTGCGTTTGGCAGCCCGGGCGGGAGTACCGAAGCGCATCGCCCACATTCATCCTGCAGAGGATTTAAAGCAAGGCAAGCTTCTCCGCTGCTTGTATACCTCGCTGATGAAAAGATGGATTCGGCGATACGGTACCATCTTTGTCGGACCTTCTCAGGCAAGTGTGGAGGGCTTTTGGGGGCCCTGTTGGAATGAAGACCAAACAAAGCACGTCATATACAATGGAATAAATATTGAGCGTTTTACCAAGCCGGTAGATAAGAAAAAAATTCGTCGCGAATTAGATATTCCTGAAAACGCTCCGATTGTACTTAATGTCGCAAGATTCGTACCTCATAAACGGCACGAAGTTCTGGTGCAGGCCGCGGAACGTGTCCTTGAACAAAGACAAGATGTGTATTTTCTGCTTATCGGCTCAGGCATACTAAAAAAAGCGATTGAAGAACAGGTTCGATTGAGAGGCATCGAAAACAATTTCCGATTCATCTGCAGTGCACCAAGTATCGACAGATACTTAATGGCGGCGGATGTGTTTGCTTTTCCTTCCTGTAACGAGGGCTTTGGAATAGTAATTATCGAAGCTGCTGCGGCCGGCTTAAAAATTATTGCTCAGGACATTCCCGGCGTACATGAAGTTGCCTCCACCTGTCCTGACTCAATTCTCTTGCCTCTGGACACTACTATAGACGAGTGGGCACAGACATTACTTAATACACTGAAACAGCCAAAAATGCCCGAAAGTCAACGGAAGGTATTTCTGAAGCAATTTCCATTTACGATAGAAAGCTCTATAAAGAAATTAAAGGAGATTTATTATGGCTAATTCAGTACAATCAGACCAATTGTACGGCGCTGGTGATTGGGCTTACGGATACGAAGACACTGAAAGCACTCCGGTCTATCCTGAAGACCAACTATCCGACATAGACAATTATCGTCCATCTGCTGCGACACTGATTATTCTCATAGCGGTATTTCTGCTTCCCAAGAGTCTGGTTGCATCTGCCTGGGGCAGATATCTGCCGCTGCCCTTTGGATTATATATATATTGGTCAGAACTGTGGTTTATTACAATGGTTTTATTAGTATTGATAGCCAGAGGTTTGGGGGGATTTTCTTACGGGATATCAAGAACTACAAAACGCTGGTACCTGATGCCGATGTTGCTATTTGGGCTTCTGCAAATCATTTCTCTATCGTGGAACAGTCGGAGCGGATTGGAGAGGGGCTACTCTTTCTTACAGACCTTATATATGGTGTTACCTGTGTTGACCGCGGTCCTGTTGGTTTCGGGTTTATCTTACATTAATCGGATGAAGGTTGTCTGCTGGCTCGTCCTGATTCTAACCTTTATTATGTTTGTTTACATGGGTCTATCGTTTGCCTTTCCCGGCTTAAGACCCAGTACTGCCTGGATAGATAGGCTAGCACCAGGTCTTGGTTTTATAAGGGTTTTTGGTCCACTTAGCCCGTCTACATCCTTGAATTTTATTCTGTTCCCAATTTTGGGTTTCACAACCGGGCTGCTTTTTATCCCTGGTCGTTCAAAGGCGTTTTGGGGATTTATCACCTTTGTTATCTTTGTAACTATTATAGGAACCGGCAGCCGCGGAGCCATACTCTGCATGGTCGCATTCGTTTTATTGCTGCTGGTGGCACTGCGAGTGTTTAGGGCCCTCAAGGTTATCACGCCCGTGGCACTGATATTAGGCACCGTGTTACTTTTCACGGGATTACCAAAACGTTTTGTCACGATGGAGGACCCAAGTAGGAGCGAAACATATAAGACCGCCTTTAGGGTATTTACCTCGAGTCCAGGTAATGTCATTATAGGTACCGGCCACGGAGGCTTCTACTCCCTGCTCCACGACAATACTCTACGTATTCTCCATGGTAGGGGCGCTGGGTACTTACATTCAAGAGAGACAGAGTTTGGTTATAGTTTAACTAACAGTCATTCTACTTATTTCCAAGCCTTGATTGAAACTGGATTAATAGGTTTTGTACTTTTGATGATTGCGTTATTGTGGATCATACGATTTCTTCTTGGTCGGCGTTACCGCCAATGCCTTGACCCATGGACGATACAGGCCCGGCTTACGCTGGCCGGCTGTACAGCATCAATGGTATTAATGATTACCAGCGTTTTCTTCTACAATCTCCCCTGGCTCGTCTTTATTTGGAGTATATTTGCAATCACTGCTACCGAAACAACGGCTGAGAGCAGTTGGCTTTTAGAAAACGAGCCAGCATACGAAGCAGACGAGTTGGCCTACTATTCTGACAAAAACTATTGACGATGCTTAACCTGTGATTAGCGCTTTACTGATATCCTAAACGGCTTGAACTAATTTCATTGGTCGAATATTTTATGGCTTATTTAGCCAAATCGAACGGAGAAAAAAATGATTCATATCAGGCTGAAACGAATATTTAAATTTATGGTCTATAAACATATAAAAGCTATTTCTTTAGTGGTAGGCTTTTGCATTATCGCGGTCCTTTTCTTGAATTCTCATATGTGCGGGGGCCAAACAGCAACTTCACCAGAGATTTTTAAGGATCCGGAGGCGATACAAAGAGTTCTTTCCGGAGAAGAAACAACAGCTAATGCTGTATGGTGGGGATTTAACAAAGACGATTCCACTGGGGCGATACAAGGAGCGATAAATTCCGGAGCCGGCAAAGTTATTATCCCCTATGTGGGAAATGAATGGATTGTCCGGCCGATAAAGCTGGCCGGCAATCAGGAGATTATTTTTGAGCCGGGTGTAGTTGTGATTGCAAAAAGCGGTGAATTTAAGGATAGATTCGATTGCCTGTTTTCGGCACGCAATTTGAGCAATGTAACTCTTCGTGGTTATGGTGCCACACTTCGGATGCGAAAGAACGACTACAAAAGCTCAAAATACGAAAAATCTGAACATCGACATGTCCTTGAAATAATGAGCTCCAGCGATGTTAATGTTTTTGGGCTCAAACTGGAAAGCTCCGGGGGAGACGGTATTTTCATAACAAGAGATAAAAAATTTGTGCCATGCAAAAATATATTGATTAGAGATTGTACCTGCGATGACAATTATCGCCAGGGCATAAGTGTAATCTCTGTCGATAAGCTGCGTATAGAAAACTGTGTGCTAAAAAATACCGCAGGGACTTCGCCAAGAGCTGGTATAGACCTGGAACCAGATGATGCAGCGGATATGCTGGTTGATGTTGTATTAAGTAATTGTATCTCCGAGAACAATGGTGGCGCTGGTTTTATGCTGAACATAGGAGATCTATCTGAAAAGTCACGTGAGGTTTCTGTCCTTTTTGTCAACTGCTATGTCAAGAACTGTATATCGGCAGGCATTCGTTTTCGTTCCACTAAGAGATATACTGATAATGACCCAAAGGGATTAATTGAGTTTAAAAATTGCACTATTGAGGATACATCCTACGCTGGTGCCCATATCCTTTGGGATAAAACAAATTCTTCAATGATGAAGGTGAAGTTTACTGATTGCAAGTGGCGAAATGTTGCCAAAGGAGTAAAAATATCTCCTATCTATCTTGAACTGAAAAAAAAGAAGGTTGCAAATCAGGCAGGAGGAGTCGAGTTTGTCAATTGTTTTGTCTATGACGAAAAGAACCGCCCTTTTATGAAAATTACCGACGCTGTAGCAGGTGAAGGCGTTTATGATGTCAAAGGAGAGATTAACGTCTCAAATCCACACGGAGTGAGAATAGATTCGCAAACATCAGGCAAAAAATTGCCTATCAAGATAAACTCATTCACAATACCATAATAATGCAACACATTGGGTTTTTAAGAGCAACCGTGTGGTTTGCGGAGACAATGACAGATGCGGCTTATGGTGACTATTGAGCAGCACTTTTTAGAATACAGAGGTGATATATATACGGATATCGCCTTTGTCTACAGGTACTGGCAAGAGTATCTGAATGTGTTTGATGAGGTGTGTCCTATCGCTCGAGTGCGTAAGGTAACCACTTTGCCGAAAGGATGGCAAAGAGCTGACGGGCCGAATGTTTGCTTTATTCCTGTTACGGACTATGTTGGTTTTTGGCATTTCCTGTGCAAAATGCCTCGCGTGCTTTTTGATTGTTTTAAGGCCACGAGAAAGAACGGCTGTTACCTTTTAAGAGGCGGAAACATAGGTACAGTTTGCTCGGCTTACCTGCAACTGAGACGGCAGCCATACGCCGCTGAGGTCGTCGGCGAAGCAGGCAAATCGGCTCTCACAGTCAAAAATGTGCAAATCCTCGGCCTTAACAAACTGTTAGCATATATGGGAGAAAAGATTAATAAGTTAAAGGTTAAAAAGGCTTTTTGTGCAAGTTATACGAGTAACTATCTGCAAAATCTTTATCCAAGCGGTGATAAATCAAGACAATGGGTATTTAGCAGCGTAAATATTAATGAAGAGCTTTTAACTACTCCGAGAACTGCAAAGGACTTTCAGGATAAATCCTTTGATGTCATTTCAATCGGCAGATTAGAGCCGGAAAAAGGACACCTGATATTGGTTAAGGCCCTTGAGCAACTGTCTAAACGAGGACTCGACCTGCAAGCAATAATCATAGGCCCCGGCAGGGAAATTAATTTTTTAAAAGAATCGGTCAAAAAAATGGGGTTGTCAGGGAAGATTAATGTCTCTGGAGCAATTCCCCACGGCAAAAAGCTTTTTACGAAGCTTGATGAGAGTAAACTTTTCATTTTGCCTTCCTTTACTGAAGGTATGCCTCGGTCACTAATAGAGGCAATGGCACGTGGGCTGCCGGCAATTGGCAGTGATGTCGGCGGCATTAAAGAGTTGCTTGCGAAAGAGTATCGGGTGGCACCAAAAAATCACGAGGTTCTTGCAGAAAAGATAGCGGAAGTAATTGATGACCCTGAACGGCTCGCAGCAATGTCTCACACTAACTTTGAAAAGGCTAAGGAATATAAACCGGAAGTTATGAACCGGCGCAAAATGGAATTTTGGCAATATATCAGAGATTATAATCATAAAAGGGATTGTTAACATCATCAAGCGAATACTCAAAGAAATAGCCTACCAGTGTCGATATGCTTTGCCCCTGTGGTTTGTACAGCTTTTGACTAACTGGCTACCGGAGAACAGAATTAGTATAAGAATCAGGGGATTTTTAGTTGCACCATTCACAGGTAAATGCGGCAAAAATCTGCGACTGGCACGCCGCGTGACATTTCTTAATTCATCCGGTATAAAAATCGGCGATAATGTATATATTGCAACCGGCTGCTGGCTCGACGGCATCGGCGGCCTGACAATAGAAGACGAGGTTGAACTAAGCCCGTACGTCGTTATTACGACCAGTTCTCATTGTTTCAAGAACAATTCAGTCAGATTAGGCGGTTCAAGAACGGCTCCCACAAAAATAGGCAAAGGCAGCTGGATTGCCGCCCATGTTGTAGTTGTTTCCGGTGCCAATATCGGTTCCGGCGTAATAGTGGGAGCAAATGCGGCGGTATCAAAAGATTTGCCTGATAATGTTTTCGCCGCCGGCATACCGGCAAAAGTGATTGGACCGAGAGTCGATAAAAAGCCAAATGTCTTTTCAAGATTTAACCGGATAAACTCTGAGTAGTTTTCCGCCAAGGTAACCAAAGCACTATGATTATTGCTCGTAAATCCAGCCTTTGTATATTAACAACAGTCTCGGGTTCTATAAGATCCTTTTATCAGGGTCTTATAGACGCGCTAAACAAAGCCGGCTTTACAACAACCGTTGTCTGTGCTGATGACCCTCAGATACGCAATTACATACCTGCTGAAACGAACTTTTTTCCGGTCAAATTCAGCAGAGTCTTAAGTCCTGTTAGCGATGTTAAAGTGCTCTGGAAGCTATACCGGTTTTTTAGAAATAAGAAATTTGCCATTGTTCAGTATAGTACTCCCAAGGCATCACTGCTTGGCTCTATTGCAGCGTTTTTGGCGAGGGTTCCGATACGTATCTATATTTTATGGGGTCTATATTATATGGGTCAAAGCGGCCTGAAAAAATTTATGTTCAAAACCTTTGAAAGGATAATATGCCTGCTAAGTACCAACATTGTGCCGATTGCCCATGAAATGATAAACTTTGTCAATTCTGAGCGATTGGCCAAAAAGTCAAAATGCGAAGTAATGCACAACGGCAGCGCCTGCGGCATAGATTTGCACCGGTTCGATCCTGAAAAATGGCGGGATTCCCGTAATAAGGTACGAAATAATCTTAATATCCCTGAACATGCTGTCGTCATTGGAACAGTTGCACGGCTTACAGGTGACAAGGGAATCAATGAACTAGTAATCGCATTCAATCGACTATGTAATGAATTTCCATTACTTTATCTATTACTTGTTGGCGAGCAGGAAGAAAAAGACCGCTTACTTTCATCAACCGAACAAGTAATCGCCGAAAACCCGAGGATAAAGGCTGCTGGCAGGCAAAATAATCCATTGCCATATTACGCAGCTATGGATATTTTTTGCCTGCCCACTTACCGTGAAGGTTTTGGTAAAGTAAACTTAGAAGCTCAGGCAATGGAACTGCCGGTCGTATCAACTAATGTAATTGGGCCGCGAGAGTCAGTTGACAATGGAAACACGGGTTTTTTGGTCGAACCAAGAAACAGTGAAGTTTTGATCGAGCCCTTAAAGAAACTCATCCTCAACGATGAACTGCGAAAGCAGATGGGCCGAAAAGGAAAAAACAGGATTAAACAAAAATTCGACAGCAAAGATGTAATACAGAAGATAGTCGAACATAGATTAAGGCTTTTAGCATTGCCGCCTACTAATCCTGCGGAGCAATCTTGAGGGTAAGGGAAAATAATGACTGATTCAAACAAAAAAAAGAAGTCCGGCGCGCTTTTTTTCTTTCTGTGCTTTTTGGTCATCGTAATTGTAATGTTCATTGCCAATAAAAAAACCGCCCTTGTAAAGGAAATCGAGCTGCCCTTCAACAACGGAATAATAAATCTTTCTACTTGTCGTAATTTTTTGGTTGCGTCCGGTCTCGATAACAAAATTTATATATGCGACTGGAACAACCTGTCTGGGGAACCGAAGGTTGCTGTTACAAAATCACCTCAGGTCACACTGCTCGATAATGATTCTGTCATATATCTGCAAAAAAATCCCAAAGCTGTAGTAACTGTCAGTCTGAAAGAAAGCAAAAAACTCAATGAAATATCACTCGCTTCAGATAAAACACCGCGATACCTGGCCGCAAATCCAAAAAATAACACTGTAGTCGTTCTGCTTACCGAAACTTACGAACAGCAGCCCGTCGTGACACATTACGAACTTTTGTCCGTCGAACCTGAAACAAAGAGGGTCTCCATAATCTCGATTGAAAAGTTAAACGACGGAAAACTGCAAGCTATGGCTGTGTCTAATAATGGAGTTTTTGCTGCTATTGTCGGAGAAAAAAATAACCTCGGCTGGATAGCTCTTATTGAGCTAAAACAAAAGCAAAAGCTCTGGGAAAAAACTCTGCCCGAATCAACACCTCTTTTATCCGTCGCCTTCTCTGCGGGAAATGAATCCATCTATGCAGGAGACAGCAGCAGCAATTTATACGAGCTCGATTATTCAGGCAAGGTCATAAATCGTCTAAGGCCGCCAACTGCCAAAAAGCAAAGCACCGCGCCTGTACAGAATATTGCGATAAGTCCTGACGGAAAACTCATCGCAGCCAACTTCGCCGATAACGTCAACATCTGGGAACGCGAAAGCAGCAAAAATATCTTCAGCAGACACCCGGGGCATAAAATAACAAGCGGTGTGGCTATTTCACCTGATGGGCAATTCCTCGCAACATCCGACGTGCGCCAGGGTGGAACAATAAAAATATGGCGCATACACTAACATCGGTTTTCTTTGGTTTCTGGTCACAAAGTAAAGTGCTAACCCGCCACAAATAATCAAAAAAATGAATAAAAATTCTTTAGCAATAAAAATTCGGCTTGTGATTAAGCGTTTAATTGATATTTCAGTTGCTATTATTGCTCTGACCTTAATAAGTCACCTGTTAATATATATCGCATTGCTTATTAAGCTTTCAAGCAAAGGCCCTGTCTTCTTTCGTCAGGACCGACTGGGAAAAGATGCAACAATATTTAAGCTCTGCAAATTCAGAACTATGATTGTCGGTGCTGTAAATATCGGAAAAAAGCTTTCTGTCACCGAGAAAGACCCGAGGATTACTTCCGTAGGTTCTTTTTTAAGAAAAACCAGCCTTGATGAAATCCCGCAGTTAATCAATGTCTTAAAAGGTGACATATCTCTTGTGGGCCCAAGACCGACGGTACCGCAGCATCTCGAATATTACGGTGAATTTGAAAAAAGGCGGCTGGAGATAAAACCCGGCATTACAGGCCTGGCAATGGTCAAAGGAAGAGCAAGCATACCCTGGTCGAAACGCATAGAGTACGATGTTCAGTACGTCGAAAATTTCAGCTTATGGCTGGACCTTAAAATACTGCTGCAGACAATCTGGGTTGTCATAAGACGCAAAAACGTTTATTATGATTATGAAAAGAACGGTCCGCCTTTCGATTTGAAGAAACCTAAAGCAAAAACAACAAATAAAAGTTAGAAATTAAAGCAGGCTTTACCGTCTATGGAAGAAAATAAAGTTCTCATTAAGGGAAAGAACATTCAGCTTCGAACAACCGTCAAAAGTGATATGGACTTGAAAGTCCGCTGGTATAACGACCCTGACGTTAACAAAACGCTGGTACTGCCCGAAAAGCTCGAACTTAACAAAACCTACGAATGGTTCGAAAAAACTCAGAAAGAAACGAACCGCTTCGATATGGTCATCGAAACAATCGACGGTGTACCAATAGGTGTCATAGGGCTGAAAAATATCAACAAAAACAACCGTTCCGCCCTGCTGTATATAGTTATCGGCGAAAAAGATTTCTGGGGCAAGGGCCTGGGCCTGCAGGCAGAGCTTCTGGCGATACATTATGGCTTCGAAGCGCTCGGCCTGCATAGAGTGCTCGGAACCGCCCTCGAAAACAATCCTGCCAGCATCGCCGTTTGCAAAAAAGTCGGCTTTGTCCTCGAGGGAACATCAAGAGATGATTATTACAAGGACGGAATATTCTATAACGTCCACAAGTACAGTATCCTCAAAGACGAATTCTACGAAAAACACCCGGACTATAATAAAACACAAACCAAAGCCGTCCTGTTGGACAAAACAGAAAAACCTGAACCATCTCGAAAAGAGTATGTTGTTATAAGAGGCAAAGACTTAAGTTTAAGACCATTAGAAGAAAAGGACCTTGAAACAAAGGTAAAATGGATAAACGACCCTGACGTCCACAAATACCTGCACTATCGGCTGCCCTTAGATATCGAAAAAACAAAACAATGGTATCGGAAGATTGTTAGCGACCTCTCACGATACGACTTCGTAATAGAAAAACAAGATTATGGGCCCATTGGTTTGATAGGATTGTTAGATATTGACAGATTCCATGAAATAGCTGAATTTTACATAACGCTCGGAGAAAAACAATACTGGAATAAAGGCTTCGGCCAGCAGGCTCTCAATATTTTAATTGATTGGGCTTTCAGGCATTTGAATCTCTATAAAATCTGGGGTACCGCAAGAACTACAAATCTTGCGAGTATCTCTATGATTAAAAAAGTGGGTTTCAAAATTGAAGGAACATTAAAGCAGGAAAAAAAAGTCGGGGAAAAAAGAGTGGATGTAGCCAGAGTAGGATTGCTCCGAGACAATTACAGGCCAGCTAAAAACAAATGATACAAACATTCATAATGAATTTAAAAAAACAAAAACTTACACAATTCAAACTCGCTGAACTCCCGACCCCGCTGACACAACTCAAAATGCTCGGTCAATATTTGAAAAGTGATAATCTTTATATCAAACGAGACGACCTTCTCGGGCGGGTACTCGGCGGAAACAAGCTGCGCAAACTCGAATACATTATTCCCCTGGCTCAAAAACAGAAAGCCGACACTCTTATCACCACAGGCAGCTTCGAGTCAAACCACGCAGCACTCACCGCAACCGTCGCAAAAATGCTCGGTATGGACGCCGCTATCGTTCTTATGGGACCTGACGGGCCAAGACAAAAGTCACTTAATGAAAAAATACAGCAGCAACTCGGCACAGAAATCAGAACGGTTTACTTTACAGAAAACGACCCAAAAAGCCGGTCTAAACTCACCGAACGAGTGGCTGAGCAAGTCGAACAGTTAACGGAAGATTTAAAAAGACAAGGGAAAAAACCTTTCTTTGTACCACCCGCAGGCTGCTGCCTCGAGGGAACATATTCCTTCGTTAAGGCTTGTGAAGAGCTTAACGAACAGATGCAAAACTCAGGCTGTAACAGTTATGACATTGTCCTTGCGGTCGGCACAGGCAGCACATATGCCGGCCTTTGGTGCGGCGCTAAAAAAGCAAACGCCAATGTCAAAATATATGGTATAAGCATAGCAAGAACAAATCCAAGATGTATAAATGAAACCATACAAGCAGCGAAACGTGTTTGTGAACACCTAAATCTGCCCGTCCCGAAAGAAGGCGAACTGAACATTACAGATAAATATATAGGCGACGGCTATGCAAAACCAACCGAATCTTCACAGCAAGGCATTGAAACCGCCCTCAAAACCGAAGGTTTACTTCTCGACCACACCTATACAGGCAAGGCACTTGGAGCTATGATGAATATGATAAAACAAGGTGCTCTCGGAAGCAGACCCATAGTATTCTGGCACACCGGAGGTGTGCCCGGTGCCGTCGATGCCTTGGAACATTCGCAGCGAAAACAAGAATAACAGTTTCACTAACAGGAAATAATATGATTAAGGATATTAAAACCGTTGCTGTCCTCGGTTCGAGTGGAACCATAGGAAGCCTGACCGGCGGGATTATCGCTCAGGAGGGAATAAAGGTTTATTTTTTAAGCCGGTCTGCCGAACATGCTAAACAAGGCGTCCGGAAAGCCGTCGCTCAGGCACGCTCGGAAGTAATAAGCCGAAACATTATCTGCGGAGAATATGACAAACTGCTTGAGGCAGCAATGAAAGAGGCCGACTGGGTTATTGAGGCTGTCAGCGAAGATATAAATATCAAGCGGCAGATATACAAAAAAATTGAAGCATACCTTCGGCCGGAAACCATAGTCAGCTCCACAACCTCAAGCCTTCCGTTAGATGCCCTTATCCAGGACAGAACCGAACTTTTTAGAAAAAACTTTCTCTCGACACATTTTTATAATCCGCCCGGTAAAATGCTTGCCTGTGAAATCGCCGCAACCGGCCAGACGGAGCTGCATCTGTTCGATTTTATGAAAGATTTTCTCGAAACTAAGCTCCACCGCGACGTCATACCGGTCAAAAATATAGCCGGTTTTGCCGGCAACAGAGTCGCTTTCCTGTTATTCAGCAAGATAACGGAACTTGTCACTGAATACGGAGCGGAAATGACAGACTACCTGATAGGCCCATATACCGGCAGACTTATGCCTCCTCTTGCCACACTTGACCTTGTAGGGCTGGATATTCACAAGGCAATTATCAAAAATCTTCGCGACAATACCACTGACGAAATGCACGACAGCTTCGTGCTGCCGAATTATATCGACAAAATGATAGAGAATAGACTGCTCGGCAACAAGACAAAGGCCGGCTTCTACAAAAAACTCGAAGGTGAAAGATTGTCTTTTTACGACCCAAACTCAGGTCAATACACCCCTGCTGTAAAACCACATATAGGTTTTGTCGAACACGTAAAAAACCTGATTCATCTCGGAATGTATCAGCAGGCATTTGATGTAATCAAAACCGCTGCCGGCCGAGAAGCCGAAATCGTAAGAGACATCCTTTGCACGTATATCTCTTATGCTTATAATCGAATAGGCGAGGTCACTGACCATCAGATGAATATTGAAGGAATTGATAAAGTAATGACGGCAGGTTACCATTGGGCACCTCCCAGCCTGATAGTCAATCTGCTCGGCGGCAACGATGAGGTGGCAAAAATGCTGCAGGATAAAGGACTGAAAGTACCTGAGAAATTCTACAGCAGCGAAAAACCAATCCTGCAGCTTCTGAACTCCGGAAAATATTTTGTCGCTCGATAATCTAAAGACAGGCTAAAAAGAATGAGAAAAGATAAAGTATACATACTTGGCGGTTACCAGACAGATTTCGCAAGAAACTGGGCAAGAGAAAACAAACACATCTCTGCTATGATGCGTGAAGCTTACGAAGGCGCATCGTATTTTACAAAAATCGAACCTGCCCAAATCGACGCAGCCTTTGTCGCAAATTTTGCAGCAGAGCTATTTTGCACCCAGGCCCACCTCAGCTCATTTATTATCGACTTTGACCCCGCATTCTCCTGCCTGCCAACCTGCAGATTCGAAACCGCCTGCGCTTCAGGTTCAGTGGCAGCCCTGGCGGCTTCAGCTTATATTCAGGCAGAAATTTACGACCTCATTCTGCTGATAGGCGTCGAGCAAATGAAAACCGCTGACCCTGCCAAAGGCGGTGACTTTCTTGGAACCGCAGCCTGGTACGAAAAAGAATGCGCCGGCATTAACTTCCCCTTCCCGAAACTATTCGGCAAACTCGGCGACGAATACGACAAGCGTTTCGGCCTGGATAACAGATACCTCGCAAAAATTGCTGAAATCAACTACAAAAACGCAAAGAAAAATCCGAACGCTCAGACTCGAAACTGGTTTATGAACTTCGAACACGCAAATACCCTTGGCGATTACAATACACCCATAAACAGCAGGATAAAAGTCACCGACTGCTCGCAGATAACAGACGGTGCGGTAGGCATCTTCCTTGCTTCCGAAAAATTCGCTTCCGAATATGCAAAAAGGCAAAATATAAATATTGACAAAATCCCGGTCATTCTCGGCTGGGGACATACCACCGCCTCTATCGAGTTTGCGAAAAAAGTGGCTGACTCAGCAAATAGCAAATATGTCCTGCCGGTAACCCGCAAGGCGATACTCGAAGCTTTCAAACAAGCCAATATCAAAGATTGCTGGCAGCTCGATGTAATTGAAACACACGATTGCTTCACAACTTCGGAATATATGGCCATTGACCATTTCGGCCTGACAGAGCCGGGAAAATCTTTCGAAGCAATCGAGCAGGGAGTCATCGAAATAAATGGAAAGCTGCCGATTAATCCCTCCGGTGGTCTTATCGGCTGCGGCCATCCCGTCGGCGCCACCGGCGTACGACAGATGCTGGATGCCTATAAACAGGTTACTCAAACTGCCGGTGATTATCAGGTACCGAACGCAAAAACAGCCGCTACTCTTAATATCGGCGGAACCGCAACAACAAACGTCTGCTTCATTGTCGGGGCAAAGTAAACTACCACGCCCTTACGGACGTGGCATTTTAGAATTCAAGCTTCGCTT
>CAYXGT010000016.1:0-38637 GCA_964464635.1 uncultured Pirellulales bacterium | reverse complement strand
TTCCTGCTTAAGACCCCGCGCTTCATCACTGGTTGCATCACGGATTACTGCCCTGGTGAGACCATTCTTGCCGGCTTCGAGAAATGATTTGGACCATTTGTAGTAAACCGAAGCAGCTATGCCTTCACGTCTGCAAATCTCGGATATGGAGGTTTCGCCTCGAAGTCCTTCGAGGACTATCCGTATCTTGTCATCAGCAGAGAATTTTCTGCGAGTTGCCTTTTTGATTTGTTTTATTACATCTTTGGGTTCTTTCATTTTTACAGCTCCTTTCCGGGAACAAAGAATCCCGATGATGGGAGCTGAAATCGATTTTTCAAGGTATTTCCAGCATGCTGGAAATAGCTTGATGTCTCCCCTAAACTAAGTCTTTAACCTGTCCCACTTCTGCTGACGGCTAACAGTTTTTACGAAAAAGACTTATGACTTTTGGGGTGTTCTAATGACCGACAAATCCGCCACTCTTTTAGGGCTTGATTTGACAAATACGTAGCTCATATAAAGTATCTCCAGTTCCCCATATGATGCCCCCGCTATTTGTAAGTTACGTAGGGACAGATAGTTAGGCCTGTCCCATTTTTATGCGCAGATGTCACTGTAGCAAAATATGAAGGGTATTGTTAGATAATCTACACGTCAGCCATAAAAGGACAGGCTATGGTAGAATTGATAGGAAAGGAATTAGATGCCAAAAGGTGTGGCATAGGTTGAGGCATTGAGTTAGGCGAGAAACTTTAGTTTTATCTATACTTCACGTTTTGTCGCAATCTGGTCGGCGGCCACTGCCAGCACTATTATTGCTCCAATCACTACAAGCTGTACATTTGTTGAGATGTCCATCAAGGTCAGGCCGTTCCGCAAAAAACTTATTAAAAGTGTCCCTATGATAGTTCCAATCATGGTTCCTTTTCCGCCGGCCGGTGAACAGCCTCCGATTATTACCGCAGCTATAATATCCAGTTCCAGCGCCAGTCCGGCTGACGGCTGAGCAGAACTTGCCCGGCTGGTTGTTATCATCGCAGCCATACCGACAAAAGCGCCAATCATCGTATAGACAATTACTATGGAATTCTTGACATTGATACCTGTGTGAAAAGCCGTTTCCACATTCGAGCCGATAGCATAAACATAACGGCCGAATGGTGTGTATTTGAGAATAAAACCTGCGAGAGCCAATATTAATATAAGCAAAACAACCGAGGACGGTATTGCTGTTATTGTGCCTATGTCGAGCCAGGCATAATCGGAAACCGCAAAAGGCTTTCCGTCGTTCATAAGATAAGAAGCACCCCTGAAAATGCTCATTGTTCCGAGGGTAACAATAAACGGTGCAAGCTTTAATCGCGTGATAAGCATTCCGTTTCCAAACCCGCAAACGGCCCCGGCGGCAATCCCTGCCAGCGTCCCCATAATCATCGCCGCTGTGCCAAGCTCCACGTAGCTGCCGCCTGTAATCTGCGCCCAGGATGCTCCGCTGAATTTAAGCATTGCAACCGAACCTATCATTCCGCACATCGCAAGCATCGAACCTACCGAAAGGTCTATCCCGGATGTGATAATCACATACGTCATACCCGCAGCGATGATGCCGTTTATTGAAGAGCGTCTTAAAACATTCATTAAATTTTGTGTCGTTAAAAAATTGTCCGGCTCCAGAAACGTCCACAACGAGATGATAAAGATTAACGAACAAAACGGCAGTATCTGTTTTGCAAATCGATTCATATTATTTCTCCACTGCGGCTAAATGCATAATTTCTTCCTGTGTGGTTTCAGTAGTTTCCAGGTTACCTGCAATTTTGCCCCGCCTCATAACAAGAATACGGTCGCAGATTCCAAATAATTCCTGCAATTCAGAAGATATAATCAGTATCGCTTTTCCCTCGGCTGCCAGCTCGTTGAGAAGAATAAAAACTTCTTTTTTGGCGCCGATATCGATTCCTCGTGTTGGCTCGTCGAAGATAATAAAATCAGAGTCAGCCATAAGCCATCTTCCTATAAGAAGTTTTTGCTGGTTCCCGCCTGACAGTGAGTTTGCAGGTGAGCCGGGCCTTGTCCATCTAACCGAGACCTTTTCTCCATAGGTTTGACAAAGCTGTTCTTCTTTTCGCAAATTTAATAGTGTTTTCATTCCGATTGTACGATAATTCGGAAGAGTCATATTCCAGCTGCAGGGCAGATTTAGACAAAGGCCTGAGCGTTTGCGGTCTTCTGTTAAAAAGGCAATCCTGTTTCTAACGGCATCCGAAGGTTTTTTGATTTTGATGGTCTTACCGTTGATTTTGATTGAACCGGCCGTCAATGGTTTAATACCGAAAATCGCTCGCGCAACTTCCGTTCTGCCTGCTCCCACAAGGCCGGCCATACCGACAATTTCTCCACGGCGAACGTCAAAAGTAATATCGCTTATGCCTTCCTCGCTGGCCAGCTTCTCCGCTTCAAAAAAGACCGAACCGATTTTAGGCTCCCTTGGCGGATAATATTCATTAAGCTCTCGACCGACCATCAGCCTGATAACTTTTTGAATGTCCATCTCGGATGACGGCCCGCTTCCAACGGTTTCGCCGTCACGTAGAACACTGATTTGGTCGGCAAGAAGTTTCACTTCTTCCATACGATGAGAGATGTAAATAATCGTAAGATTCTTTCGTCTCAACTCCCGGATGATTTCAAACAAACGCTTTGACTCCCTTTCCGAAAGGCTGGACGTAGGTTCATCCATTACAATTATTTTTGCTTTGCGCATAAGGGCTTTTAGCAGCTCCACAATTTGACACTGACCGGTTGTGAGATGACGAATTTGAGCCATCGGGTCGATATCGAATCCGTATTGTTTGCAGAGCTTTTGCGTTTGTGCAATCATTGCTTTCCGGTCGATGACAAATGGAATCGAGATCTTGATTTCCCTGCCCAGAAAAATATTTTCATAAACCGTCAGGTCTTCAGCCAGATCCAGCTCCTGATAAAGAATCGATATTCCTGCCTCCAGCGCTTGGCCGGGATGTGTGAAACTTATTTCTTTTTCATCGATAAAAATCCTGCCGTTATCAGGTCTATAGACGCCGGCAAGAACTTTCATCAGCGTGGATTTTCCGGCGCCGTTTTCACCGCACAATGCGTGAACCTGTCCGGGTTGAGCGCTGAATGTTACATCTTTAAGGGCTGTAACCGGCCCGAAGGTTTTTGTTATTTGTTCCATCCTGAGATAGCTGTGGTTTTCAGACATTTTACAGCCCCAGCGCCGCGGGAAATTGTTCCTTCATCTGTTCGAGGTTATTCGTATCTACTATCATACTTGGAATAGGTTTCGTTTTTGGCATTTCCCTGCCTTCTAATGATTCGACCATTGTCTTTACGCCCTGATAACCTATCTCGAAGGGATTCTGAACAATCAGGGCTTCGACAAAGTTTTTCTCGACACCTTCCAGCAGAATAGGGTCCGAATCGAAGCCGACCATCTTAACTTTGCCGCAAAGCGACTGGTTCTGAATCGCCTTGTATGCTCCTACCGAGCTTGGCTGGTTAACTGCAAAAAGCCCGACGACATCTTTGTTTCTCGTGAGCATATCAACGGTTTTTTGGCGTGCATCTTCAACAGTTCCGAGGGTATATTGCTCCGCGACGATTTTGATATTTGGGAATTCCTTTTCAAGTGTTGCCTTAAAACCTTCGGCCCGATTATCCGTAGAGGCAGAGTTCTGAACAAATTTGGTGAGTATGACGCTTCCTCTGCCGTTTAATACTTTACCAAGACGGCGTGCCGCCTGTACTCCGCCCAGGAAATTGTCCGTTGCGACAAAACAAATATAATCAGATGGGTCGGCATCTACCGCAGAATCGATTATCACACATGAGATGCCTGCTGCTTTTATTTTCTTTACGGGGCGAACCAGGGCTTTTTCATCGTTCGGCCCAAGAACAATGCCGCGAACCTTTTGAACAATCGCATCTTCAACCGCCTGAATTTGTTTTTCGCGGTCGGTTTCCTGTTCGGGCCCGTTCCAGGTAATTTTATAGCCAAACTCGGTACCGGCCGCTTCGGCGCCCTTATGGACGACCTCCCACCACATCGAAGCCGTGCCCTTGGGGATTACCGCAATTACTTTTTCACGGGCAATGCCCTGTTTCAAATGTGATATTTTTTTAATGACTCCGCTTACAAATAAAAAAGCGGATGCTATAAGGACAAAAAATACAAGCCAGTTGCTCTTTTTCACAAATTTGTATCTCACAAAAAATTCCTTGCCTCGATTTAAAATTCAGGGAACTCTTTATCGGATGCTGTTTTTATAAATATCTTCACCTCCGTTGAGTAGATATACCAGCGGCTTAGGCCGGTCCACTCCTTCAATAAAAGCAGGTCTTGCAGACCACGGGGTAATGCTCAATACGCCGGTCAAATCCATCCAGTGCTGCAGCCGGGCAGCCGGCAGATTCCATGTCATATGAAAATGATTCGCCGGTGCGTATTGTTTGTACTCAACCATACTGGCATATTTCGGTACAACAAAAGTGTGAGGCCAATTCCAGTTTGTCAGGTTGCACATAGCCTTTTCCAGTTTTTTTGGTACCGAGGTCGTTGCCGCCTCGTCCCAGAACAAGCTGAATTTATTCGTGAGGCTGCTGTAGGCCATTCGCCCTGCGATACCTTTAATACCTGCTGGCGTGACAAAGGTAACACTATTGCCGCCGCCCGGAAAGTAATGCTCGTCGGCCAAAGGCATTATGATATTTTTCATTATACCGCTGACATTCGTTCCCGGCTTTGCCGCCCAGTCGAAAGCGGCGCTTCCGGAATTATTTCCGTCAACAAGTCCTTTTTGAACATAATCTGCTTTGGCAGGCAGCTTGATACCGAGCTTTTTTGCAAGAGCCTTAATCTCCCATGCTTCCCAGGCTTTTCTGAAATCCATAAATAAAGGCGGGTTACCGCCGCTCAAATAAGTGAAGAATAGCATCGTTAACAGTCCCTGCATATCTGCCTCTGTGGCATAAGGCAGCGGGGCCTTTGTGCCATTGTGGTCAAACGTGCTGTTAAAAAGCGATTCCATTGTATCAGCTACCGGCAGGGGCAATCCCCTCAGGTCACTTCCCCACTCGAGCTGACTCATAAAACCGCCGCCGACGGCATTCAGCTCTTTTATCAGGTCCCTGTTAATCAGATACATAGCCAGACTTTGGTTAAACCGTGCACTGTCTGCATCTGTTTTCAGCTCAAGCCGTTTTCCGATAAGCTTATTAATCCATCCTCTCAACTCTTTTAATTCTTTTTTATTATACGCGCCTTTTTGCAGCATATCGACCAGCAGCTTCATATCGAGACGGGTGATTTCTATACCGAATATATTTCTTGTCGAAAGCACATGCATCAATGCCGTCTCCATACCCATTGAGTCATGGCCGAAAATCATTACACGCCTTCCTCGGAGAGCAACCGCGGTGACCGCGGCATAACACCAGTCAATAAGAGCTTTTTCCGTGGCCGGGCTCATCTTCGGGCTCATCCCGGTATCGGGCCAGTTGCCTACGTTAAGAGTGACAAGCCTGCCGTATTGACTAATCGCACCGCTGGCTGCATGCGCATATACTACTCCGGGTTTAGGCCCGCTGTTACCGCAGGTTATATTTAAGGGAGTCTCTTTAGGAAACTGCTGAATCAGTGATATCGTGGTCAACTGGGGAAAGGCCCATGTATCCGGAATGCACACAATGATATTAACGCCGGCATTTCTGAACTGCTGGGCTGCTATATCGGCCTGTTTTTCGCTGTCCACTAATATATTCGAGTAAACAACCGGTACAGGCGTTTTATCCGGCAGTATAACCTGTCCGCTTATTGTATCTGCTACTATTTTGATTATATTCCTGGCACGTTTTCGGCTTGTCTGGTCAATCCTCGGGTCACAGGGCGCAAAAACTCCGATTACAGGAATATTAGGAGATGGTTTTTTGTTTTCCGGTAAACATTTTGCGCCGGTTTTGTTTTTCATATTCAACTCCGATTCAGAATAATTCTTTTCAGGATAAAAATATATTATTGTTCTTGGCAATAATATATTACTTCAGTTCTTCATCAAAAACAACACCAACTTTTCCGCATTTTCCGCTTGCCATAAGTGAATAAGCCTCGCTTACCTTTTCCAGGGGAAAACGGTGAGTAATCAAATCTTCGGGATGGATTTGCCATCGGACGAGTCTTTCCACAAGTTCTTCCATTCTCCATATATTTGTTACCCAGGAGCCGTAGATTGTCTTCTGGTCATGGATAATGTCCGGTGAGGGATGGAAGCTGCATGTTCCGCCTTCACCGAGAAATACTATTTTACCCCATTTTCGAGCGGACTGGATGCAGGTCAGGCGAGCTTTATCATTAGCCGAACAATCGACGGCACGCTCAACGCCGAAACCGCCTGTCAAATCCTTGACTTCCGACACATTGTCCTGGCCGGCTTTTAATACCTCATCAAAGAGACTGAGCTTTTTGGCAATCCGAATTCGCTCGTCAATCACCTCAATACCGATAATCTTTTGTGCGCCCATTGCTCTTGCGAGCATTGCGGCAGCAAGACCAACCGGACCTAAGCCTGTCACAAGCACCGCGTCATTTCCGCAAATTCCAATTTTTTCCAGTCCCTCATAAACCGTTCCGAAACCGCAGGCAACCTGTGCACCATCCGAATATGTCAATTCATCCGGAAGATATACCAAATCCTTTTCTTCGGCGAGCAGGAATTCAGCCATTCCTCCATCCCGCTGCCAGCCGTAAGCCCTGCGGTATTCACTTGTACAGGAAATCATATAACCTCGACGGCAGTCATTACAAAGACCACAGCCGGAGATATGATAGATTACAACCCTATCGCCTTTTTTGAAACGTCTGCAGCCCGGACCTGTCTCAACTATCTGCCCGCACGGTTCGTGGCCCGCTATCATGCCGGGCTGATAACCTTCGGGACCTTTACCCAAGTGTTCGTGATAGATACAGCGGATGTCCGAGCCGCATATCGTCGAAGACTTCATCTTAATAAGAACTTCACCATGTGCCGGCTTCGGAATATCAAATTCTTTTAATTCCACCGTGCTGTTTCCCGGCAGGATTGCCCCTTTCATTTTACCCATTGTATTTGCTCCAATATTTTGCAGTAGATGTTAAAAAACATTTTTATTCAGGAGTAATTACTCCATTTACATCCCAAAGGTCCTCCCAGCTTTGATTATCCTTCCATAGGAACACCTGTCCTTTAATCAGCCGACAATTCTTATCAATCTTCGATAATTCTTCCATCTCTTTGTCAGTAAGCGGGTCCTGAACGGTGCTTTTCAGATTACCAAGATATTCGTTTCGATATACAGAGAATGGTATCGGAATCTGGCCTCTTTGAACAGCCCATTTTATACACACCACTGCAGGATGGACATTCAGCCTTTGTGCAATCCTGACAACTACCGGGTCTTCGATGTCCACAGTGTCCGACTCCGTTTTGTCGCGGTCAGGACGGGTAGGTGAGCCAATCGGGCAAAAACCTATCGGCTGAATATTATTATCGAGACAATATTTAAACAGCTCTGGCTGCTGAAAATGCGGATGCAGTTCCATCTCGTTGCACGCAGGCTTGATATCTGCATCACGCAGAAGCAGAGTTAGTTTCGGAATAGTCATATTCGAAGTGCCGATATGCCTGACAAGCCCCATCTCGACAAGTTTTTCCATCTGCCGCCAGGTCTTCATATAATTTTCATGAATATATGGTTTTGCATCAGGACTTCGCGATGTAACATCACAGCCGGGAGGATGATAATTTGGAAAAGGCCAATGAACGAGGTAAAGGTCGAGGTAATCAAGCTGGAGGTCGCTTAAAGATTTCTTACAGGCCTCGATAACATTGCCGTGCATATCGTTCCAGAGTTTCGATGTAATCCACAATTCTTTGCGTTTGACTTTATCGCTTTGAGTTATTTCACTTAATACTTTACCGATAAGTTTTTCATTTCCGTAAACACTGGCACAATCTATATGACGATAGCCGATAGAAACAGCGCCTTTCACTGCTTCAGCGACCTGCTCACCTGAAAAACGGTCGGAACCGAATGTCCCGAGCCCGATGGCCGGCACTTCAGCTCCTGTATACAATGTCCGCCTGGGAATCAGATTCTGGTCAATCGCGTCATCAGCAATTAAAAATCTCTCCATAATTAATACCTTTGGTTATGTTGTTGGTCTATCAGGTTTTACAGTCAATTTTTTAATGAAAATGAGACAAATCTTTTTTTCAATCAGGAGACGTTTTCGCCTCCTTGCTCAAAGATTCTATTATTTTTTTCTTTTCCTTTCAAGAACTGTTTTCCTGAATATCCATTTTGTTCTTCATAAATTTATCTCCTGAAACTGTTATCGTCTCAGGCGATAAATCCACCTTAATTATGCGCCCGGTTTATGGGGAGTATTATATAATATGATAGAGGGGATAGCATAGTAGTAGAATGGAGTAAATCTTTGAAAAGGGGAATATTTGAAAAACTGAAAAAAGGGTTGAAAATATTATTCTGAATACCTTTAATATTACTCAATATATCAATATTTTTGATATAAAACGGAGGTTCGAATCCTCCCCCCGCTATTCGAAATAAAAAAAGACTTGCGATTTTTCGCAAGTCTTTTTTATTGTCACTATTTTTAGATTCGTTGTTTGGTTTTTACTATAGTCCTTTCGCGAGGTGGTAATAAATCTCGTTCCACCGCAGCTCTTTCTTGAATTCCGAAATCTTCGTATCTTTTCCGATTAGCACGTACTCCATACCGGCCATCTCGGCAAAGTCTTCAATATGCTCTGCGGTTACAGCCATACTAAAGCCGGTATGATGTGCACCGCCCGCCAGTATCCACGCGGCAGCTCCAACTTTCAGATTCGGTTTCGGCACCCATACCACCCTGGCGACCGGCAGTTTCGGCAGTGCTTCATCCGGTGGTACGACGTCAACCTCATTGACAATCATCCTGAACCTGTTGCCTAAATCTATTACCGATGCATTGATGCCGGCTCCGTTGGGGACATTAAAGACCAGCCTTGCCGGGTCAGCCTTGCCGCCGATTGAGAGCGGATGAACCTCCAGCGAGCACTTGCCTTTTGCAATAGATTCGCACACCTCGAGCATATGTGCACCCAGCACCTTCATATTCCTCGGCTCGAGATGATATGTATAATCCTCCATAAAGCTTGTTCCGCCGCCTTTAAGACCCGAAGCCATCACTTTCATCGCTCTTACCAGGGCAGCCGTTTTCCAGTCGCCTTCCGCACCGAATCCATATCCGTCAGCCATCAGTCTCTGCACCGCCAGTCCCGGTAGCTGTTCCAGACCGTAAAGATTCTCGAACGTCGTGGTAAAGGCCTTGAAGTCACCGGCTTTCAAAAATGCTCTCATCCCCAGCTCGATTCGTGCCGCAACGCGAAGTGACTGACGCATATCTCCGCCGGCCCTGGCACTTTTTTCCACCTTATATTTACCTTCGTATTCCTCTATGAGCTTGTCGATTTGCCTGTCTGTTACCTTATCGACGTACGTGGTAAGGTCACCTATACCGTAACCGTTGACCGCATATCCCATTCTAAGCTGCGCTTCGACCTTGTCGCCTTCTGTGACAGCGACCTCTCGCATATTGTCACCGAACCTCGCTACTTTTGCCCCCTGTGCATCGTACCAGGCGCAGGCCGCTCTAGTCCATATTCCGATTTTTTCCAGTACGTCTTTGTCCTGCCAGTGACCTACGACGACCTTTCTTTCTCTTCTCATTCTTGTACAGATAAAGCCGTACTCTCTTCCGCCGTGCGCCGACTGATTCAGGTTCATAAAGTCCATATCGATTGTTGACCAGGGAATGTCCCTGTTGAACTGGGTATGCAGGTGCATAAAGGGTCTCTTCAGTGATTTCAGTCCTGCAATCCACATCTTCGCCGGCGAGAACGTATGCATCCAGGTAATCAGGCCGACACAGTTCTTCGCCGTATTGGCTTCCATGCACAAATTATAGATTGCATCGGGTGTGGTAAGGACCGGTTTGAAGACGACCTTGACCGGGATTACCTCTGATTTGTTAAGTGCCTGAGCAATTGCCTTGGAATCCCTATCTACCTGTTTTAAGGTTTCTTCGCCGTATAAATGCTGGCTGCCCGTTACGAACCAGGCCTCAAGATTTTTTAGGTTTATCATAATTCTGTTCTCCATTAATATAAAAATATATTGAAAAAGTTAGTTCCTGTAAATTTGCGGTAGCTTAACATAAAACTGTAAAATAATCAAGTGTTCAATTTCGATTGGCAAAATTTAAAATTAGCCGATTTTTTTGCGGATTGACGAGTTTTTATTGCCGTTGCATTTATTTTTTTAGAGCCGGGCCTGCTGCAAATTCTTTTCTGCTTAATCCTCGACAAAATTCTTTGTTCTTTGTATTATACCGCAGTATTTTCAGATATGTCTTTTATAAGTTAAATTATTGCTGTTTTTTTCAGAAGGAGCAGAAAAAATGGCAAAATTTCAATACAAAAACACTCCCACACTCACAGAAAAGGCCCCGCCCGGTATCTGGCACATCCTCGCAAACGAAACTGCCGAACGATTCGCTTACTACGGTATGAGTTTTATTCTATTTACCTTTATGACTGAGTATTTACTGGGGCCGGGCGGCGCGAAAATGGTAATGAACTCTTCAGATGCCAAAAGTTATTATCATTTGTTCAAGGCTGCCAATTATGCTTTTCCCATAATCGGCGCGCTGCTGTCTGATATATGGCTTGGTAAGTTCAAAACCATTATCTGGTTTTCTGTTCTTTACTGTGTCGGTTTTCTGGTGATGATTGTTGACCAGACAAGGCTTGGGTTGTTTGCAGGCTTGTTTTTAATAGCTTTTGCATCGGGAATTATCAAGCCCTGCGTCTCAGCCAATGTCGGTGACCAGTTTGGCAAGCAGAATAAGCATTTGATGACGAAAATCTATAACTGGTTTTACTTTGCCATAAATTTAGGTGCTTTTGTTGGCCCGGTTCTTACTCCTTTGCTTCTTTACAGCGAGGATTTCGGCCCGAGGTGGGCGTTCGGATTGACCGGTGTTATGATGGTCTTCGCGACAGTAGTATTCTGGATAGGCAAGAAAAGGTATGTTCACGCACAGCCGGCCGGCATCGGCTTTGTCAAAGAATGCTTCAGCGGTGAAGGTCTTAAGTCTGTTCTCAGATTAGCAGGACTTTATGTTTTTATCGCGATGTTCTGGGCACTTTTTGAGCAGACCGGCTCATCCTGGATAGAGCAGGCAAAAAAAATGGATTTGCATTTTATTGTTGACTGGAAAGCCGACCAGATACCGTCTTCTCAGGCACTTTTTGTTATGGTGATGATTCCGATTTTCGCATATTTTGTGTATCCTGCAATGGGCAAACTTTTCAAACTCACCGCCTTGAGAAAAATTGTAATAGGGATGTTTATTACAGCTTCCTCTTTTATTATCATTGTATGGATTGCTTATCAACTGAATGGCGGGTTTGTTGAAAAAATAACTTCTGTTACTAAAATGGCAGGTTTCGCTCCTGTTAATCTGGTCGATAACAAGCCGGATTCTTTTTGGATTTCGGACGGGGAGCCGAACGAAAGCAATCCTCAGCAAATTTTAATCCAGCTGCGTGAAAATAAACAGTGGGACATTTCAAGCGTTGAGATTTTATTGGCGCCTGAGCTGTCAAAAAAGGAAGTATCGGCTATCTTTAAGGAACAGAAAAAACAGATTAATAAAACTCAGAGTAGAATTGAGGATGCGAATAATGTCGGTGATATTATAAATATAGCTAAGGAAACATTCACCAAAATTTGTGAGAGTGTTATGCTTCTTGATTATCTCTCTTATCACCCTAAAGATATCTCGGTTTATATAGGTGATATCGAAGATGTCAATATTCCCAGGCTGGTTTCCGAATTGAAAGACGAAAAAAAAGAGCTGCGATTAAAGCTTGAAAAGTACGAAAAGAAAAAGGCCAATGTGAAAAAAATTGAGAAATTAAATGAGGATATTGAAGAGCTGACCGAAAAGATTGACGATTATGATGGTTATTTGTCTTCGCTGGGCTTTAATTACGCCGGCGATATTTCAGTAGAGCCAAACAAACGGCAATATACTTTTGGATTTGACTCTGCTGCTTCGACACACATCTTGTTATCCATAAAATCAGACTTTGGAGCCGGTAAGGTGAGGCTGGCTGAGGTTAAAGCCCTGACCGATGGCCCATTGCTCGCTGATTTTGACAAAAAGGATGTGGATGTCTGGCCTAATGTTGCGGCTGTCGGTTTTCAGCCTAACATAGGATGGCATTTTCTCGGCAATATAATCTTGACCGCCGCCGAGCTGCTCGTTTCGGTGACGAGTCTTGAGTTTATGTACTCGCAGGCGCCTGTGCAGATGAAGTCTTTTATTATGTCGATTTATCTGCTTGCTATATCGCTCGGTAATGTCTATGCAACGCTTTATAATCAGTTTATTAAAGGAACGCGTTTCGAGTCAGGCCCGAACTACTTTATTCTCTGGATATTCATTATGCTGGGAGCAACGGTGATTGTAATGATTGGCTCTGCATTCTATCGTGAAAAATTTCATATGCAGGATGAAGAGGCCAAGAAAACCGAATCGCAATAAATCTTAATATTACAGGAATCGGCCGACAACCTGCTGCATTACGGAATGTAGTGCTGAAAGGAGTGATTATGCGCAAGATTTTATTATTTATGTTTTTGCTTTTTACCGGTTTCACGGCAGCTCAGCCGGCTGGCAATACCCACCCGTTTTCAGTGCATGATATGCTCGCAATGGACAGAATCTCCGAGCCGAAGGTCTCTCCAGACGGTAAATGCATTGTCTTTACCCTGCGAAAGACCGACCTCGAAGCCAACCGAGGCAGGACAGACCTGTGGCTTATCGGCACTGACGGCGAGGGGCTAAAGCAATTAACCACCGACCCTGAAAACGATTACAATCCCTGCTTTTGCCCAGATGGCAAATCGATATTCTTTATTTCTGAAAGGTCGGGCTCATCGCAAATCTGGCGGCTGCCCCTTGACGGCGGAGAGGCCAGACAAATAACCGGTTTTCCACTCGATGTAGCAAATTTGATTGTATCACCCGACGGCGAGCACATCGCTTTTACCGTCGATGTTTTCCCGAACCTCTCTATAGAGCAGACGAAACAAAAACTCGACGAGATAAAGATGTGCAAATCGAGCGGTATAATTTACGATAAAATTTTTATCCGTCACTGGGATACGTGGAAGGACGGCAGACGTTCACACCTTTTTGTTATGCCAGCCGATGGCGGCCAGCCCGCTTCGCCGCCCGTCTCGCCGAGGCTGGCAAGCCGAGGCGGGAATCGAGGCGAGCCTGTCGATTTAATGCCCGCCTTTGATGCCGATACACCATCCAAGCCTTTTGGCGGATCCGAAGAGATTACTTTTACTCGTGATGGTAAACAGCTCATCTTTACCTGCCATAACGTCGGCCGAGAAGAGCCCTGGTCAACTGATTTCGACTTGTACATTGTCCCCATAGACGGCTCGCAAATTCCACAGTGCCTGACCATTGTCAACGACGCCTGGGACACGGATCCTGTATTTTCGCCGGACGGTAAAAGTCTTGCTTATCTGGCGATGACACGTCCGGGCTGTGAATCCGACCGGCTGAGAATAGTTATACGCCGCTGGCCCGACGGGCCTGAAAAAATCCTTACTGCAAAGTGGGACAGAAGCGTCTCGGAATTTTGCTTCTCGGCGGACAGCAAAACAATTTATGCAACCGCGCAGAATCTCGGCCAGAAATCTCTTTTTGCCGTCGATGTTTCCGATGCCAAAGTTAAAACTCTCATCGAACAGGGCACAATAAGCTCACCTGCGGTAGCGGACGGCCGTATTATTTATTCTATGAACAACCTGAAAAGTCCCGCTGAGCTTTACTCAGTAAAAACGAATGGAAAGGATGTTCAGCAGATTACAAATATCAACGCGGAAAAAGTCGCCGTTGCCGGAATGGGTGACTACGAGCAGTTTTCATTCAAGGGCTTCAATGATGAGGATGTTTATTGCTATGTAGTTAAGCCCGCCGATTTTGATATGAACCGCAGCTACCCCGTTGCTTTTCTCATTCACGGCGGACCTCAGGGCTCGTTCGGCAATATGTTTCATTACCGCTGGAATCCGCAGGCCTACGCCGGCGCAGGTTACGCCGTCGTTATGGTCGATTTTCACGGCTCAACCGGTTACGGCCAGTATTTTACCGACTCTATCAGGGGCGACTGGGGCGGCAAACCGCTTGAAGATTTGAAAAAAGGTTTGGATGCAGCGCTGCAGCGCTATCCCTGGATGGATGCCGACAGGGTCGGTGCGCTCGGTGCCTCCTTTGGCGGCTATATGATTAACTGGATCGAGGGCAACTGGCCCGACAGGTTCCGCTGCCTTGTCAATCACGATGGTAATATTGATGAAAGGATGGCTTATTTTGATACCGAAGAGCTGTGGTTTCCGGAGTGGGACCATATCGGAACTCCCTGGGAAAATCCGAAAAGCTATGAGAAACACAATCCAGTCAACTACGTCAAAAACTGGAAAACGCCTATGCTTGTCATCCACGGCGCGAAAGATTTCCGCGTCGCCGATACGCAGGGTATGGGGACATTCAATGCCCTGCAGAGACTCGGCATCGAAAGTAAGCTTCTGTATTTTCCCGATGAAAACCACTGGGTCTTAAAGCCGGCCAACTCAATCCTCTGGCACCAAACCGTCATAGATTGGCTGGATAAGTTTCTGAAAGAATAAAATTGTCTTTATTCAGAAAGAAAGGAGCGGTTATGAAACGTATATCGGTATTTGCATTAGCACTTGTCATTTTTGCAACCTCTTTATTTACAACAAGTTACGCCGCCAAGAGCTCGCTTTCGCCGGATTTGATTGAGCAAATCCGCTCATCTTTTCAGATGGACAGCCGAATCCGCGCAATGCAAAACTCGGTGACAAACAACAGTATCGACGAGCTTGCTCTTAACCGTGACATACTCAGCGGCCATAACGAGATATTCAGCAACAAAGTCGAAACCAAAGGCATCACCAACCAGAAGCAGTCAGGCCGATGCTGGCTCTTTGCGGGCCTCAATGTTTTGCGCCCAATTGTTATAGAAAAATACAATCTTGAAGAATTCGAGTTCTCTCAGAATTATCTTACCTTCTGGGACAAAATGGAAAAGGCAAACACCTTTCTTGAGACAATCATCGAGCTCAGAGACAGTGACCTTATGGACCGCAAATTGGTTTTTTATCTGCAGACACCTTTGCCTGACGGCGGCTATTGGGA
This sequence comes from uncultured Pirellulales bacterium, assembly GCA_964464635.1. Lineage (GTDB taxonomy): Bacteria > Planctomycetota > Phycisphaerae > Sedimentisphaerales > Anaerobacaceae > CAYLMG01. The sequence continues at coordinate 23,267 of CAYXGT010000016.1, read as the reverse complement.
AAATGTTGTTAACCTGATTGAAAAATACGGCGTTGTGCCCAAAACTGTTATGTCCGAAACAAGCAGCTCGGAAGGTACTGCCTTGATGAACAGGGTTATACAGCGCAAGTTAAGAGCCGATGCAGTCAAATTGCGAAAGATGTATGAGGACGGCAAAAATATCGAGAAGATGCGCAGAGAAAAGAAAAAAATGCTTGCCGATGTCTATAAGATGCTTGTGATAAATCTTGGCCGGCCCCCCGAAAAATTCGATTGGCGCTACGAGGACGCCAACTCCGTTGTCAGTGAGTTGAAAACATATACCCCGAAAAGTTTTTATGAAGAATTCGTCGCTGTGGATTTGCGCGAATATGTGGATTTGTATAACGACTCTTCGAAAGACTACGGTAATCATTACGAAGTCGAGGCCACCAAAGACCTTTACGACGGCGAAAACGTCCACTTCGCAAACGTTGACATACAGACCTTAAAGGATATCGCACTCAAGGCCCTGCTCGATGACCAGCCGGTATGGTTCGGTGCCGATGTCGGAAAGGACCAGGACAAAGAGCACGGCATAATGGCTGTCGGCCTGTACGATTACGAGTCAATCTTTGATGTCGATTTGAAAATGACAAAGGCCCAGCGCTCACTGTATCGCGAAAGCACCGTAAATCATGCTATGGTCTTTACCGCTGTCGATTTGAAGGATGAGAAACCCGTGAAGTGGAAGGTCGAAAACAGCTGGGGTGATGAAAAGGGCAGCAAAGGTTACTGGACTCTCTATGATACCTGGTTCGATGAAAACGTTTACTCTATCATTGTTAAGAAAAAGTATGTCCCCGAGGAAGTCTTGAAAATATTCGAGAAAAAGCCTATAGTCCTGCCGCCCTGGGACCCTATCTGGTCTGACATCAGAAGGTAAATTGCGATTTGCTGAATTTTTGATATATGGCTAAAGACCAAACTGAAGCTATTATTCGCAAAGGCCCGTACCCGGAGCTGACCCTGACCGCGGTTCTGGTTGGCTACGTGCTCGGCATTTTAATTACAATCAGCATCAGCTATGCCTGTCTTATTCTGGGTTTTTCAATCGAGGGCTCGGAGCTGGCAGCCATCCTCGGCTTTGGAATCTTAAGGGGCGTCCTTCGCAGAAACAGCATCGTCGAAAACAATATCAACCAGACAATTGCCAGCGCGGTAAACGGCGCATCAGCAGGTATGATGTTCACCGTGCCGGCTTTATTTATACTCAACAAAACCGGTTTTAATCCCGTCCTGATGGTTTTTGCCTGCATCGCGGGCGGCGTGCTCGGCATCGCTTTTATTATCCCGCTTCGAAAGCAGATGATTGACTATGAACGCCTCACCTATCCCGGCGGCGTCGCCGTTGCTACAATCCTGAAGTCGCCCGGCGCAGGCATTCGAAAGGCACTGCTGCTGCTTATAGGTTTAGCTCTAAGTGCAGCCGTACATTTCGCAAGCCAGTATTTCAGTCAGGTTAAACATATCTCCGCATTCGAGAATTTCAATCTCGGCTCTCTTCTGGGCCTGCCGGATTATATGAATGGTATCTGGTATGTCTCACTTATGACTGTCGGCGTCGGTTTCATCGCGGGAAAAGGCGGTATTGCTTTCATCATCGGCGGTTTCGTCTGTTACTGGTTCCTCGCACCGATGCTTAACTTCGCAGGCCTTTTGCCGTCACCGGAAAAATTGCAAACGCTCAATTTCGCTATGCCGAAATATCTGCGAGAATTTCTCTTCCGCCCCGTCGGTATCGGTATGTTAATAGGTGGTGCCCTGACAGGCATTGTGCTTGCCTTACCGCTTGTCGTAAGCGCCGTCGGCAGTATGCAAAGGGCGGCTAAAGTCAAAGCTGCGCACTCCGCCGATGAAATGCCAATCCGCATTTTATATATCGGAATCGCCGGTGCCGCTGTTTTGCTTTTCCTGATCGCAATATTTTCTGTCCAACAGATGGGAATCCTGAAGGGCTGCTGTATGGCTTTACTTGGTACCGTCTGGATTTGGATTGCGGGTGTTGTGCTCTCGGAGTGTATCGGCAGAACCAACTGGTCACCTCTGAGCGGTATGACACTCATCGCGATAACAATACTGGTTATTGTCGCGAAAGGACTCGGTGACACGCCGGCCATAATCTCTTCTGTTATGGTCGGTGCCGCCGCCTGTGTTGCGATGGCCCAGGCTACCGATTTAATGATGGATTTGAAGACCGGCTATCTCGTCGGCGCATCACCTGTAAAGCAGCAGATTGGCCAGTTCCTCGCTACCTGGCTCGGCCCGGTTATTGTAATTGCCCTTATTTTCATTCTCGATAAAGCTTACGGCCTTGGCTCTGATAAGCTGCCCGCTCCGCAGGGAAGGGCACTTGCCGGTATGATTGAGGGCATTCTCGGCGGTGATGTCCCCGTGAAAAAATACATAGCCGGTGCAGGACTCGGTGCTCTGCTTAGCGCAAGCGGTATCGGCGGCCTGGGAATTCTTGTCGGCCTCGGCTTCTATTTGGGATTTAATGTCGTACTGACTTACACTATCGGGACCATTTTAAGGCTTTTCACGGATTACAAGTTCGGAAAAAGTTTTAGCGAGGAAGTCGGCATCCCTGTCGCCGCCGGTTTTATCGTAGGTGAAGCCCTTGTTGGTGTTGGCTTCGCTTTATTTTTTATTATTAAAAGTGCGGTATAAAAAGTTGCTATGAAAAAAATAGGCTTTTCTTTAATTGTAATAGGTTTCCTTGCCGCTGCGTTTGTCTCCGTGCGTAACGAGCTTGATGTAAACTGGCTCTTTTTTTCATCGGCTTTGATAATGGGAGCTTTAGGTGTCTTTTTCGTCCGACTCTCTCTTCATCGCAGCCGGTGCTCGACAGACAGAATCGCTTCCAGTCTCAGTGATGTTGAAAATGCAATCTCGAGAATAGTCATTAACATCACGAACCTCAGCGCAAAAAAACAATCTATCAATACTTATGATATACACAGCCGTATTGATGAGCTTTTCATCGCTGATTTTGAAAAGTTCGTTGATGCCCGCCAGAGCATAGCTCACAGGTACGGCCTGCAGAATTATGCCGATGTTATGAACCACTTTGCTGCCGGCCAGCGCTACTTAAATCGCGTCTGGTCCGCCTCCGCCGACGGTTATATTGATGAGGTCAATATCTATATCGAAAAGGCGAGTGAGCAGTTCTCCCTCGCCCGGCAGAAAATATTAGATATCAAAAACCAGCCCTGAAATTTATTTGTTAGTCTGTTGAGCTTTTGGTCCCAGGCCGACTTTATAAAGCCATACCGCAATCAGGAAAAGCAGGATTATTCCCGGCCACGCCCCTATGGGTTCTTTCATCAGGGCCAGAGGTCTCTTCAATACGATTGGTATTGCGATTAGGACACCCAACAGCGCCTCGCCCGTTATAAGCCCCGAGGCAAGCAGCAGTCCTCTCTTGTCACCTTCCTGTACTATTTTCTTTTCCGTCCTTTTCTTCCTGTGGTATCTGTGAATAAGGTAGCTGATAATCCCGCCGATAAGAATAGGTGTCTCTAACTCAAGCGGCAGGTATATCCCGATGGCGACAGCAAGTACCGGCGTGCGAAACGAGCCGCCTCTTCTGACAAGAATCTCATCGAGTATTATTACAGCAACGGCGAAACCCATTCCTATCGAGACGAACAGCCACGGTACATTTCCTTCGAAAACCTGTTTTGCGACGGCAGCCATCAGATTTGCCTGTGGTGCCGCCAGGGCGCCTTCTTTGGCTGAGCTGTGTCCGGCAAAGCCGTAGGCCTTGTAAAGTAGCATCAGCACAGGTGCCATAACAAAGGCAGCCGATACCGTCCCTATCATTTGTGCCACCTGCTGTTTCCACGGCGTGTTCTTTAAAATATAGCCCGTCTTCAAATCCTGCATATTGTCACCCGCTATTGCCGCCGCGCAGCAGACGACACCGCCGATTATAATTGCTGCCGGTGGCCCGTTCGCCGCCTCTTTGCCCATAAGAAAAAGCAGTAGCAGTGCGGAGACCAGCACCGTCGCGATAGTCACGCCTGATATCGGATTGTTGGATGAGCCAACCAGCCCCGCCATATAACCTGCAACAGCCGAGAAGAGAAAACCTGTCAGCAGCATCACGATAGCCATCGGTGCCGCCACGGTAACTTTGCCAACGAAGAACTGATACAATAAAAACAGCGGTACTACCGAGCCAATAATCAAAATCAGAACCCACTTCATCGGCATATCCTGTTCTACACGCTCAATAGTATGACCTTCGCCGTTTTTGCTTTTCTGGTATGCCTTTATTCCGCTCGAAATACCCTTAACGATTGAGCCTCTAAGTTTGAAAATCGTCCACAGTCCGCCTATCAGCATCCCGCCGACACCGATGTAACGAGTTTGCGATGACCACAGTGCATTTGCCCAGTCCACCGCGCTCATCGCCTGGCCGGCAAGCGGATGCCCTGCGCCATAAACTCCCCACTCTGCAAATTTACTGCAGATTGGAATCGCTACCATCCAGTTGATTGCTCCACCTATGAAAATCAAAACCGCTATGTTCAGCCCGACAATATAGCCGACCGACATCAAGGCAGGACTAAGGTTCGAGCCGAAGTATGCGATGAAACCACCGAGAGATTTTGCTCCTTCGATAATTTCCGCCCAGATGTTTAATCCCCTAGCCCCTAATTTGAAAAGGCCTCCTGCGATTGATGAATAAATCAGGTACCATATATCGGAACCGCCCCGATATCCTGATTCTAATACCTCTGCTGTTGCAATCCCTTCCGGGAATTTTAATTTTTCCTCGATAATCAATGACCTTCGCAGAGGTATTGTGAATAAAACTCCCAGCACGCCCCCGAATCCGGCGATTATTGTCACCCACCAGAAATTAAAGTCTTTCCAGAAGTCCATTAATACAAGAGCAGGCAAAGTGAAGATGACTCCCGCCGCAAGGGACTCGCCCGCCGATGCCGCCGTTTTGATAATATTATTTTCGAGAATGTTGTATTTTTTGAATAGCCTCAGAAGACCCATTGAAATGACCGCTGCCGGTATCGTCGCTGAGATTGTCATACCCGCGAACAGACCGAAATACATATTCGCTGCTCCCAGTATAATCGAAAGCAGCGCCCCCATTATGACCGCCTTGACTGTTATTTCAGCCAGCGAGTTTTTTTCAGGCTCCATCCTTCTTCTTGCCTCCAATGCAACTTGAAAAAATAGGTTTTTATTTGACGAACTGAGCGACAAAATATTTCGCCGTTAACTCTTCTCCCGTCGCTCGTTTTATCATCTCGTTCCATCTGTAAACCGCGCCCGCCTCGAAAACATTTTCTTTCAGGTATTCACCAATCTCCTTATGTCCCACATAGCTTGCTTCTCTCTCTTTGAGAATGTCGGTGACAATCTTGTTGTGCAGTTGCGATGCCAATAGCTCGCCTAATGCGTAGTTGTGATAATAGCAGGGCACAGTCGCAATGTGAATCTTGGCTGCCCAGTCCGGCTGGTCTCTGTCGGCTGGGCGGTTGACGAACTGGTACTTTTCCACCATATCCCACCACAGCTTATTCAAATCCTGCTCAGGATTTGCGTAAAGCTCTTTCTCGAAATTGTACATCACCATCGCCCATCGTGCGAAAATCAGTTGTTTAAGCTGCGCATATTTGCCGCTTACCTTTGCGATTTCCGCTTCTTGTTCGTCCGTAAGTCCCATCATATCGCCCATCCAGCCGGCGTCTCTGCTAAGCCTGCCGAACATCATCGCGATAGCCTCCGTCGTGAATATATGGGCCGGCTCTCTTAAAAGGTACGGCACTTTCGGGTCCTGATATAAATCATAAACGCCGTGCCCTGACTCGTGAAGGATTGTCTCCATCCACTGCTCATTATTTTTAAGATTGCACAGAATCCTTATGTCGCCTTCCTTATCGATGTCCGTGCAGAATGCATGCGGGTTTTTACCCTCACGCTCATAAAGGTCGCTTCTGGCGAGTATCGAGTCTATCGGAAGTCCAATCCCGGTATAAAACTTCGTCGCCAGCTCTTTGACATCTTTATCCTTGTAGAAGCCGTCCAGATCCAGCTCATAAACAAGAGGCGTCTCCTGGAAAAACGGGTCATGGTAATGCCACGGCATAAGCTCCGTCATGTCCGCCCCATATTTTTTTGCGAGGATATCATCAAGTTCGAATTTGAGTAATAGAAACGGGGCGTTTGTCAAATCATATAGCTCGCCGAATATCCTGTCTATCTCTTTTACGTCCTGCTCACCGAGGCTCAGCCTCATCGTATGATAATTCTCGAATCCGACCTTTTTTGCCGCCTCGTTCCGAAGTTTCACCAGCTCGGTAACATCCTTCGCAATCGCCTGGCCGACCTGTTTGCTCGCTTCCCACGCCGCCTTTCTTTTTACCGAGTCTGTTTCTGTTTTTAAAATCTCTCTTATCTGGTTGTCGGTGACTTTTTCTCCCTCGATGCTCCCGCGGAACGTGCTGAAATCCTTCTCGATTTTCGTGCTTAATTCGACAATTCTTTCCATCAGCTTGGCGTCTATCTGATTTTCCAGATAACCGTTGTAAAGCTCATCTAATTGCCGCGACAAAAGTGGGTCTTTTACATTCCCCTCTTCTTTAATCTTCTTTAAAAAGGCAAAGTCTTTTGAGTCACTGTATATCCGCCGTATCTTAAGCTCCAGCTCACTTGCCTTTTCGTAATCTTCTTCTTTTCCGCTGTTCGCCGCCTGCCAGGAGGCAAGCCCCATTTCCCTGAACAGCGGTTTTACTTTTTGAACGTGCTCATCGATAAATTTCGAAAGCTGCTCATCAGGGCTCTTCTTGCCGCAGCCGGTTATAACTAATAACGCTGTCAGTATTATCATTACTTTAGATATGGATTTCATAAACTTACCTTTCATTTTAACTTCTGTCGGGCCGGGTAAATTTCGCTTTTTCATAAAACCCCATCCTTAAAAAATATGTAGATAGTATAGTATCGGCTGAACTTAAAAGTCAAGCAGCAATAATGCGTTGAGAAACAGCTTGCAAAATCGAACAATTTCGGTTACTTTCCATAGTTCTGGCCGAGTGGCGGAATGGCAGACGCTGGGGACTTAAAATCCCCTAACATACCTTTTTGATACACTATAAACCGCATTATTTATATCAAGACCTTCGTTTCGCTTCGGTCTATATCGGTATGTATCGGGGGGATATGGTGTCCAAATGGAGTCCAAAAGACGACTTGCCTCGTCTTTTTTGTTGTGTTTGGACGGCGGATAGGTGACGTCACCTAAGACAGCTTTTCCCTCGGCTGTTTCCGCCGTCCAAAACTTATTGAGGGACATAAGAGGGCAATATAATGCCAGAAAAACAATCGTCAAAAATTCCGTTTATGAAGGCTTACCGATTCATAGTCCAGGACCCGGAACTATCGCCAGGCGAAAAGCTGGTGATGATAGTGATATGTAGCTATTGGCCGAATCCTTCTTGGCAAAGCAATAAAACTATGGCCGAAACGTGCGGGTTCACTGAGCGATATGTTGAAATGCTTATTCGCCGGCTCAAAGACAAAAAATATATCAAAACAGGCTATGCTCATACAAAGAAAAAAGGCAAGTCTTACACAGCCAGGGTTATCGTCCCGATACATTTTCCGAAGCAATCAGATTATCAGATTCAGCGGGTAGAGACCGAACAATCGTTCGGGCAACAGACCGAACAATCGTTCGGGTGTGTCCCGAACAATCGTTCGCAAAATGACCGAACAATCGTTCGACCTAATAGAATATATAATAGAAAATATAATAGAAAGGCGTCGCCTGCGCCTTTGCCTGCTGAGGGGCAGGCTTCGGCGCCGCTAACAGCAGAGGAAAAACAGCGAGCTATGGATGATATGCTCAACGGTGTTAAGCCTATTTCCGCGGCTGCAAAGAATTTTCTGAAATCCGTCAAAAAGCCAAAGGATTATGCGGCTCAAAAATCAAAATTCGGGACTACAGTAAAGGTGTGAAGGGTACTTTCGCAGTAAAAAGCGAAAACAAGGCTATCGCAGGCCGAACAATCAAAGAAAATTGACTGGCGCTAACGTGGTGCGTCCTGAGGGGCATTGTGAGAGGCCAAAAGAGCTTACATAGCAGCAATACAAATTATTAAAAAAATGGCTTGACAGCCTGTCAGGTGAAAGTTAGATTGTGCGGTTATGAGAAATACACGAACAATCCGAATCTCAATTATGGCCGGGGTATGTCTATCCGTAAGGATGACAGCGTGTCGTGTATGCGTTCATAGCCCCGGTCACTTTTATTAAGGGGTATAATATGAAAAATGCACGAGCAAAAAAACAGGACAAGAAGGACGACATCGACAAAATGCTGTCCAGAAAAGAAAAGCGGTTTGTACTTCTTTTGGCCGAATTGCTCAAAGCGAACAAGAAAAGAACATCAGCCTTGTTGGCTGGTGCGTTGGTCGGTGTAGCATTGGGAGAATTACAGCAAACGTAGTAAATAAAAATTCGGGTTCGGGGGCCTGCTTTGGGTGTGAGCGGGTCCCTGAGCCTTGAATTTGAAAAGGCGGTGAAATATGAGAATCTATAAACCGACATATAAAGACAAACGAAGCGGTAAAAAAAATAAGTGTCAACACTGGCATATTGATTTTACCGATAACAAGCAAATCAGACGCAGACTGTCAGGATTCAGCAATAAAAAAGCAACCGAAAAAGCAGCAGAGAGAATCGAGGAGCTTTTGTCGTCCGGTGGAATTCTTAGCCCTGAGCTGCAACGATGGATTGAAAACATACCTGAAAAAATGAGAGAAAATCTAATCCATCTCGGTGTGATTGATGGCCGAAGGATATTGAACCAATTAGGCAAGTCCCTGACAGAACACCTTACGGATTTTTATGAATCGTTAAGAGTAAAGAGCGGCGAACGATATGCAAAGCAGGTCAAATCGTCAATCGGGCATATCTTTGCCGAGTGCGGATTCGTGAATTACAACGATATTGACGCCAACCGTCTTTATACTTTCCTGGCTGACTTAGAGGGCGACGGCGGTTTTGGACAACGCAGTTTCAACTATTATCTGAAAAGCTGTAAGCAATTCTGCCGGTGGATGGTTAAAGAGAGACGGGCGACGGAAAATCCTTTGCTGCATTTAAGCTGTATAACACAAACTGAAAAAAGACGACAAAGACGTGCGCTCACACTGACGGAACAGCGGAAACTTTTAGAGACCGCAGAGACCGGAGAAAAACATCATAACCTGACTGGCGCCGAGCGGGCGTTAGTTTATCGACTGGCGCTGCAGACAGGGTTCAGAGCGAACGAAATCCGAAGCCTGACAGTATCATCGTTCGATTTTGATAATCAGACTGTAACTGTCGAGGCCGGTTACTCAAAAAACAAAAAGACTTCGACGCTAAGATTAAAACAAGAAACGGCAGACGATTTAAGGGCTTATCTATCTGGCAAAATGCCAAACGTGAAGGCTTTTGCTATACCTAATCAGCCGTCAAAGATGATTAGAAAAGACCTTGAAATTGCCGGAATACTTTACAAGAGCGATGCAGGGACGGCTGACTTTCACAGTCTGAGACATACTTTTATTACAAACCTTGCAAACGCCGGTGTTCAGCCGAACGTTGCTATGAAACTGGCAAGACATTCGACGATTACGCTGACAATGGATTACTATACACACACGTTAAGAGAATCAGAGGACGCTGCCATTGAAAAGCTGCCGGACTTAACGACAATTCAACAGGATAAAGATAAACAGATAAAAAAGTTTGACTTGCCAAATACTTGCCATTTTTTACACCGAGCTAAAACGAATTGAGCCTGAATTTGAAAAGGAATCCAAGAAAGTGCAAAACAATGAACTTCAAGAAAAATGGGAAGCCAAACTAAAAAAGGCTCTACAAGCTGACAAAGAAAAGGCAGAAGAAACAGACGCCTTAAATGCGATAGACGCTGTTAGGGAAGATGTAGAAGAGTATAAATATATCAAGCAGGGTTTTAGGAAACTAAAACAAAAATTGACACTTAAACAAATTGAAGCGATTTTATGGGTTAAACAATTGGGTTATTCACAGGCTACGGCGGGCAAAATGATGAAGCGTTCGCGTTCTGAAATCACGAGATTATTATTGAGGGCTGAAAAAGAATGTCCCGAATTGTCTTCAGAACCCAGTCATATTAAGAATCGCTATACCTGCTGTCCAAGTGAGAAAAAAGGACAAAGGTTAAGAAAAAGATATAACCAAAAAAGAGGAAAATAAAAAAATATTTTGCTTTTTTAGCTTAAAAATAACGTTTTTCGAAAATAATAACAAAAAAATGTAACATATTTACTGTAATTACGGGAGGGGCTAATAAATTATTTATTGAGGTTAATATGGAATCACGAACAATTCAAATTGGTGTCGAGGCTTACGAATACCTGATAGAGATTGCAGCAAATACTCACAAAGAGTTTGGCATTGACGAAGGTGAAACAGCGATTATTCAGTTGAATATGCAACTGGCTGAGCGATTGATTATGTATTTGAAAAGAGTATTATCTATCGAAACATTAGCTGTAATAGCCAGCGAGCCTGAGGACGTGATTGTTTTCTCAACAAAACTTAAACGAGCTTTGACAGGAAAGACTGTAGAATCGGATTATAAATATAAAGGCGTGATTGAGCAGGTCGTAAGCGAAATTAAAGGCGCAATAGCTGAGTGGACTACGCCTGCTCAAATGGAAGAAAAGATTAAGAGAGACAAAGCAAAAGCAGAGAGCGGAGAGCCATTGCCTTATGATATGAGCGACTTCTATGATATGTTTTAGGTTCGCACTTGACGGTGACAATGAACTACAGCAGCGAAAGAAACAAGCATAGGGGCGGGCGGCATAAAAAAGCTGTTATCTGTCCAGAATGCAGACCGCTTGCAAAGAAAATTAAACCGTAAGCCCAAATCCTGCGTTTTGATACTTACGGATTCTGAACTAAAAATAAGGATAATTCACTATGGGAAGGCATAAATTATCAGAAGATACAAAAAGGCATCGCGGAACGCTTAGAGCCGACAGGCTTTCAAATACTCTGAAAATTTCTGCTGGTATGCCGGTCAAACCGGCCTGGCTTGATGCAAAAGCGGCCGGATTTTGGGATATAGTAGCTCCGCAGTTAGCGAGAGAAGGTCTTTTGTCTGAGCTTTTCGCTTCGACGTTTGCTTTACTTTGTCAAAGTTATTCGATGTATCTATCTGCTCAATCGGAAATTGCCAAGTCCGGGCTGACTGTTCGGACTTCACACGGGAATCTAAAACCGAATCCGGCTTTGGCGGTTGCCCGAAGGGAACGTACAGCGTTTTTACTTTTAGCCAAGGAATTCGGTTTATCGCCGGTTGCACGACAGGCGCTCCATACAGAGAAACCCGAAAAACTTAATCCTTTTAAGGATATGTTACAAAATCCAAAATGAAAATTAAGACTCATTTGTGTATAGGGCAGCTCGGTGCTGCCCTTTTTTTATGACTTAGAATATTCAGGCCGAGTATCTGAATCTTTTGGGGTTCATATAAATCCTTTTAGAAAGCCGGTGCGTAGCCGGCTTTTTTTATTGAACTTTTGCATCGTAAATCGGAGGCCGTGTATCTGTCCAGCGATGCAGCATTATAGGAGTTAAAAAATGACACCGAAGGAAATCAAAGAAAAAAGGGCTGACCTTTTGGCTGAAGCCGAAGTGATTATCAGCAAAGTCGAAGCTGAAAAGCGACAGCCAACTACTGAAGAGCGGGACAAATTCAACGATTTAATGTACGAAACAAACACCTTGAAAATCAAACTTGACGGAATCGAAGCCGGGCTGAATCCGACAGGGACAGGCAAGGCCGGTCTTTCGCTGGATATGATGGATGGACCCGGAACGTCTCGAACTGTTCGGCCTGGCGAAATCCGGCTGCTCAGAAAAGACGAAAAGATTACCGATGTTTATCCTCCGAAAACCAAAGAGGAACGGCAGATTGCCGAGCTTGATTTAGGTAAGTTTTTAGGTTGCGCGTGCGGCGCGGAGCCAAAAGATAGTGAAGCTGAGCGACGTGCGCTCGGCAGTTATCTCGATGCAAGCGGTTCGGTGACGGTGCCGAGTGGTATTCTCGGCAGCGTCTATGATTTAGCGAGAAATAAGAGCTATGTCATACAAAGCGGAGCGCCGACGATTCTGATGACAACACCAAAGCTAATGTTACCGCGGCTGGTGACCGACGTTTCGGGGAGCTGGAAAGTTGAAAATGAGGAGGCCGACGATGCGACCGCAGTGTTTGGCGGCGTAGAGCTGCAAGCTCGAACTTTATTTTTCTGGATTCCGATTTCAAAAGAGTTATTTTCGGACGGAGCTTTGATTGGCCCGACATTAGAAAGGTCTATTGCCGAAGCGACAGCTTTGGAAATCGACCGCTGCGCTTTGGTTGGCTCAGGTGCGGGTGAAACTCCGCAAGGGATTTACAACGATGCGGATGTCACTCAGACGGCCGTATCTGCAAACGGTGCGTGGAACGATATATCAGATAGTTTATATCGGTTGGAAAATGCGAATCACTCGGCCAACGCGATTATTCTGTCACCGAGAAGCCAAAACTATTTACGAAAACTAAAAGATGGCGATGGAATTTATATCAAACAGCCCGAATGGAGTCCACCGCTAAAGGCAACAAAGCAGGTACTTGATACATACGGCGAAGGCGGCGACGAAAGTATTATAATTTCTGGTGATTACACGAATGTAATTATCGGCTTGCGCAACAGCTTGACGATTGAGGTTTTGAAGGAAGTCAAAGCGCAACGGAATCAAGTCGTGATGATGGGAGCTTTGAGAATGGACGTTGCGATTATCCGGCCTGCAGCTTTCGATGTTGTCACGGGAGTTTTGTCGGCCTGGAACGCATAAACTTAACAATAAAACAATTTTGGAGATACAAGTATGAAATCTTTCAAAGAAAATGAAAAACTGATGCGAATTGCCAGCTCTGCGTCGGGTGCGACGAATGTCATAACTTCGGATATCGTCGATACGGACGGCTTTGATTCATTGACAATTTTTGCGGCTCTGGGGGCAATCACCGCAACCGGTTCGATGACGATGACAATCGAGCAGAACACGGCGAACAGCACGACTGGAATGGCGGCCTTGTCCGGCGCTTCTGCTTCTGCTGACGATGCAGATGACGAACTTATGGTAGCGATTGAAATTTATCGACCGAGGGAAAGGTACGTGCAGGCTGTTTGCACTCCGGGCACTGATGCGAATTGTGAAATCGACGGCGTGTTTGCAATTTTGCGTGACCCGGTTCGCGTGCCAACAAGTCAAAGCACGTCTCACGTCGCCGATTTTACGATTGTGAGCGCTCCGGCTGAATCTTAAACTGCTCTTAATTCTTTTAGGATAAGGCGTATCCTTAATCTATTGGCCGCAGGGTTTCTCGTTCTCATACCTTGCGGCCAATTTTATTAAAAGAAAGTAAAAATGGCAACAATAGCGACATTAAAAGTTAATCTCGTAACGCAATCAGCAGCATTTACGAGGGGAATGAAAAAGGCTCAAAAGTCACTGGCTGCTTTTGGTAATTCCACACAAAGGATTTTGGGAAGTATTACAAAAATCGGTATGGTTGCAGGAACGGCGGCGGCGGTCGGCATAGCATATATGGTCAAACAGCAAATGGCATCTATCGACGCAACTGCGAAAATGGCTGACCGTTTAGAGATGGCAACTGAGGACATTATAGCATTACGTTATCAGGCGGAGATTATGGGCGCAACTGCTGATGGACTTGATAAATCTTTGCAGATGTTCGTTCGTCGCTTAGGTGAAGTCAGGATGGGTTCGGGAGAGGCTAAGGACGGGCTTGAGGCTTTAGGCATCACTGCCGATGAATTGGTTGACCTGGACACCATAGAAGCCCTGAGGCGTGTCGCTGACGGCATAGCAGGTATAGAGAAAAGCGCAGACAAGGCGGCAATATCATATAAACTTTTTGGTCGTCAAGGGATGCAACTTTTGAATATGCTTGAAGGCGGCAGCAAAGATATGGCGCGTTTTATGGCCGAAGCCGAGAAACTCGGTTTGCTTTATACAAGAGCAGAGGCCGCAAGAGTAGAGGCTGCAAACGATGCGGCAACAAAATTGAAAAGACTTTTTGTCGGACTTTCGCAAACTCTTACCATTCAATTAGCTCCTATCATTACAAATATAGCCGAGGGAATAATCAAGTGGGCGACAGAGGGTGCAACTGTAAAGCAAAAGTTTATTGATATTTTGGAGAAAATGACACTCGGTATATTGGAAGTAGGAAATACCGTAGAGCTGGCCGCAATAAAATGGAAGGCTTTTACGATAGGAGTACACGAAGGTATTGCGGCAATTTATCAGCTTTGCGATGCAATGACGAATCTTGATGAGCTTTTCGGCAAATTTACTTATAAAGCACTGGCGGAAAAACATCTTGAGATAGCGGCTAAGATGATGAAGGAATTGAACAGTGAGACAAACGATTATATCAACAGTGTTCTTAAAGTAAACGAATTTTACGCAGGACTGAGAAAAAATGCCGAAGAAAATGCGAATACTATAACTAATAGTTTTCGAGAAATATCCGACCAGCTTGAAAAAACTATCAAGCAGCTTGAAGAGCAGGTAGAATTTTTCGGCCTGACCGGATGGGATTTGCAGATTGCTAAATTTCAAAAAATAGCGGAGAGCTTAGCCGGTAATGAGCTGGCTATGTTTAATGTCCAGCTTGAGACTATGATAAAACTGACCAATGAATTGAAAAGCAAAAATGCAATGGCAGAAGCAGCAGAGACGGCGGCTAAAAGTTTCGATACACTCAAATCCAAAATCGAAAGTATTAAGGAATCGATAAAGACACCAATGGAACGTCTGCGAGATTTTGCCGAGACTATTGCCGAAGGATTAAAAGCGGGTTTACTCACTATGGCCGAAGCCAGATTAGCCTTAGAGCAAAAAGTGCAAGGTATGTTTGAGACAACACCATATACGGGAAGCCTCGGCGGTATGAAAGCGATTACACCGCGATATGAATTTGCAACGAGTATGCCGACAGGGACACAGAATATCAGTGTATTTCAGAATATGCAAAAGCTGTTGACAGAAGTTAGTCAATCAACAAGAAGGACGGCGGAAAATACAGGTGACATTGCGAGGGAATTTTAGGTAAGGGGACTGTCGCTATAATATGTCAAAAACAATTAAAAATAAATGTTCTTTGAAAATTAAAGATGAGGCAAGCGCTACACTTCTAACCACTGAGGACGCTGCGAATTTATTGAAACTCAAACCTTCAACGCTGGCGGACTGGCGCTACAAGCACACGGGGCCAAAGTATCTTAAAAGGGGCAATATGATTCGGTATCGTCTGGCTGACGTTCTCGAATGGGAACGGCAGGCGTTTGAACTCATAGAGCCGCAATGTCTGGGATAGGCAAGCTGTCAATCGCCTTTCGATATACAGGCTGAACGTCTGTATAAACCTTGTGCGTCAGATTGGGTGTCGAATGTTCAAGAAGATTCTGCGTCACTGACTGAGAGAAACCAGCTTGAGCAATAAGAGAAGCAAACGTTTTTCGCAAATCGTGAAATTTCAATTTTGGCAAACCGGCTCGTTTCCTGATTCTATACCACTTACCCGAAGTAAACTTATCGACAAAAAGACTGTCCCGGCCTTCGGGAACAGTTTGCAGATAAGCGGCAAGAGCAGTTAAGGTGTTCGGGTGTAACGGCCTGTTTGTCATACCCTTGCCGGTCTTTTGGCTGAATGTATTTATCAAGGCTCTTTCAAAGTCTATATCAGAAAACTTTAGACTTTCGATGTCGCCTTGACGCAGGCCGGTCGAGACGGCCAGCAATACCCTGATAAACCAGCTATCACCATACGCCTGATATTTCCGGGCTGCAATGAGAAGGTCGTTGACTTGTGAAGGCGATAAGGCATTTACCGGCCTTTGTTTTTCTTTGAGGCTTTCAAATTCAATCTGTTTTGCCGATTCACCGGCATAATGATTTTTTATAAGCCAGCCGATGAAAGACTTAAAATTGCGAATATCCTTATTGACTGTCGGACTTTTTACAACAGCATTTCGGCTTGATATGAAATCGTTTATATGTCTCTGATTTAGTTTTGTAATATCTATCGGGCCAATTCGTTTTTTGAGACTTTTCAGGGTGTTCTTAATCGAGCGGATAGATTCAGAGGCAAGGCTCAGGACGGCTTTTTTATATTCGATATACTCTGCAACAACTTCGTCAAAGGGTTTTTTAATCGGCCTGATATAGATATCCGAATTGAGCCGGTGTTTAATCTGTAAAGCAAACTGCTCGGCAACGGCCTTGTTATCGACCTGTCTTGAGCAGCGACGTCCAGTATCATCATACCAACCGACATACCAGCCAGGCCGATTTTTTCTCTTGTAAGTCCAGACCTTTTTCATAATAATATCCTCTTAAAAATGCACTTTTGAAAACTGATGTTATTATATACTGGTAGCCAAATGGAGTCCAGAGAAAAATAAAATAAACCAATAATTTACATAAATCCTTGTAAATAAAAGACTTGGCCGAGTGGCGGAATGGCAGACGCTGGGGACTTAAAATCCCCTGTCCGATTAGGACGTATGGGTTCGAATCCCATCTCGGCTAATTATTTTCCAATAATATAGTAAAAAATTGTGCCTGTCTCCGGAACAGGCCGTTAGGAGTTGGCTATGTCTGAGAACAATAGAAAACTTGTTGAAGTGTCTGAACCGAATTTATACCGACGGTTTTTTCCATACTCCGAGTTTCCGAAGGTTGAGTTCGACAATGAAAATATTCCTCTTGACACGCCTGAGCAGATATGGATAACCGATACGACCTTTCGTGACGGCCAGCAGGCAAGGCCGCCCTATACACCTGAGCAGATTCTCCGTATATATGATTTTCTGCACGAAATAGATTCCGACACAGGTCTTATCCGGCAGTGCGAATTTTTCCTTTATTCAAAAAGGGATAGAAAAGCCGTCGAATTGTGTAAAGAGCGAAACTATAAATACCCGCAGGTTACAGGCTGGATAAGGGCCGTCACTGAGGATTTTAAACTTGTAAAAGATATGTCACTTCAGGAAACCGGGATTCTTACCTCTACCAGTGACTATCACATCTTCCTGAAACTGCGAAAAAACCGTTCTCGGGCGCTCAATGATTATCTTGCTGTGGTAAGGACCGCCCTTGATAGCGGCATTATCCCGCGCTGTCACTTTGAGGATATTACTCGTGCCGATTTCGAAGGCTTCGTTCTACCTTTTGCCGCAGAGTTGCTCAAGCTCTCTGATGAGTACAAAATGCCTGTCAAGATTCGTCTTTGTGATACTCTCGGTTTCGCCCTGCCCTGGCCCAATTCAAATCTGCCGCGAAGTGTACCAAAGCTCATCGCAGGACTGAGGAAAATCGGCGTCCCTTCGGAGAATCTCGAATGGCATGGCCATAACGATTTCCATAAGGTCCTGGTTAACGCGGCGACCGCCTGGCTTTACGGCTGCTCCGCCGCAAACGGCGCAATCTTCGGTGTTGGCGAAAGGACAGGAAATCCTCCTATCGAGGCCCTTGTTGTCGAGCACGCTCAAATCAAGGGGCATAACCCTGCTGTTAATTACGCCGCCATAACCGAGCTTGCTGAATACGCATCGAAAGAGCTCGGCTTTAAAATACCCGCCAATTACCCGCTCGTCGGAAAGGATTTCAATGTCACACGGGCCGGTATCCACGCTGACGGCCTTTTGAAAAATGAGGAAATCTATAATTGCTTTAACACGCAGAAGCTGCTCAATCGTCCTGTCAGTGTTGCCATTACCGACAAAACCGGTGCCGCCGGAATTAAGCACTGGCTTGAAGCACATTTTCAGATTGAGATTCCAAAGCACGACCCAAAGGTCACCAAAATTAAGGACTATATCGACGCCGAGTACGCCGATGACCGCGTCTCAGCCGTTTCTGACGAGGAAATGTTCCGCTGGGCGAAGGAGGTCTTCGGCAAAGACCTGCCCCCAACAAGATAAATCACAAATTATAAACACAGCCCCGAACGCAAGTGAGGGAGTGTTATTTTTTCGTTTACCCTCGCCGCTCAGTCCTCGACAATCAGCGCAATCAGCGATTAAATAATTTACACCTTGGGTATTCGTGCTTTTCATGTTTTTAACAATCCGTGTAATCTGTGAAATTTATGCCTAAGGTATCCGTGGTTGGATTTTTTCTCTGCAGCCTTAAAAAACTCAGCGGTTAAATATTTTTCCTTGACTTTATAAAAGGTTCGTAGTCCTTTTGTTTGAACAAAAAGACTATAAGTATTTTCGCTGGTTTATAAATTCGAGTAATTCGTGTTAATTCGTGGTTGGTTTTCTTTTTAATTTCTACCTTTTACTTTCCCTCTCTTTTAGTCTTTGTGGTTTATTAAAATCCGTGTTAATCCGCGTCCATCCGTGTAATCTGTGAAATTTATGCTTAAGGTATCCGTGGTTGGATTTTTTCTCTGCAGCCTTAAAAAACTCAGCAGTTAAATATTTTTTTCTCTGCGGTCTCGTCGATCTCTGCGGTAAATATTTGTTTTGAGTTTTTTCATTCGTATTTTGAATTTGTCCTTCGATTTCACTCAGGATGGTGAGCCTGTCGAACCATTTCGGATTTCGTATTTAGTGTTTCTTATTTTGCCCCCTGCCCTCCGCCGTCTGTCATCTGTTGTCCGCCTTCTGTCTTCTGTATTCTTCATCTGGTGTCTTGGTGGTTTATCATTTTTCACTTCTGCCCGTAGTATGAGCAGTATGTCTTGTCTGTTTCCTGTATATTTACGCAGTGAAGCTCCGCGTTCTCGAATCTCCCCTGTAGCCTATCCCACGCAAAAACAGCAAGGTTTTCAACTGTCGGCTGGACCTTCGCAAAATACGGCACATCGACATTCAGATTCTTATGGTCAACTAATTTTATAAGGTTTTCGTCCACAACTTTTTCAAATTCACAAATGCTCAGCCTGTCCGGCTCAGCCTTTACCGTAATCTCAGCAACGTAGTTATGACCGTGGCCGGAAGGGTTCGCACATTTACCGAACGTTTTGAAATTTTGCTCTTCCGTAAAGTCCTCGTTCCACAGCTTGTGCGTCGCAGCAAAATCAAATTTTTCGCTGAAATAAATCATCGCGCTTTCCTTACAGTTAATCGCAACCTTCCTGAGAGGATTCAGTGACAGGCTAAGCTTGTCAATCCCAGCCTTTGCGAATTTGCCTTTAAGCTTGTCACTGCTTTTTTTCAGCAAGTCGGCTATCTCGCCCAGCCCCGTATGGTTGCCGTCTCGAAAATAGCTTCTTATATGCCCTGCGAAAACGGGCACCACGTTTTGGCGAATAGCCTTGTCAATATCCGCAACGTTTACTACAAAACCCGTCTCGCTGTCCACCGCACCTGCAAGTTCAACCGTCAGCTCAAAAAAAACCGACAGCCCTTTGCCAGCAGGCCTGGAGCAGTAAGAATTAAAGCCTTCACTGTCTTCTGCCAGAAAGGGATTTATCGAAAACCTTACTCTTCTTGCCAGCTTATGCATTTTTTATGTGTTCAGCTTATGCAGAAGACTCAGCACCTCGCTTCGGCTCTTCTGGTCTTTTCTGAACACGCCTCGAATCGCGCTTGTTACCATCACCGAGCCGGCTTTCCTGGCCCCGCGTATCGTCATACAACTGTGCGACGCCTCCAGTACCACCGCCACCGCCATCGGTTTCAGGTTATCCATCAGAAAGTCCGCTATCTGGTCGGTCAGCCTTTCCTGGACCTGCAGCCTTTTGGCGAAACAGTCCACTACTCGTGCGATCTTGCTCACGCCCAGAATATTGCCTTTCGGCAGGTACGCCACGTGTGCCGAGCCGATAAACGGCATCAGGTGATGCTCGCATATACTGAAGAATGGTATGTCACGCAGTATCACTATCTCGTCGTAGTCTTCCTGGAAAACGCTTTTCAGATGCTCTTTCGGCTCCTCACGCATCCCGCCTAAAAGCTCAGCGTACATCTTTGCCACGCGCCTCGGAGTGTATCTCAATCCCTCGCGCTGTGCATCTTCACCGACAGCCAGTAGTATTTCTCTGACAGCCTTCTCTATTCTTTCGTAGTTAACTTTTACCTTCTTTTTGCTCATCTTCGAACCTTTTCATTTTGCATGATTCATCAAAAATGTCGTCAAAAGTCTCACTCCATATCCGCTTGACCCTTCAGCCGAGTATGCCGTGCCTTTCTCGAATATATCCATTCCCGCTATATCTAAATGTGCCCACTTGGCTTTGTCTATGAACTCACCGAGAAACGCCGCCGCCGTGCAGGCCCCGCCCCATTTACTGCCCACGTTTTTCAAATCCGCAATTTTGCTTTTCATCTCCTTTGCGTATTCTTCACCGCTCGGCAGATGCCATACCTTCTCGCCGCTCTCTTCCGCCGCCGCCTGAACCTGCTTGACAAGTTTCTCATCGTTGCCGAACAGTCCCGCTTTATATTTACCCAGTGCTACCATGCACGAGCCCGTCAGCGTTGCTATATCGATTATCGTTTCGCACCCTAATTCTCCTGCGTAATGCAGTGCATCGCACAGAATCATCCTGCCCTCTGCATCGGTATTGTCAATCTCGACCGTCTTTGTGCTGTAGGTTGTAACAATGTCACCAGGCCGGTAGCTCGTCCCGCTCGGCAGATTTTCCGCCGACGGTATCAGCCCATATACATTAACTTCCGGCCGCAATTGTGCTATCGCCTTCATCGTCGCCAGAACCGCTATCCCGCCCGATTTGTCTAACTTCATCGCTCCCATATTCGCTGAAGGCTTGATGCTTATCCCGCCCGAATCGAACGTAATCGCCTTACCCACCAGTGCAATCGTCGGCGCATTTTTTGTCTTGGCGCCTTTGTATTTCAATATTATAAATCTCGGCTCACTTTTCGAGCCGGCCCCGACCGCCAGAATCCCGCCCATCTTTTTCTGCTTTAATTGTTTCGCATCGAGAATCGTACAATTCAGATTTGCATATTTGCCTGCCATTTTCTTCGCCTCCGCCGCTAATGCCGGCGGATTTATCACGTTTCCAGGCCGGTTCGAAAGCGTCCTCGCATAGCTTTGCGCCTCGCCGATTACCGCTCCAACGCCGCAGCCCTTATTTATTTTTTGAAATTTTCTTTGTTCCGGCTCGATGATTTCGACGCTCAGTGACTCGCTCCTGCCGTTCTCATCTTTAGTAATATACTCGTCGTACCGGTAGCTTCCGAAATACGCTCCCTCGGCGCAGACCTCACCTGCCGTTTCCGCATTGACCTTGCCGTCGAACGCCTTATGAATCGCCAAGGCCAGTTTCTTGATATTCATACTAACCGCCTTGTTTGCCGCCGCCGCACAAGCCTTGCGAAGCGTATCCGCCGTCGCCTTTTTCTTCTCGCCCAGACCCGCCAGCATTAACCGCTCAGCCGCAATTCTCCCGTCAGTATAGATTACCTCGCAGCTTCCCTCCTCACCCTTGAAATCACCTAACTTTAGCAGCTTTTCAATCCTGCCGTCGAGCTTCTTATTTAATATGCCGCACGTCTTATCGAGCTTCTCTTCGCCCTTGAATACGCCCATGCACAGCATATCCGCCTTACAGCTCGCCGGCTCGGCTGCTTTCGTCCTGACCTCGACATCGATAATCTTTTTCATTTTCGCCTCTGCCTTTATTTTTGCTTCTTTAATAAATTCTTTCGAACATTGTATTCTAACGGTTTTTCTCACTCTTTGCACCTGTTTTTTTATTTTTCATTGCTGTCTGACAAGCCTTTAACCTAATCCCCTAATTCACTAATCCTCTAATCCCCTAATCTTCCTATTGCATCATCTCTCTGTTTCTGGTATAAATGCAGTCAACGATAGATATAATTTTTAAGAAAGCGATTAAATGGAAGTAGTCGAGCTAAAATCCGCTATAGACAATCTGCTGGCCCGGGTTAAGCAAATCCGGGACTGGCTTTGACTTGCCCGCCAAGAGAGATGAGCTAACCGCCCTCGAAAGGAAAATGTCGAACCCCGGCTTCTGGGACGACGCAGAGGCCGCACAATCGACCGTAGCAAAACTCAGCGCACTAAAAGCGATTGTTACTCCTGCCGAGCAGATTTACAAAAATGTAACAGACCTCGCCGAGCTGTTCCAGTTAGCAGAATCCGAATCCGACGGCCAGACCCTCGCTCAGCTCGAAACCGAGCTCGTCGGCCTTGAAAAGCAATGTCAAAAAATCGAGCTTGCAGGCCTGCTCTCCGGACCCAACGATACTAAGAACTGCTTTTTCAGTATCCACGCCGGAGCGGGCGGCACCGAAAGCTGCGACTGGGTAAATATGCTGCTCAGAATGTACACCAGGTTCTTCGACGAGAACAAATTCAAATACGCTCAGCTCGATATCACACCAGGCGAGGAAGCCGGCATCCGCTCCATCACACTCAAAGTCGCAGGCCCGTTCGCTTACGGTAAGCTCTCCTGCGAGACGGGCGTGCACCGGCTGGTGCGTATCAGCCCGTTCGATTCCAATAAGAGACGCCATACCAGCTTCGCCGCCGTTGACTGCATCCCCGAATTTGATGAGGATGTTGATATCGAAATCAAAGACGACGATTTGAAAATCGATTTTTATCGTGCCAGCGGTGCCGGCGGTCAGCACGTAAACAAGGTCAGCTCCGCCGTCCGTATCACGCATATCCCCACCGGCATCGTCGTACAGTGCCAGAACGAGCGGAGCCAGCACAAGAACCGCGCACAGGCTGTTAAGGTCTTGAAGGCCCGCCTTTTTATGCGCGAGCAGCAGAAGCGCGACGCCGAGATTGCGAAGCTTTATAGCGACAAGGGCGAGATTGCCTGGGGCAGTCAGATTCGCAGTTACGTGCTTCAGCCGTACCAGATGGTAAAGGACCATCGCACCGATTTCCAGACCGGCAATGTGCAGGCCGTCCTCGACGGCAAAATCGACTCCTTCATAGAAACCTACCTCCACCACCGTGCAAAACAAAAATCCCAAAGGTCGTAAGTCACAAGTTCGTTTTTTGCATTTCGTAAATTATATTTAGTCTGCAGTTTCATCGCAGGGTTTTCGTTAATATTTAGATACACGGATTAACACAAATTTAGTCTTATTTATTCTTCCTTCGTAATACTACGTCCGTGAGGGCGTAGATGGAAGTACCCG
>CAYXGT010000015.1:0-39109 GCA_964464635.1 uncultured Pirellulales bacterium | reverse complement strand
GTTACGGTTCGCGCAAACATCGAGAGACTTATCGGCGGTGCCACTCAGGAGACAATTATTGCCCGTGTCGGCGAGGGAATTGTTACAACTATAGGCAGTGCAATAACTTATAAATCTGTTTTGGAGAATCCGGATGATATATCCAAGGCGGTTCTTGCCAAGGGTCTCGATGCCGGTACTGCTTATGAGATTCTGTCTATTGATATTGCGGACGTCGATGTAGGCGAAAACGTGGGCGCCCAGCTTCAGGCAGCTCAGGCGGAGGCTGATATGCGTCGTGCAAAGGCTGAGGCCGAAAAACGAAGGGCTATGGCTGTTGCAAGGGAGCAGGAAATGAGAGCCCTGGTCGTCGAAAACGAAGCCAAAGTGCCGCTGGCCATAGCTGAAGCCTTTGAGAAAGGCAACCTCGGAATTATGGACTATTACCGGATGAAAAACGTCGTTGCTGACACAGATATGCGTGATTCTATCGCAAAACCCAAGAAAAAAGAATAAACCTCGATATTCAGGAATACGTATGAATTTCGGAATTCTACAATTTGTTGTTGCAAAGAACGATACTGATTTTAGCCAGATAATATTTATTATTGTAATCGCTGTTTTTTGGGTTATTGGTGCTATCGTAAAAGTAGTTTCAAGTAAGGCTAAAAAAAGTGAAACCATCGCAGAAAATCAAAAGTTAGTTAAACAACCGGGGCCTATTCAATTTAAAATTAAACAAAAATCACAAGTTCCTTCCCAGCATCTAAAACGTATTAAAGATAGTGTTTCAAAATTGATTGAACAAAAGCAAGCCTCTATCGAAAGTAAGATTTATAAAACCGAGCCCGATAGCGTTAGCACTGATTTGCCTGAAATTTCTAAATTATCTGTTTCTACGCCTGTAATTAAAACCGGTCTTGAAGGCATCAGTAAAAGAGAAAAGAAAGAAGCTTATCAGCCTATAGTAGCTGAATCTCTTTTGAGTTTTGAAAGTATTGATGACCTCAAGAAAGGCATTCTTTATTATGAAATCTTAGGAAAACCTTTATCATTAAGACAGCAGGAACGTTTGTTCTGATTAAAAGGGGCTTTTAATAAAAATAGGGAGTTTTATAGAAAGCCCATTTTTAATACCATATCCAACGTCCCATAATATATGTTATGTTTCATTCGTGTTTTTGTCAAAAAGGGGTATTCTGTTTAGAATCGTGCTTTCTAATAAATTTAAGGATTTTAAGGCTAAATATACTTCATCGCAAGATTTGTCGTGTCAATCAGATTCTCCCAGAGCGAAGTTACGGGGTCAAGCAATCCAAGATTCTGGAGCACTATTTCAATGTTATAAGCTGCATTGCTCGTGGTAAGACTGCTGGAAAGAAGATTTTCAAGATTTATAAGAGATGAAGCAAATTTCAATTTGTCACAATAAAGCAAGGCGGTCCTGTAATGAAGATTCAAAGTATCGCCCTCAAGGCAATTAGGACCCACGATACAATCAATCGCAGCTTTTTTTCGGCCTGTCTGAAACAGGGCTAAAGCCAGCTTATTTCTCGCCCTGCTGAATGTAGGATTTATATCAATTGCATTTCTAAAGGCTAATACGGCCTCTTCAAAATGCTCTATGCTGGTCATCAAAATACCCAGCCGGTAAAACAATTCCGGATTTTGCGGCTGCTGCTCGATTTGATGCTTGTGGGCATTAATGACACCTTCAATGAGCTTTCCGGAGTCTTCCTGCTCCATAGCAAAATTTTTATACAGGCCGTTTCTGAACTGGAGGACGGCGGTTTCGGCAAATAAAAATGAGCTGTTCGGCTCGATTGTAGCAGCCAGTGAAATGGTATCCAAGGCCTCATTTTCATTTCCAGCGAGTTTTTGAGCGATTGCCAGGCCGGTATAAGCATCAATAATCTGGTCGTTTATTCCAAGTGCCTTGTTGAACTGCCTTGCCGCCGCGGCTGCATCACCGGTGAGCATATGGTGTGTTCCGAGCTTAATGGCAGCCTCGAGACAACTTGGCTGGACTGAAATCGCGTGCTCATACTGCTCAGTGGCTTCGTTATCCTGGCCGAGCATAGAAAGCACATCTCCATACCTGATGAGCAGGTTCGCCCTTTCCGGTTCCTGGGCAAGCATCTCTTCAAGTCTTTCGGCAGCTTCTTCGAAACGAGCGTCGAGTATTATCTGCTCGACCTCGTTATCCTCGAAATTAAAATTATCGGGATGAATTAAAATTGCCGTATTGAAGGTCTCAACCGCCTGTTCATACTGGGCAGTTGCGATGTACAAATGACCGAGCAAGACAAGTGTAGGTATGTCATCTGGAGAGTGTTTTTTGAGGGATTGGAACTGCTGAATTGCCTTTTCGAGCTGTCCGTTCTTGAGATAAATCGCCGCCAGCCTCTCTCTGGGAAACTGGAGGTAATCCTTGAATTTCAGGCAATCCTGGTAAAAAGCGACAGCTTCAGCCTCACGTTCTTTTCGCTCATAACAGTGGCCGAGAGCATAAAGAGCCATTGTATTACCCGGCTGTCTCATATATACCGAATTCAGCTCCTCGATTGCGGCATCGATTTTACCGTGAGAAATGCAAATGGCTGCGGCGGCGATTCGGCCGAGAGTGCAGGAGGGATTCTCGAACAAATACAGTCGAAGCTGTTTCTCAGCAGAGTCTAATTTATTGTCTTTTAAGGAATTGACAACGCTCTCTAAAAGCTGCGATTGTGGGGTCTGTTCTTGCGACTGACGCGAAGTGACTAACTGTAGCCAGTTCCAAATCAGATCGGCAGTATCGACATTGACGGCCCTGCCGAGAATTTCCAGCAACCTGCTGCTCATTCACCACTCTCCTGCCCGAAGCCACCGGGTAAACTTTTCGGCCATTATGCCAAGCATTCCGGCCAGTAAAATTTATCGACAACATAGGGCCTGCTGTTGAATTGATACCTTATAAATCGAGCGTTAATTTATACTTTTGTGTGGTTGATATGGCGATTGTGTGTCCTGTAGTGGTTGTTACGAATTTCAATTTCGTGGGGATAATGACAACAGATTCTATAGTGTTTATCGGCTGTTAGACTTTTATCGGCAGCAGGCTCTCAGGTTGGAATAACAGGTATTGTTTTTATGGGGCACAAGGAGACACAGATATTGTTAAATGCACTAAAAAGCCAAATGATATTCACGGCCGACAGGGGTGAATTTATTTAGTCAGTTTCCGTGACCCTGGCCTGTTTTTCTATCTCACTGAGATAGGCCAGCGTCCGTTCGAGCTCATCGGTTAAGTGCTTGAGCTTTAACATTGTTTTTACACGCGTTAAAAGCTCAAGCTTATTGACGGGCTTGCTTATAAAATCGTCTGTCCCTGAATCGACGCCCCTTTCGATATCAGCAAACTCGTTAAGGGCGGTGACCATAATGACGGGTATGTTTTTCGTTTTCGGGGAATTTTTTATTCTTTTGCACACCTCGAACCCGCTGATTTTGGGCATCATAACATCGAGCAGAATCAAATCCGGCGGGCTCGAATTAGCAATCTGAAGTGCCTGCTCACCGGCAGTTGCGCCGATTGTCTCGCAGTCGAGGTCCTCAAGGTATGCCTGCAGCAGCTCAAGGTTCTGCTGATTATCATCTACAACGAGTATGACCGCTTGTTTATCTTCCTGTTTCTCAATCGGGCCTCTTTTCATATCAGCAGCTCCTGATTTTGAACACTGTTTGCAAGCTCAAGATATTAAATCATTTCAAGTATATGTCAATGCTATATTTACAAGGCAGGTCTTATAAATACTCAAATTGCATACTTTTCAACCGGATGCCATATTTTTCTCGATAAACTCTCTTATCTGCGGCTTGAGATATATGCTGTCGGTGTCAACAAGCTCTGAGACTGCCTTTGCGCAAACCGCGGCAGTTTCGGCAGCAGTAGCCTGAGTATCGACAAAGAAAAAGTTTTCTCCTTTAATAACGCACAACCCCCCGCCGTTTCCGCCGAGCGGCTCGGAGCGGACTTTGACACCGTTGGCCTCGAGAACAGCCAAAAGCTGTTCTAAAATGTTCTGCTCGTTCATCTTTTGCCTAAATAAGCTATATTTTATCGTCCCCGTCTTCAGAGGTCAGGCACTGTTCAAGAAATCAAGTGCTTCAGGTCGATATAACTACATAAAGCTATATTTACTCAACAGTTAACTTCAATATACCAAATATAGAGGCTTTGGTATATAATCAGGTTTTTGCCGGCAAAGAAAATTAGATGCCGGATTTTATATCAGGGGCAGAGAATTGACAAGAATAATAGAAAAACGCCGCTCGTTACATAAGCAGGTGGTAAAAGAGCAGAATGAAAACAGGACGTTAAAACTGCAGCTCGGTCAGCTTCAGGCCCTTGCAAATATTGGGCTTAATACAGCTATGATGGCCCACGAAATGAACAATCTTTTAACGCCTCTTACAAACTATGCGGACCTTGCCCTGAAAAATCCTGAAGACAAGGCACTGACAGAAAAGGTTCTGCAAAAAACCCTTCATAACAGCCGGCGTGCCTGTGAGGTTATGTCAAGCATTCTTGCGATGACAAAAAGAGATGCGGAAACAAAGAGTGATGTGCGGCTGCTCGACCTTGTCGAAGAGATTTTTACCTGTTTATGCAGAGACTTCTCGAAAGATTCGATAAATGTGCAGATTCATATTCCAGGCGAGCTGAGGGTTTACGGCATCGGGATACAGCTTCAGCAGATGCTTATGAATCTGATTCTGAATGCGAGGGAAGCGATGCTCGGCAACGGCGGCGTTTTGAAAATCACTGCGGAGCAAAACAGAGATTCAGTTATCATAAAGGTTAGTGACAGCGGCTGCGGGATAGCAAAAGAGGAGCTTGACAAGATTTTCGAGCCTTTTTTCACTACCAAAACGAGCAGCGAAAATCAGCCGGAAATTACGGGTTCCGGGCTGGGATTGGCCTTCTGCAAAAAGGTAATCGATTCACACAACGGAACAATTACGGTCGAATCGGGACCCGCGAAAGGCAGTACTTTCAAAATCGTGCTTCCGGCCGCCGGACGGGTAATATAAAAAAGTGGAGCCTTTTCTAAGAAATATCGGTCATATCATTTTCCTCGTGATTTTGCTTTTCTTTTCGGCTTTTTTCTCAGGCTCTGAGACTGCCTTCTTTAATCTGTCCCGCAGACAAATCAAGCTTATGGAAATATCAAGACACAAACTGCAGCATCTCGCCGCCCTTCTTATGCGCAGGCCTTCTCATTTATTAAGCAGTCTTCTTTTCGGCAATATGCTGGTCAACGTCCTGTACTTTGCCATTTCAAGTGTGCTTACATTCAGAATCGAACAATATGCCGGTGTTATGGGAGCGGCAATTCTGGCTCTTGGGCTGTTCTGCATTTTAGTGCTTTTCGGCGAGATACTTCCGAAGTCACTTGCATATTCAAATTCGAAAGCCATAAGCATCAGCGCAGCAGCACCTGCGTATATTACACTGAAGATGCTTTTACCCGTCATCTCGGCTTTCAAATTTGTATTCGTCGAGCCTTCACTTCGGCTGCTTCTCGGCCCGGTTCAAAGACCGAAGACAATCACGGCAGATGAATTCCGCTCTCTTATAGAACAGAGCAAGAAAAGAGGTTTGATTACACCCGACCAGAACAAGCTAATAAACGAAATCATAGAGCTTGCCTCGTTAAAGGTTCGCGACTGTCTGAATCCGAGAGTGGATATGATTGTCGGTAAGGTTACGGATTCGGCTCAGCAGCTTCAGCGGATAATGCGTGAGCATAACCTGGTAAAAATCCCGGTCTATGCCAAAAAAATTGATAATATCGTTGGAGAGATTCACCTTCGCAAGCTGCTGCTTGAAAGTGACAAGGCGGTTGATAAACTTGTTCAGCCGGTGCATTTTGTCCCCGAGCAGAAAAGTATAGAGTCGCTGCTCGAGTTTTTCCGAAAGACCCATACCGACACGGCGATAGTTACCGACGAATACGGAGGAATCGCAGGGAGCATCTGCCTGGAGGATATAGCCGAGGAGCTGCTCGGGCCAATGGAAGTTACCGAACACACCGAACCTGTCAAAAAAACAGGACCTTTCGAGTATCGTCTTTCGGGCAGCCTGCCAATTCACGACTGGGCCGATGCCTTCGATATCGAGATTGAAGAAACTCGTATTTCAACAATAGCCGGTCTCGTTACCGCCCTTCTGGGAAAAATTCCGGAACAGGGCGACCAGGTATATCTCGGCAATCTGAAATTCACGGTCGAACAAATGCAAAAACACAGAATCAAAACCTTAATCCTTACTCTTGAGCCGATACAAAATGATAATTAACGTGCTATTAATTTTTGTAATTGCCTTATCCGTGTTTTTTGCCGGTCTTTTCGCCGGTTCCGAAACGGGTATGTATCAAATGAACCTGTTGCGTCTTCGGCTGGGCGTTGAGAAGAAAAAATTCTCATTCATCGTGCTCGGCAAAATTATGCAGGACGGTCCCGGTCTTCTTATCTCAACACTGCTGTGTACCAACCTGTCACATTATATTGCGACAAGCATCATAACCTATCTTATGTTAAGCAGCATCCGCACTGCGCATACAGCCGAACTTTTTGCCACGGTCGTCGCCGCCCCGATATTGTTTGTTTTCGCAGAGCTGATTCCCAAAAATCTTTTCTTTTACAGGGCCGATTCGCTGATGCCCTATACCTCGTTTATATTGTATCTATTCAAAAAAGTTTTCACTGTTCTGGGTATTGTCCCCGCCCTGAAGCTAATCTCACGCTTTATCAGGAGCTTTGGTAGTGCAGTTACGCCTGCCCAAAGCAATATAAGTGCTATCCGTTCTCCCTATATAACAGCAATTATCCGGGATACAAAAAGAGAGGGCCTTTTGAGCCCCGTTCAAACCGGAATTATAAATCGAATGGCTCATATCGGCCATCTCACTATCAGCTCGGTAATGACCGCTCTTAACCGCGTCGAGGCAGTTGATGTCAACTCTGATAAATCATTTCTCTTGAACAAGTTAAGAAGTTACCAGTTTACCCGTTTGCTCGTTTACAGCCGGTCAAGAGAAAACATCATCGGCTATATAAATATCTACGAAAGCCTTCTTTCAGAGAAGAGCTTTTCCGACCTAAAAGCCTTTGTCAGGCCAATCGAGACCCTGGGGGCAGAGACAATAGTGACAGATGCGATAAATATTATGAGAAATAAAAATCAGAAGATTGTCCTTGTAACAAAACAAAAAAACGCAAAAACTGCGAGGCCGCTCGGTATAGCAACAATGAAGGACCTTGCAGAAGAAATATTAGGTGAGCTGACCGAATGGTAAGAAAAATAAATATGCAGGGTAAAATAACATATATCATTATACTATCAGCCCTGCTGTTTTTTTTGCTTTGTGCTTTTTCCAATAGTATGCTGAAGCCCCTTTCCCGGGATGAGCATATGTACTGCACAGCCGGTGTTCTGATGTCGCAGGGTAAAACAATCTATAAAGATTTTTCCTATATTGCTCAACTGCCCTATCATCCGCTGCTTCTGGCTGCAGTATATAAGATAACAAACACATCGCATTTTCTTCTTACCGCCAGGATTGTTTCAGTGATATGCGATTTTCTGATAATCTTTTTTCTAATTGCCATTTATCGCCGAATCTTCAGCCAGCAGAGTGCTATTGCATTGCTACTCGGCTTTGCATCTGCAGTTTTGTACCTGTTCAATTTTTGTGTAGATTATGCAGCGGGCCTGGCCTGGAACCATGATGCAATGACACTTGCTGTCGTGATTTCCTTCTGGCTATTTATTACACTTGATTTCAAAGACAAAAAATGTTTTTTGCGCATCTTTCTTATCGGCACATTTTTGACGCTTGCAGCCTGTATGCGGATAACAACCGTTCTTATCTGGCCCTTCTTTTTTATCTTTTTACTGATAAAAGGTGCGGGCAGCTTAAAACAGAAATTTCGCACCGCCCTGCCGTTTATTTATGCAACCGTGATTGTTCTTATCTGGCCGTTGTGGATAATAGCACAATCGCCGAAGGCGTTTTTCATAAATATCTATCGCATACCGCTGCTGAACGGCAAATTACTTCACGAGACAGGGATTGTCTTTGGTAAGCTCGATTTAACAGTCAGCTCCATTTTGAGGTCTGAATACATTTTGCTGATTATAATCGCCGTCTATTTATATTCCGCCTGCCTGTACTACAGGAAAAAAATCCCAAACTTTGACATTACTGATTCAGCTCTCGCTATAGTGCTCGCTGTTTTGTTTCTTTTTATTGCCTATATCCCTCTGACTATCTGGACACAGTATTTTGCGATACCTGTACCATTTTTAATATTATCGCTTGCTTTTGGGCTGCGATACCTGCGGCAGTCAGCCAGAATCCCTTTTAAGCTCGCCTGTATATTAATTATTGTTTGTGCATTGACAGGAGTCATCGAAAATCCTTTTATTTTTACAAGAATACCGAAACTTTTCAAAGCCGAAAACTGGACCGCCCTTCGGGTACATAAAATCTCGGAACAGATAGCACAAAAAATCGACACGTCAAAGCCGGTTCTAACTCTCGGGCCTCTATACGCCCTCGAAGGCGGATGCGAAATTTACCCGCAGTTTTCTGCAGGCCCCTTTGTTTACCGGGTCGCCGGCCTTATGAGTGAGGACGAATTTCAAGTTACCAATACCGTCGGGGCTAAACAGCTAAAAAAGCTGATTGAAAGAATACCGCCATCAGCGATTCTGACAGGAACGGAATCAGAATATTTCAAATTGCTGGAGGAGTCACTCGAGAAAGCTGCTGGGAGCGGCTGGAATAAACAATACCTTGGTAACGGAATGATACTTTTGCATAAACAGCCGTTCCGCGACGCCGGCCTGATTTAATCGAAGATTGCCTTTACAATATCGTTTATTGCGTCACGCGTTTTGGCGCTGCGCCCCTCTGTGAGAATTGAAAAAATAAAAGTTCCCCTGTCTGTAAAGCAATAACCGGAAAACGAGCGTGCTCCGGTGAAGTAACCGGTCTTACCAAAAATTCTATCTTCGTATTTTTCCTCCTTAAAATATTTGGCTATTGTGCCGTCCCTGCCTCCTACTGCAAGTGACTGCTTGAATACGTTTCTGTTTTCGCTTTTATACATATCTCGTAAAACCTTCGTTACGGCGTTCGGGCTTAATTTATTTTTTCTACTAAGACCACTCGCATCATCTATATTAAATTCCGCTTCGCTTATTCCAAGTGACACGAGATAATCTGAAATAATATGTTGACCTGCAGACCAGCTTCCGGTTTTGCCGCCCTGCTTTTGGGCGGCTGTTGTCTTCAGGAGAGCTTCTGCTGCGAGAGCGATGCTGTCCTTGTTGCACCGGGCAAGACAGTCCGGCAGGCTTGTTTTATATTCGGCGATTTTTTTGAAGCTGCAATCGCGGCTGACCGCCTTCTCAATCAAATTTCCTTTAGCAGCTATCCCTGCTTTCAGCAGAGTTTCCGCGAGGAGATGTCCGAAAAAGGCGGCCGGCCTTTCAATAGCCACGTCGAAAGGCCCCTGCTTCTTTCGGCACTTACCTTTTACTATCAGATAGTTTTCTTTGCCTGGCCGGCGGTAAGCACCAACACCTTCGCTGCCTTTTTTTATAATTTTTACCTGATTGGTAATATTGACATAACTTGTTTTTGGCTCGATACTTATAATGGTCCTGCCCTTATTATTTTCGACGGTCATCGCTATGCAGTTGTCGTTGTAATTCAATCCGCAGACCTCGGCCGCCCACCATTTATTCAAATCATTCGCAGGCCAGCTCGGATGAACGCGTTGGTCGTCAAAAACTGTTGTGTCGATAATAATATCGTTAAATTCTTTTATACCGGTTTGTTTTACCTTTTCTGCGATGTCATCGAGAATCCAGCCGATTTTTCTACCGTTTTTAATGTCAGTCTTACTGTCACCCAATAACGGGTCACCACTTCCAATTATGACAATGTTATTATCACACAGGCCAACCTGGGTTGTATATTCAAAGTCGGTACCCAAAAACCTTAATGCTGCCGCTGTTGTTATAACTTTCATATTCGAAGCAGGTGTCATCGGCTTGTCAGCGTTTAAGCTGTAGATAGTTTCGCCGCTGTCGGCATTTATAATATTAATTGCGAATTGCGTTTTCTTTTGTGACGGCCGACCGATTATGGACTCTATGCTTTTTTTCAAATCGGCCTGAGCAGTCCCCGCCAGCCACAGTATCAATGCACAAACAAATAGTTTTTTAATTTTACGCTTCATAGTTAAAAAGTGTATTACCACAAAAACAAATAAAATTCAAGGTGAACTTTTAAGGAAGGAAGAATATCTGAATCAATAGTTATTTTTAGAAGAAGTCTTTTCCTCTGCGGAGCTGTGTGAAACCTCTCGGGTTTGTGCAGGTCAAGATTAATCTTATTTTAAATCGAACATTGAGTTGTCCATCGGCTCGAACCAGCCCAGGCCGATATCCGACGGTATCGTCCCGTCATTATTCACACGGTCGTATTTGCCCATTTTTTCGGAGCTTGTATGAGCATCGGCCCAGGCGACATTTGCATGGTCGGCGTGCCTGAAGTGTATGGAGGGTTCCGGGTCCCACGTTGTGGCTATTTGGCCTTGCGTTACAAAGTATCTCGGCTCGGCGAATGAGTACTCAACGAGGCGCCCGGCCCGTGACATCGCGGTATCTGCGAACATAAGCGTCTGTCCCGGGTGCATAACCTGTGCATCTGTTGCTGCCGCCTTACAGCTAAGAGGCTCATATCCGCTGAGCCAGATTTTGGAACCTATATACAGCAGATTATATCCATAGCCGCCGCTGCCCGCTTCATAATCAGGCTCTATCGGGTCGAGCTCCATATAGTTGACTGCGACGGGACACTTCAGCTTGCCGAGGTTTATATATTCTGCCAGAGGCGCTCTTCTCACATCGAAGGGCTCACTGATATTTTCGCGAGCTCCAAACCATCTGTGCAGGTTATCGGTGAAAATGTCCGACGAGCCGGGGACGAAGCTTCCGTCGTTCTCGTGTGCATAGCCGTCATTTGCAAGAACAAGCTGGCGCAAATTATTTCTGCAGGAAAGCTGGCGGCTTTTGACTCTTAGCAGGCCTAATGCCGGAATTGTTATACTGATAAGAAGTGAAATAATCGATATTACAACGAGCAGCTCAATCAAATTAAAGGCCCTATATGCTGAGAATTGAAGTCTGTTTTGTATAAAATTTCCCCTGCTGAATTTAAATTTATCAGACCGGCTTTGGCCAATCACATCACTCATTATTCAATTGTCCCCTCAGACAACCGTATCAGCCATTCTATTCCCGGTTCGGTGCTCTTTTTTCGTTTCGGCAGCCTTATCTTTTCAGGCTCTGCGAACTCATCTTCGATTTGGCCGATATCCTGATAATATGTGAAATCCAATCGTCCCTTTACTTCACCATTGTCACTGAGAAACTCAATTCTGTCCACAACATCCGTGGTTACATCGATAAAATATCTCATTACAGGCCTGCTTTTCGCCTTGTCGGAAAACAGGGTAACCACCGCTCGTTCATGCTGGGACTTGTTTGGATTGTAGTCAAGCTTTTCCAGACTGAAGCTGATTTGTTTCCTGACGGCATCTCTCCTGATAAGGTCGGCCGTGTGCATACCCATCCAGGGCCGGGACAACCCATCGAAGAAACTGCCTGCAGGATACACAGTCATAATCTCGCCGTTGTCCGCGATGGTATATGCGCCCCAGGGACAATCAATAATCTGCAACCTGCCTGCTATATCCAGCCGAAGCCAGGGCTTATTCTCAACAAGTGCATCGTAAACAAACGGTATCCTGCCCTTTCCGTCAACAACCAGGTTATCAACTCTTCCGGTGACATTAAAGTATGCCCAGAGCCTTTTGTGCATCTGGTCACGTTGATCCACTACCGCAGCATCCTGCGGCCAGGGGTATCTGAACGAATCGAAAGTAGTTTTTTCAAGGGTGTTATATACGATATTATACTCGTAATCATCTACGTTGTAGAAACGATTATCCAGAACTCCGGTCAGCAGTCCCGTTTTCGTATCCCTGTAGTAATTGACGCCGGGGATTTTGCCTTCGACGCCGTCAAGAAATTCCGTAAACTGCTGAGTGTCGGTCGGCAGTCGCCTGGTCTGCAGACCCAGAAGCGGTAAATTATAATTATTAATGTAAATAGTGTTAGTACCGGAACTATAATAAAAGTTGCCCTCGCTGTTCTGCAGCCAGCCGCATAATCTTCCCTTGCGCTGCGGGTCCCATCGCTGCATCATCATAAACATAGGACCGTCAACACCTTCAGGAAAGTAAAACCATTGCTCATAGGCTCCCCTGCTGAGGCTTCGTCCGCGCATAAGGTTTCGATTGAACTGGCCGGTCGCACCCCAGTTCTGCTCCATATAATAAAAGCTTCTTACATCCGACCTTCGCAGGGCCGCTCCGTTGCCTGCAAAAAAAGAGAAAACATCGTCGAAATTCCCGGTTGTGCTCAAAGTTACCAGACTGAGAACCAATGCCGTCAGAGTTGCCGTTACGCTTATTCCGAGCTTGGTAAGGATACTGCCGACAACCGATGCAGAAACGCCGACCTCGACCGTCGGCGCGGTAACAGTTATGATTTCCGCCTCGCTGCGACTTGTTATGCTGCCGAATAAGACCAGAGCCGACAGTAACATACCCTTGTGCAGTCCCCTGTGCCGCAGCTTGTTTTTGAGAGCATTCTTGGCCCGGTAAAACAATACACGCGCGTTAAACCGGCTGCAGCCCATCTCTTCTGCAATTTGAGCATACTCCATACTCTCGTAGCAGCGAAGCACCAGAACCTGTCTCTGACGCGGCTTTAACAAACGCATTGATTCGAGAATAATCTGCTTCCATTCCTTCGATTCTAAAACTGACATATTATCCCGCCCTTCATAATCGTCGGCGATTTGAATATATTTGTCTTCGTCCGCAGACAGGCTGACAGCTTTATGCCGTTTTTCTTTCTTTAACCTGCTGTACATTTTATTCACAGCCATTACGCGCAGCCAGGAGAAGAAACTTTCCGCGTTTTTCAGCTTGCCTATTGACTGCACGAGCTCCAGCATGCTGTCCTGGACGATATCCTCGGTGAGGCTCTCATCCAGTGTTAGCCGGTAAATATATGTTCGTAAATAATTTACACTCCGCCCGGAAAGGCGGCTTAGACTATCCTTATCGCCGTTGCGGGCTTTGTTAACCAGCTCAATATAGTCTTTGCCATTAGCCATAGCTGTGTCTTATTACCAATACTTAAGATGAGCCTGCCTACACGAATATAACAGTTATTTTACAAAAAAATTAAAAATTTTTGATATCTCTCGCTTTAAGGGGATTAAAAAATCCTCTTTTTCGCACATTTGAGCACAACTTATTGTCACTTTTTATTATACCTCAAACTGGAATTTTCTGCTAAAATTAAGGCTCGAATTGCTTTATAGAAAAGAGCTTTTTAAAGTGTCATTCCGTACTTGATGCGGAATCCAGTTATTTGAAAAGATGGATTCCCGCCCGCCTCTCGGCGAGGCCGAGGGCTTTCGCGGGAATGACATTATAAGTGTTTTCTGTAAAGCAAACTCGTATTTATTAAAGCAAACTCGTATTTATTAAGGAACTCAATTATGAAGATTGGTTATTTCGACTGTTTTGCAGGTGCCGGCGGAGATATGATTTCAGCGGCTTTTCTCGATGCAGGCCTTGACGCGGATTTCTTAAAGCAACAGCTTAAAACCCTTAAGTTAAAAAAGCTCGATATAAAAATAAAAAAGGTTAAACGCTGCGGTTTCCGTGCAGTCCAATTTATCCCCGCATCACCGGAACAAAAGACACACAGGAATCTTAAACAGATAACCGACATCATCAGTAAGAGTAAAATAGATTTGCCTGCAAAAAAGACAGCAATCCGTATTTTCGAAAGGCTGGCTGTCGCCGAAGCGAAAGTTCACGGTAAACAAATAAACGATATTCATTTTCACGAAGTGGGGGCGATAGATTCCATCGTGGATATCGCAAGTGCCTCTATCGGGTATCAATTTTTCATAGAAAAAGGCATTGAGAAATTTTTCAGCTCACCTTTGAGCGTCGGCTCAGGGACAGTAAAAACGGCTCACGGTCTGATGCCCGTACCTGCTCCGGCGACGGCAGAGCTACTGGAAGGCGTCCCTGTAACCGCCGGCCCTGCTGACTTCGAGCTGCTAACGCCTACAGCAGCGGCAATACTCACAACAATAGTTGACGAATTTTGTCTGCTGCCATCTATGAAGATTGAAAAAGTAGCCTGCGGCGCCGGCTCTTTAGATTCAAAACATTTTGCGAATATACTCCGCCTTATCATAGGCCGGGCAGAAAAATCTGCGATGGCTGACACGGATTCCGTATATCTACTCGAAACAAATATCGACGATGCTACCGCGGAGCAAATCGGCTATGTAAGCGAAAAACTGCTGGAGGCTGGAGCGCTTGATGTCTTCACAACACCAATTTATATGAAACACAACCGCCCTGCCGTCAAACTATCGGCGATATGCCGGAGCGAAGACGAGATGAAAATTACACAACTAATTATGGAACAAGGGATTACATTCGGCATAAGAAAACAGCTTTTGGCGAGGAGCAAACTTCTTCGCAGCTTCGTAACGGTTCAGACAAAGTTCGGGAAAATCAGAATCAAGACAGGGACATTCGGCGGCAAAATCGTAAACGCAAAACCGGAATTTGGTGACTGCAAAAGAGCTGCAGAAAAGTTTAATGTCACCATAAAGAAGGTTGCCGATGCCGCCCTGAAAGAATACGAAGGAATAGAAAAATGAAAAGAAAAAAGTCCTGGCAGGAAAAGCTCAACGATTCAAAAGACTTTCCTAAAATTGCAAAGTATGGCAAAACCCCGAAAAAATGGCCTGCAGGAACTTATGTTATACCTGCACCTTTAGAAGTTGATGCAATCATGAAAAAGGTGCCGAAGGGAAAGCTGATAACAATCAATGAGATAAGAGAGATTCTTGCAAAAAAGCACAACACTGATTTTGCGTGTCCAATAACGACAGGTATCTTTTCCTGGATAGCTGCAAATGCCGCGGCCGAACCGGCTGCCGAAGGCAGAAAGAAGATAACACCTTACTGGCGGACGCTGAAGACAGGCGGACTACTAAACGAAAAGTATCCCGGCGGAATCGACGGCTTAACAAAACTGCTCAAGGCCGAGGGACATAAAGTCGTAAGAAAAGGAAAAAGCAAGAATTTCTGCGTCGCCGATTACGAAAAAGCCCTGGTTGACTTGAAAAAAATCGTAATATAAACGATGGTCTTATCCTTGCTTAGAGCAATGCACTTAAAGTCTTGCGTAAAACATCGGCTGATGATTCCAGCGCCTGTTGCTCTTGGTGGTCGAGTTTTGCCGTTATGATGCGTGAAACACCGCCGCTATCGACGATACACGGCACACTTAAACAAATATCACTTATCCCGTATTCGCCCTGCAGCAGGGTTGAAACGGTCAGCACGCTGTCTTCGTTTCGCAGTATCGCCTCTGAAATGCGGACCAGTGACAGGCCTATGCCGTAATAGGTCGAGCCTTTGTAATCGATTATGTGATATGCGGAATTTCGCACCTCGGCTGCGATTCGCTCATAGGTTTTTTTATTGTCGCAGGCGCCGCAAATGGCACAATAACCTTTAATAGGGATACCGGCGATATGTGTCATACTCCAGGCAGCAACCTCACTGTCACCGTGCTCGCCGAGAATATACGCATGCACATTTCTGGCATCTATCCCGCAATGCATACTCAACATATACTTGAACCTCGAACTGTCGAGGACGGTACCTGAGCCGATAACGCGCTGTTTAGGCCAGCCGAGCTTCTGCAGAGCCATAAAGGTAAGGATATCGACCGGGTTGGTTACCATAACGAGCACCGCCTCTGAGCCGGACTTTTTAATCTCTCCACATATCGAGCCGACGATTTCGACATTGCTGCGGATAAGCTCAAGGCGGCTTTGCCCTGGCTTTTGTTTTGCACCGGCAGTAACAACAATCAGACTTGCGTTTGCGCAATCGTTATAGTCACCGGAGCGTATTTTTACCGGCGGTATAAAGGGCAGGCCGTGCGAGAGGTCCATAACCTCGCCTTCGGCGCGCTTTTTGTCTATATCGAGCAAAACTATCTCACCGGCCAGTCCGCCCTTCAGCAGCGCATAAATATACGCAGTTCCAACCGAGCCTGCGCCTATTACAACAACTTTTCTTTTATCCTGATGCATTTGCGTCACTATTCAGCCTTGAGAATCATTTCGTTTTTTTTTGTTCGAGGAAACTTTCCAATATATATGCAGCGGCTATTGCATCGAATCGTTTTCTTTTTTCTTTTATTGTCAGTTTCGCATCCGCCAGTTTTTGCTTAGCGGCAAAGCTGCTCAGTCGTTCATCCTGAAAATGGATTGGAATTACGATTTGTTCTTCCAATCGCCTGCCAAATTCTTTCACAATTTTTGCCTGTCTGCCCGTGCTATTGTCCATATTCAGCGGCAAACCCAGCACGACCGCCTCGATATTTTCAGCCTTGATAATTTCAATGATTCTGTTAATGAGGTTTTTTCTATTGTCTATGACCTTAAGCGGTGAAACGACCATTTCCAACGGGTCACACACCGCCAGGCCGCAACGCCTTGCTCCGTAATCTATAGCCAGGTATCTCATTCGTTTCTATTTAGAAGGGTTTTTAAGGTTCTTTTATAAAAACTTCTCACCTGTATTTTTCTGTATGATTTCAAGCAGCTCTTTAAGTCTTTTTGTTTGTTCCTTGGTGCAGATAAGTGTAGCATCCGGTGTATGTGCAACGACCATATCTTTGAGGCCGATTGCTGCGATTAGATGTCCCTGCTGCTCGGTAACGATGATATTATCATTGCAATCGAGAAGCTGGCTGTGTCCTGCTATAATAATATTATTGTTCTGGTCCGATTCGACGAACTCCATAAGTGAGGTAAATGCCCCCATATCGCGCCATTTGCAATCGAGAATAAGAGCGTAAACCTGCTTTGCGTTTTCCATAACAGCAAAGTCAATGCTTATTTTGGGGAGTTTTACAAACCATTCATAGAGCGTGCTTTTCTGATTCGGGCCTTTCCAGTCGGCCTTTATTTTCTGCAAAGGCTCAACCGACTCGGGCAGAAACTTCTCAAGGTTCTTAAGTATTGTCTTCACTTTCCATACGAACATACCCGAGTTCCAGAAAAAGCTGCCTTCTTCTATGTAATGCCGAGCAGTTTTTTCGTCGGGTTTTTCTTTGAAAGCCTCCACCCTGTAAATCTCATTTTTACAGCAGGGCCGGCTTTGCGGCTCGATACATTTAATATAGCCGAACTGCGAGCTTGGGCCTGCAGGCCTGATACCGAAAGTAATCATGCTGTCGGGATTATAGTGGATGAAAGACAGGGCATCTTTGATCGCCTGCTCGAAAACATCTGCCGGCTCTATCATCTGGTCGGCAGTTACAATGGCCATTGTCGCATCTTCGTCGATTTTGCTCAGCACCGATGCCGCCAGGCCGATGGCACCGGCTGTGTCACGCACACATGGTTCTGCTATAATATTTTCCGCGGGCACTTCAGGCAGGTTCTCACGAATAAGCCCGACGTAGCCGGCGTTTGTAAGAACAATAATCTTATCGGTATCAAAAAAAGAGCACAGACGCTGAAAGCAGCGACGAAGAAGAGTCTGCTCTCCATCGAGAAGTTTTAGTATCTGTTTGGGCCGGTTCCTCCGACTCAGAGGCCATAACCTTTTGCCCGTACCACCCGCCATTACCACAGCATAATCCATCGCTTT
Source organism: uncultured Pirellulales bacterium (assembly GCA_964464635.1). GTDB lineage: Bacteria > Planctomycetota > Phycisphaerae > Sedimentisphaerales > Anaerobacaceae > CAYLMG01. The sequence goes on along the minus strand of CAYXGT010000015.1, from coordinate 21,229 downwards.
TTACCTCACAAAACCTGCATTAAATTTATCAGAGCAGATACGCGGCGTCAATATTGGTCTTGGATTTAATCTCTTTCGCAAAATCAGCATATGAAAGGCCGACATATTCGCAGAAGCCAACTTTACCCATCAGTGCAAAAGCTGCCTCCTTGCCAAGCTCAACTGCCGGCTGGTCGAATGGATTGATACGAAACAACGCGCCGGTAAAGGTCGTCGTTGCTTCATACATATAGATAAACTGGCCTACAGTATAAGCATTGACCTGCGGAAAGATAACGGAAAGGCAGGGCCGATTGTCCGACAAAAGCGCATACTCAGTGGCTTTCTTCTCGCTATTGAGGAGCATCCCCATATCTTTACCCGCAAGAAAATCCAGCTCTTTTGCATTCTGTGGACTCGGTCCGGTTTCGACACATCGGCCGAAATCCTCAACCTCAAGAAAAGTAAACAGCTTGTCGTTGGGGCCCTCTCGGTAAAGCTGAACCTGGCTGTGCTGGTCGGTAGCACCGAGGGCCCTGACGGGGGTCGGGCCGATATGAACTTCCGCCTTTGACAAATCCTTTGACTTTCCCAGACTCTCCGCCCATATCTGACGGTACCAATCCGCAAGACTATATAAGGCTGAGTTATAAGGCATCATCACTGAAATTCTCTTGCCCTGTTTATAGAAATAATAGTTTATCGCTGCATTAACCGCCGCAGGGTTCTTTGCAAAATCCTCACCGCTTACTCTGTCGTCCATATCTCTTGCACCTGCCAGAAGCGAGTCAATATCTATGCCGCACATAGCCGCACTGAATAGTCCCACGGCACTTAGAACACTGAACCTGCCTCCGAGTGCCGCCGGCACATCCAAGCCCTGCAAACCGGAATCGTCGGCAATTTTGCGTAAAGTCCCTGTTTTAGAATCGGTCGTCGCCACTATATGTTTTTTTAATGCATCCTCACCAAGTTTATCAACCAGCAATTTGCGGATAGATAAAAACTGGCTCGCGGTCTCCGCCGTCCTGCCTGATTTGCTTATCACGTTAAAGACAGTTCGGTCAAGTTTGTCCGATATATAGTCCAGAAAAGAGCCGAATTGTACCGGGTCAACGTTATCGAATACGAAAAGACGCGGCCCCTTTCGCTGATGACCATCGAGATTATACAAATACGGATTAAGCGCCGTCTGAAGCGCTATATTACCAAGGGCTGAACCTCCAATCCCGAGAATCACAAGACAATCACAATCGGAGCTGAATTCAGCGACAAGGTCATTAACCTTTTCAACCGTCCTGCTCTCATAGGGCAATCTTCTGTAAGCATCTTCTTTTTCCTTCAGTTCCGAATTCGACCTGAGCCGCCTGATTCCTTCTTTAAGTTCGCTCAATAGTTTTTCCAGCCGGCTTTGTGTAATTCCGTGCTCTGCCCCAATAGTCTCAGCTGCAGCATTTTTATAATAAAACTTTATCTGCGATTGTGCCATTATGGTTTCCCTGCCAAAGCTGCACTCGAATGCTTTGAATTACCTTATGTCCAGCCGCCTATTATATGCTTAAAAAAGCTGTCAGGCAATTCAAACTTCGACCAGAGTTATAAAATGGATTGAAAGAATAAGATGCTCAAATAAAAAGGGCCTATACCGAATTTTTCGATATAGGCCCACATTCTATGAACACTAACTGCAAAGAGCAGTTAGTCTCAAAATTCATTAATCAACTTCAAGCTTCTCTTTATATCGACTATATAAGGCATACACATAAGTAACACTTATAAAATCAACACAATACTAAAGGACAGAATTAAAAGGCTTAAAAGACGTTTTAACCGTATGTATGCCGCATTTTCTGCTTTGAATGCGAATTATGTTCGTAAGATCGGGCCCAAATCCTTGCTCTCCTGCAGCGCCTTCGTCCTCTTTAGCTTTGCCATAGCCCTGTCCTGCATTGCTCCGGGCTCTCGTGCCTTGTCGAGCAACTCTTCCAGCGTAATTTTTCCCACGTCATAAAGCCGCCACAGATGCTCATCAAGAAGCTGCATTCCGAGTTTTTTACCTGTTTGAATATCGGAATCAATTCTATAGGATTTGTTTTCTCTTATGAGATTAGCTATAGCCGGAGTAACAACCATAAACTCGTAACCTGCTATTCTGCCCTTACCGGCTGCCAACGGACACAGCGTCTGGCTCAATACCGCTATCAGGTTTATACTTAACTGTGTCCTTATCTGCTCCTGCTGGTTTACCGGAAAGACGTCGATAATTCTTGTTATCGTTCCTGAAGCGCTGACCGTATGCAGAGTGCTGAAGACAAGGTGGCCTGTCTCCGCCGCCCTTATAGCAGCTTCAATCGTCTCAAGGTCTCGAAGCTCTCCGACCAGAATCACGTCAGGGTCCTGTCTGAGAACACGTCTGAGGGCCTCAGCAAAGCTCGGAACATCGATTCCAACCTCTCTCTGATTAATAATCGATTTTTTATGGTCATGATAGTATTCTATCGGGTCCTCAACCGTTACAATATGGCGGTCAAAGTTCTCATTGATGTAGTTTATCATCGAGGCAAGTGTGGTTGTTTTACCGCTTCCGGTCGGCCCGGTAACAAGAAAAAGTCCTCTCGGCCTGCGGCAAAGTGCCGCGCATATCTTCGGCAAACCTATCTCTTCAAAGCTCATTATCCTCGTTGGAATAAGACGTAAAACTACCGTGATGTTCCCTCTCTGCTTGAAAATAGCAACACGAAATCTTGCCTTGTCGCCGAATGCAAAACCAAAATCGGTACCCCCCTCTTCCTGAAGCTCCTGCTGATTTCTTTCAGGCGTTATACTTTTCATCAATGCAACCGTATCATCCGGCGTAAGAACCTTTGTCTCCAGCGACCTTAGCCTGCCGTCGATTCTTAACACAGGCGGTCTGCCGACAACTATATGTATATCAGACGCATTCTGTGTGAAGCATGCCTGTAACAACCTGTCCATATTAACTGTAGCCATTGTTAGTTTCCCTAAATAATTACATATTATGCCAGTACACCCTCAATCTGCGAAATCTTGATAACTTCGCTGGGAGTTGTTATCCCCTTAAATATCTTATTCTTGCCGTCTTCCATTAATGTTCTCATACCAGAAGCAACAGCCGTCTTTCTGATTTCGGAAGTAGGCGCCTTCGCAAATGCCAGCTCCCTCAATTCATTATTCATCTCAACAAGCTCAAAAACACCGATTCGACCTTTGAAACCGGTACCCTGACATTGGCTGCATCCCGCCCCTTTATAGATTGGATGTTTTCTTTTATCTTCATCGGAGATATTCAGAAGCTTCAACTGGTAAGGGTCGGGATTGCCGTCCACGGTTTTGCAGTTCTTACAGATAATTCTCACAAGACGCTGTGCCATAATTGCCTGTATCGAGCTTGCAACAAGGAACGGCTTGACACGCATATCAATCAGTCTCGTAATCGCACTTGAAGCATCGTTTGTGTGCAGCGTGCTGAAAACAAGGTGACCTGTCAGTGCCGCCTGTATCGCAATATCGGCAACAACACCGTCTCGAATCTCACCTATAAGAATAATATTAGGCGCCTGTCGAAGCATTGCACGCAGTATCCTCTCGAAGCTCAGACCAATATCATCACGCACCTGGCACTGGTTCATACCGTCAAAATTATATTCCACAGGGTCTTCTGCGGTGATTATTTTCCTGTCGGATTTATTCAGCTCCTGGAGAGCCGCGTATAGTGATGTTGTCTTACCGCTTCCTGTAGGACCCGTAACAAGGAAGATGCCGTTTGGTCTTTTGATTATCTTTTGAAATCGCTGGTAGTCATCCTCTTCGAATCCCAGGGAACGGATACCGATGTTCACCGCATCGGGTCGCAGAATTCTCAACACGATGCTTTCGCCGTGATTTCCCGGCAGCGCGGAAACACGGAAGTCAACATCATTGTCGCCTATAATCCGCTTGATTCGGCCGTCCTGCGGTAGTCTTTTCTCGGCAATATCCATACCCGACAGAATCTTAAACCTTGTTGTCAATGCCGCCTGCATATTCTTCGGTATATTATCTTTTTCAAGACACACGCCGTCCACTCGGTACCTTATCCTGACCCTGTCGCCCATAGGCTCAACGTGAATGTCACTTGCCCGCATATAATATGCGTTATCGATAATAAGGTTCACGAGTCTTACAATCGGCCCCTCGTCTTCAGGCGAATCCTGCGCCCGGAATGCTTCTGCCTGCAATTCGTGTCCGGCCTCGGCAAGCTCGTGAGCCGCCGCATCAATACTGTGCTTCAGCCTGTCGTCATCCTGTCGTTTCTCCGCGTCCGCAGACTCTTCTATGTAAGAGCGTATTTTAGACGGGCTCGAAACATAGCAGTCAAGCTCGGTATTAAGACGAAAACGAATTGCATCCATCGCTTCAAGGTCCATCGGGTCGCTTATCGCAAGCTTGAGCTTGCCGTTATTCATAGCCAGCGGCAGAATGTTATATTTCTTCAGGATACTTGGGTCGACAAGACTGACGGCATTATTGTCAATTGCTACTTTATCAAGGTTCGCATATTTCAGGCCGAATTGTCTGGCCAATGCCTTGGCTAAAATATTTTCCCCGATTAGGCCGCGATCTATTAATACTTCACCAAGTCTTCTTTTATTCTTCTTGGATGACCGTATAGCATCCACTAAAGGCTGTTTTTGCACAGCACCGGCCTTATATAATATCTCACCCAAATGTCTTCGCTTTTTAGCCATCTTCACCTGTTATTTCGGTGTTTTTATAAATTAGGATAAAGCCATTATAACAATATTAGCTCATTAAGTCAATTTTTGAAGTGCCAGACGGACTATATTCAGCGCCATATTAGCACTGCGAAGCCGTATCGAAGCCCTGTCCGAGGCAAATTTAAACATCCTTGTCCTGCTGTAAAACGATGAATCCACGCTGATATATACTAATCCTACCGGCTTTTGTTCTGTTCCGCCCGACGGGCCGGCTATGCCGGTTATAGCGATTGACACGTCTGTTTTCGCCCTCGCCCGTGCGCCTTTTGCCATCGCCTCGGCAACCTCAGCGCTGACTGCGCCATATCTATTTATCAAATCAACTCCAACTCCAAGCTCATTCATTTTAGCATCATTACTGTAAGTAATCCAGCCGTGAGTAAAATAACTGCTCGCTCCCTGTATCTCAGTAATTATCTCTGCCAGAAGACCGCCTGTGCAGGACTCCGCAACCGCTATCGTTTTTCCAAGCTCGACAAGCCTGCCGCCGACTATCTCAGCCAGGCTTCTCTGGTCAGTACCAAAGACCAGCTCACAAAGCCGTTCGACAATTTTTTCCTGTTCTGCCTCTGCCAATCTTATCGCCTCGTTGTAATCCTTACCGATTGCCACGATATGAACCGTTACCACACCGCAGTCAGCCGTAAAGTTTATCAAAGGATTTCTGTCGCGTGCACAAAGCGGCTCGAGCATCCCGGCAATCGTCGACTCCCCCGCCCCGAAACAGTTTACCTTTCTCAACACTGTAACCGGCTGATTCGATTGTTTCACCATCTGCGCCAGCTCTTCCAGGACAGAGCTCTCGAACATCATTTTCATTTCAGCAGGAACGCCGGGTAAGCAAAAGATTATTTTCTCATTTTTTACTGCCCTGATACCCGGCGCCGTGCCGATTTCGTTTTCAATAGCACTCGTTCCCGCCGGCAAATATGCCTGCTGTTTATTATTGGCCGGCATCTGCCGACCTATCCTGACAAAAAAATCTTCTATTTTCTCCAGCAGCTCTTTTTTCAATTCCAGCTTAACACCGAGAAACCTCGCAAGAGCCTCTCGCGTAATATCATCGCTCGTAGGCCCCAGACCGCCGGTAGTTATAATGATATCAGCATCTTCCAATGCAACCTTTAGTGCCCGCACAATTGAGTCAATCTTATCTTCCACAGTAAAACCACTGACCGTCGATATCCCTACCGTAAGCAGCCTATCCGCCAGATACGCTGCATTTGTGTTTACGGTAATCCCGCTCAGAATCTCATTACCAATCGTAACTATACTCGCCCTGCTCATATAAACTCAAAACTCTATAACCGCTTTTATGACTCCGTCACGATAACCTGCGACCATTTCAAAGGCATCCGCTGCCTGCTCCGGCTTAAAGCTGTGTGTCAGCATAAAATCAGCATTCACCAAGCCTTTCGAAATTAAATCAATAGCCTTTTGTGTGCAGTCATTCTGCCTTCTGACATTCACGATGGTTATCTCTTTTCTGCGCATCTTGTGAATATCTAAATGAATTTTATCCTCTTCCGGGATACCGATAAGCATCAGTCTGCCGCCCGGTTTCAATATTTCCATCGCCTGGTCAATTGTCTGCTGCCGGCCCGCACACTCGAAAACAACATCAGCACCTTCCGGCTTCAGTTTTAAAATCTCTCTGACAATATCCTCTCTGTCAGGGTTCCCCGCCCATAAGGCCCCGTTATTCTTTGCAGCCTCGATTCTTTCCCTGACCCTGTCAGTGACATATATTTTTTCTGTCTTCAATCCTGAGCATAAAAGAACACTCAGTCCTATCGGCCCGGCTCCAAGTATTGCAACATCCGAATCCTTATTAACTGCAGCCCGCTCAACAGCGTAAACTGCTATCGCCAGAGGTTCGCACAGAACCGCCTGTCCTGCTGTAAGTTTTTCGGATACGTAGCAATTCTCCTCCGGCATAACAATATATTCACAAAGACAGCCTTCTATTTGTCCGGGACAACCTAAATATTTTAAGTTTCTGCAGGTATTTTTCCGCCCCGCCCTGCACTGGCTGCACTCACCGCAACTTATCGCCGGGTCAACTACTACGCGATCGCCTACTTTAATCCGTGCAACCGCCCTGCCGAGTTCTTTTACCGTGGCCGCACACTCGTGACCGACAATAAATGGATACTTCACAGCCTCGCTGCCGATTTTGCCCTGCTTGTAATAATGCACATCCGAACCACAAACACCCACCGCATCGACCTTCAGCAGCACCTGTTTTTCATCTTTTATCACCGGCTCCGCCGCTTCACTAACCGCAAGCTCACCAATACCGGCAAGTTTAACCGCTTTCATAAACTTTCAATCTCTGCTTATACATTGAACCTGAAATTTATAATGTCACCGTCTTTGACTAAATATTGCTTGCCTTCGAGCCTGACTTTGCCCGCCGCCTTGACGGCCTTTTCGTCTCCAAGCTCTTTTAAGTCATCAAAATTGAACGTCTCGGCCCTGATAAATCCCCGTTGGATATCGGTATGTACTTTCCCAGCCGCATCGAGCGCGTGGGTACCTTCTTTTATAGGCCACGAGCGAAGCTCATCGTGAACAACCGTTATAAAGCTAATCAGGCCAAGCGCCTTATAGCAGCTTCTTACAAATTTACCTATTGCCGTCTGCTTGACACCCATCTCCGCCATAAATTCCTTTTTGCTCTGCTCGTCGAGCTGCGAAAGCTCGTAATCGAGCTCGCCGCAAACCTCTATCACCGGCACTGTGCTGTCAATCTTGTCTGTGAAGTCATATTTTTTATCGCGTTCAGCCTCGCCGACGTTCACCACAACGACCATCGGCTTAAGCGTTAAAAAGCCGAGTGATTTTATAATTTCCAGCTCGCTGTCACTTTCTATCGCAGAGCTTATCGGTTTTTCCGCTTCGATTGCCTCCTGCAGATTTTTTTGAAGTGCCAGTTCGGTCTTGTCCTGTTCGTGTGTTTGCGCAGGTTTTTTAATCTGCTTTTCCAGCCTATCTATCCTCGTCGCCACTAGCTCCAAATCGCTTAGCAGAAGTTCGGTCTTCAGCTCTTCGAGGTCACGCGCCGGATTGACACTTCCGCCGTAAGGCGGCACCGCCTGATTTTCGAATGCTCTCACTACCAGAACGAGCAGTTCAGAGGTTCTTATGCTGTGAATCAGCCTTCTCGCCGCCGCCCTTCCGTGCTCATCGGCCAGGTTAAAACCCGGCACATCCAGACAGTCTATTGAGGCGTGCACTACTTTTTTAGGCTTATAATAATCAGTCAGCCAGTCAAGCCTCTCGTCCGGCACAGAAACCATAGCCTCTTCAATCGCAGTCGAACCCATCGGTGCAACCGCCTTGCCGCTGACCGCGGCAAACAGCGTGCTTTTACCCGATTGCAATAATCCGATAAGTGCAGCTTTCATTTTCGCTGCTCACCTCTTATAAACGCTGTTACCTTTTGAATCGTAAGCAACTATCGCGGGAAAATCCTCCACCACAAGCTCTCTTACCGCCTCTGTTCCAAAATCTTCATAGCCTATCACCCGGCAGTCCTTGATAAACCTGTTCAACAGGGCTCCCGCACCGCCTATAGTCAATAAATGAACCGCTTTGTATCTTTTCAACGCCTCTCTCACTTCCTGGTTTCTATAGCCCTTGCCGAGCATAGCCTTCAGGCCGGACGCCAGAAGAATCGGGCTGAACTCATCCATCCTCGAAGAAGTCGTAGAGCCTGCCGCCCCGATAACTTTTCCCGGCCTGGCAGGCGACGGGCCCATAAAATAAATAACCGCTCCTTTGATATCAAACGGCAGCTTTTTGCCAGCCTTTATCGCCTCGCACATCCTCTTATGGGCCATATCACGAGCCGAATATATCACACCCGTAATCTGCACCTCATCGCCAACCTTTAGCTCGGCAATTACATCATCCGTTAACGGCGGCTGCAATTGTTTCATCTTAACGCGGCCTCATTTTCAAACCAAAATCGAAAAAAAACGATACAATTTAGTTTACTACAAACAAACAGGCTTTGCTAACCGAAAAGCCGTAAAATATTATTCCTAAATTTTTATTTTAATATTTGTTTCATCGCACCGGTAGTATAATGGTTTGATATGGCAAAGTATCCTGTATTTCTGGAAATGGCAGGCCGACGCGCCGTCGTAGTTGGTGCAGGCCCGGTAGCTATCAGAAAAGCACAAAGCCTGCTCGACGCCGGCGCTCGCCTGATCATCGTATCCGATGCCGTCGATGAGACGCTAATCAGCCGCTTCAAGTCCGCGAACGTCGAGTTCATAAAATCGAAATATTCCAAAAATTACCTCGCCGGCGCCGTCCTTGTCATCGCCGCCACGAATAAAACCGAAGTCAATCAGCAGATTTACAAAGACTGTCAGCAGCTCGAGATTTTATGCAACGTTGTTGATGACCCCCGCCACTGCGATTTTTTTGTACCTTCGATAGTAAAACGCGGTGACCTCCAGATTGCCGTCAGCACCGAAGGTGACTGCCCCGCTTACGCAGGCCATATAAAAAAGAAGCTCGAGGCGCTCTTCACGGAAAATCACGGCCGATTCGTTGACGAGCTCGAGCAAATCAGAAAGCACATTATCGAGAACATCAGCGACCCCGCCGATAAGAAAATCCTGCTCGGTCGGCTCGTCGATGACGATTCGTTCGGATATTTTCTCGATAACGGCCCGGAAGAATGGCGGCAATACGCACAGCAAATCATTTCGGAAAAAACAAAAGAAAAAACGGCTGCCGATTAATCAGCCCCTTCCGCTATGTGCCAAACGTTACGCTTTAATCTTATCTATTGTCACCTGCATATACTTCTGCCTGTGCCCGATACGTCTCTTGCTGTTTTTCCTTCTCTTAAAGTGCATCGGGTACAGTTTAGGCCCTTTCACAACCGCCTCTTCTGCTGTTTCGGTGAACTTTGCGGTAACTTTTGCCCCCTCGATATAAGGTGTGCCGATTTTATGTTTGGCGCCGTCGCCGATAAACAAAACCTTATCAAGCTCGATTTTCTTTGCTCCCGGCTTAACGTCCGTCAGCTCTATATCCAGAGTATCGCCCTCAGCGACCTTGTATTGCTTGCTGCCTGCTTCTATTACTGCATACATAAAAAACTCCTCAATTTACTATTTAAAACCATCAAAGATTGAGCTATTATACTGATTCCTTTTTATTTGTAAATTGTTTATTCTTAAATTTTATTTTACAATTTTTTATATCCCTATGCAATTGGCAATGATAAATGACGAAATCCTGCCCCTCGATAAGCTCGATTCCGCTTATCTGGATAGAGGCCTGTACTTCGGCGACGGCGTTTATGAGGTCGTTCGAAGCTATGAAGGTAAAATCTTCGCCCTCGATGAGCACCTCGCCCGTTTCGGTAACAGCCTTGCCGGTATCGAAATCGAAGATGTTAATATCGGGCAAATCCGAAAAAAGGTAATCGACGCCTTCGAGACCGCGAAAATTCATAACGCCAGAATCTATTTTCACATTACCCGCGGCTCAGCCCTGCGCGAGCATAACTGGGACGACCATATAAAGCCGAACTTCTTTCTAACAATCACCGATCTGCCCGACTTTACCGGCCTGAAACAGAAAGGCATCACGGTCTCAACTCAGCCGGACCTTCGCTGGAAAAAATGCTGGATTAAATCGCTGAATCTATTGGCCAACATCCTCGCCCGCCACGCCGCCGCTGCCAAAGGCTGTGACGAAGCCATACTCGTTGACGATGCCGGCCTTATTACCGAGGGCTCAGGCTCATCTTTTTTTGCCATCCTCGGCCGAGGCCTGCGTACCGCCCCGCTGACCGCAAATATCCTTGGCTCAATCACCCGCGGTTACGTCATAAAAGCCGCTGAAAATCTAAATATCGAGGTAATCGAAAAATCCTTATCACCCGACGAGGCAAAAAATGCAGATGAGCTCTTCCTTACCGTCACTACCAAGGATATAATACCGGTAATAAAATTTGACGACGAAACGATAGGAAACTCTCAGCCGGGCCCTATAACTAAAAATTTAATAACCGAGTTTCTAAAATTTACAAAATAATCTTAACTTTTTATAAGGAGGCCTACAAATGCAGGAGCAGGAAATTGGAAAAGTGTCGGACTTTTTTGCCAAGCCGGTCGTCGCCGCCATTGAGCTGACCGGACCTTTGAAGGTCGGCGACAAAATCCATTTTAAGGGCCACACAACCGACCTCGAAGCAGTTGTTGAATCGATGCAGATTGAGAACCAGAACGTCCAGGAGGCCAAAGCCGGTGACTCTGTCGGCGTCAAGGTCCCCGACCGTGTACGAAAAACCGACACCGTTTACAAAGTCACCGACTAAATCTATTTAATCTTCTGCCACTCAGAGGATTGTTTTTTATTTAGCCGTCGTCGGAACGGCAATGTTATACTTTATTATTCTTGCCATAACAAGGAAGCGATATGACACAAGTGATACTGCTTTGCATCTTAATCCTTGTCGCTTCCGTCGTCGGAACAGCAACCGGCTTTGGAACATCTACAGTGATGATTCCGGTTATGACGCTGTTCGTGCCCCTGCCTATAACGCTGCTGTTCGTCGGTATCATTCACCTTTGTGGCGATATCTGGAAGGTGCTGTTATTCAAAAGAGGATTCGAATGGAAGCTGGTTCTCGGCTTTGGTATTCCGGGTATTGTGGCGAGTTTCCTGGGCGCATCGCTTTCTCTGCATGCACAGGCCCTGCCGCTCAAACAGATTCTCGGAGCCTTCCTTATCCTGTACGTCGTATATCTGCTTGTCAAACGCAACTGGTCTTTACCGAAAACCCACACAACTGCCGTCTGCGGCGGCTCGCTCTCAGGGCTGTTTGCCGGATTCTTCGGCATTGGCGGTGCCGTTCGCGGTGCCTTTCTGATGGCCTTCAATCTTCCTAAAGAGGTTTATATTTTTACCTCCGGCCTGATTGCACTGTTCATCGACGTCACACGTATCTCACGCTATATCTGGGGCGGGACGCGTCTTGGGCAAAACCTGCTGCTCGCGCTTCTGGCTGGTATTCCCATCTCCTTTATCGGTGCATACACGGCGAAACGATTCCTGGACAAACTGCCTCAGAAGCAGTTCCGCGTTTTCGTTGCCGTGTTTCTGGCCCTTGTTGGTGCCAAGCTATTAATCTGGTCATAAGCAAAATAGCGAAACACCCGACAGTTTACCTTCAACCAACGTTTTTATGGAAATGTCAGTTTCAGAATCCACTTTTGCCAATCGTTTTCAAACTTGTTTATGTCATCGATTCTGAGCACTGTCAGCAGTGTCTTATATCCCGTAGGGTCACTTTTAATTTGCGATTTGAATTCGTGGTAGAATTTTCTCAGAAGGTTTTTTTCCTGCAAATAGTAGCAAAGATACCTTGCCTGCGCATAGTTATCGCCGCCGGCAGAGCCGCGATAAAATTCGAACGTCGTTGTATGCGTCAATTCCTTAAAAGTCGGCAGAGTTCCGTCTTTTATCTTTTCTTTTAAGCCTCTCAGCCGCCAGTTCGTCAGGCCACATATTTTTCCGTTTTTTTCGCTGCTCTGCTCATATAGCGATGCCAGGCCTTCATTAAACCAGGCAGGACAATCGGGAAAATTCGCTGCTATGAACGGGTGTACGATTTCGTGAACGAGCGTTCCGCCGCCTGTAGCGATGTTCATAATAAGAGAGTTGTGCTCATCCGAAAAATAGCCGAAAGGCGTCGTCGGCTCATCGTTGAAAATTTGCCTTGTATATTTACGGTAGCTTTTTTCTCCGTCAAAAAGCCAGATATCAATAATCGAGCAGGGGTCGTTTTCAAAGTAGTCGGCTTTGAGTTTATCGACAGCCCAATTTACAGTTTTTTCTGCGCGGTATTTCACCATCGAAGCTGACTCGTCGCCGATAACAACAAACGGTTTTGTAAGCACGATTGAAAAGCTGCTGTCGGGGATTTTTGTTTTCAATTCTTTTATATGCTGTGCGTAGTCGGCGTCGGTGAAACTTTTTGATTTTTCGGGCTCTTTTATTTTATCCTCAATTAAGCTGAAACGAACGAGCAGCCATTTCTTCGCATCATATTTTAAAGGCCAAAGCTCATAAAAAGTCTGGCGGGGCATTTTTTTGTATGAGCCGCAGTATTCTGCAGGTTCGTGATAAATGACGGAATCGGTTTTGGCATCGTAGCCGAGAATCAATCGAAAATGCTCAGGTGCAGCGGGCTTGTCGTCGTAACGCATACAGCAAATAGAAGGTATTCCTTGTTTCAAGCTCTCGTGAAGCCGCTTAAATTGTTCATCGAGCCGGTTGTCTGAATCATTTGCATCGATATAGTACCGGACTTTGCCGGTTTCAAAGCCGATATTTTCGAGAGTGGTTTTCAGCTCTGCTGTAAAGCAGCCGCGGCCTTTCAAAGGGTCAAGTCCGGAACAATTGAAAACGTCATCCTGAGTATAATCAAAGCCGAGTTTCTGCAGGTACATTGCTGCGCAGGCCTCGCCGCAAAAATCCTGCCTTTGTCTTATGTGCGGAACATCTTCAATCAGTACCGACTCAAGCGCCGAATGCTCACGTTCGCCGCCTAAAACAAAACAGGCAGAAACAATTATTACAAAAGGCAATGATTTCAAGATTGATTTCGTTTTCATAATCACGAACCCGATTTATAAGAGATTTTTATAAAATTTTCAAGAACCGGACAGAGGCCTGCGAAATTCAGCAAACCTCTGTCCGCAGAGGAATATTTATAAATCTTAATTTTTTATTGTTTAACGGGCGTAAGATTCATATTCCTGTCGTATTCGGTTGTAAATGAATAAGTTACAATTGTTGCATTTTCGTCGGTGGTGTTCGGTTCGAGCTGGAGGTCCCAGCGGAGCAGGCCTTTTTTCTTTAAGGTGCGGACATACTCCGTATCTTCGCTCAGAGGTATTGACGTTTCTGTCAGGTCGATCTTGATTGAAGAGTTCTGCGAGTAAGGCAAGCGGTCGAGCAGACGAATTCCGGCTGGTGTATCCTTGAAATTATTGAGAGCTATGCGGTAATTATAGGTATCGATGCGGTTGCCGCCCTGTATTCTGGTCTTTTTGCTGTCAAGCTCGTGCTTTACCTGGATTTGCGAATCGATTCCGAAGCCGGCGGTAAATTTTTCGCCGATGGTTACAAGCGGTATATTCGCCTGGCCAACGAAACGGCCGTCACAGAACATAGATGCAGGGCCGGGAAGCAGGATGGTGTCACTATCATTAAGGAGCTCGGCCTGCAGATAGACATAGTCGGTAATAAGCGGCGATGCGAGAAGAGTGAAATCGGCCTTTGCTGATACCGATGCAATGCTTACGAGCTGACGGTCGTTTCTGCTCGGCAGGGTCATCTGGCCGGGCAGACTATAAGTAACAGAGACACCTTCAATCCTGGCTATTTGCTCCAGCCGCTGCTGATAATCCTCGATTTGACTTACAGGGGCATTCATTAACATAATCTGTGTCTGGGTCGCATAGGTATTAAGCTCATCATTAGCTTTGATCCCAGCTATTATGCTTCTTTTTCTCAGGCTTTGGCGCTCCTGCATTTGTTTAAGATCCAATTGGGGCATTTGACCGCCTATTCCGGTTTGCTGCTGGCCGGGTACCGGCTGGAAAAGAGCAACCATCATCGGCTCAAGGACTGGAGGCTCGGCAACCATAGCAGGCTCGGCGGTCGAGAGAGTCAGGGTGACATTGTCCCAGTCTTCACCGGAGATTTGATTTATCACGGCGTTGTATTCGATAGTAACGGTTGAATTATCAGGATTTGCACGCAGGTTGTAAAGCTGGTTCCAGTTTGCATTATTGACGAGGTAATTTAATTCGATTACAGCCTTTTTGCTGTCAGCAGAAGAAATATAAACGACAGCCTGCCTTTTAGTTCTGGATGAGCCGGCGGTCAATTCAGCGAGTTTTCTTTCGAGCAGACCGAGCTCTTTTTTCATATCGGCAATCTGGTCTTCAAAGGCAAGAGTTTTTTCGATATAAGCATCGGCTTTTTCAAGGATGAACTCGGCGAGATTCTTAATCGGCTCGAACTGCAGCAGGCCCCTGCCGGTATCGATTTGCTTTGCGTCGGCAGCGAACTGGCGAAGCTTTACGAACATATCCCATTGATTATCAAGGTGGCCTTTTTTTCTTTCGGTATGGTAAATTTCTCTTTTGAGGCTCTCAATTTCGCTATCGAGTTTTTTTACTTCCTCGCGGGTGTCCTCTTTGACGGCCTTTTCCCTGTATCTTACACTGAGGACTTTTACGCTGCCGGCAGTTTGTGCGTAAATGCTGTCGGGGACTATTTGGGAAGGCAGACTCGTGACGATGACTTCCGATGAGCCGGCGGGCAGGTCGATTTCCAGGCTGCGCGTTACAAGGGCCTGACCTCGATAGACGGTGACTTTCGAGATTCTGCCTTCGGTCTCGAAATTCGCAGCAAGGCAGAGCGAATTTAAGACAGTAATAAAAAACAATACATACAGGATTTTAACTTTTTTCATTTTCATTTTTATCTCCTTTAAATAAAACTTCAATTAGAACAGATTTTAATGCCAGAAGTAGTGCCAGGAATACTGAAGCTCTACTTTTTCGTTAGCTTCTATTTCGACGTCCCAGCTGATTTGTCCGAGCGAGTTGACGTGATACCACCACCAGGGCCAGGAGCACCAACTCCACCAGAAAGGAAGGTCGCCCTCTGAGAACCAGGAGCCGTAACCGTGACCGAGCTGATTGATTTCGGCATCGAGATTGGCCTCGTCGATATGACCGAGGACAAAACGTTTGATTTCAATTCTGATGTTTTGTTTTTTATGATTTTTGAGCTCAACGCTGCCGGTCATATCAATCTTAGAATAAGAATTGCCGTTAATATTCATTGCATTGGGTGTGTACTGAGTCTGTTTTTCAAGGCATTTTACAAAGACATCGACCGCTGTTGACATCTCGAGGTCACATTTGCCGCCGACAGCGGTATAAGTCATAAGGGCCTGCGAGATGAGCTTGCCGTTTCTTAAGATAAGAGCGGGAGCGGTGGTGAGAGGATATTCGGCATCGTTGTCAAACCTGAGGCAGTGCTTGACGCTCGGCTGATGAAGCAGTTTTTCTATCTGGATATGCTGCGAGCTGCTGAAATTTCTTCGGATTTGCGTGGGCGGTGCAACGGGCAGCTCTAATTTATATATATCGGTATATTTGACTTCGTACTCGGTTATAGGGACAACGATGCGCTGGCCTTTTTTAAGAGTAAGATTTTCGAGTGTAAAAATGAACAGGTCTTCGTTTTTTTCAGAGCCGGCCAGTTCAGGCCCGGAATCGGGCTGGGGCTGGGCCGGCATTTCAACATAATTATAATTGGTAACCTGAGACCTTATGGCGTTATCGAAAGCATAGGCTGTTTCGCTTCTTCTTCGGAAATGACTGGAAAGCTCAGCTACGGTCTGGTCGAGTGCAATCGGGTCGAGGGAATCTTTGAAAGCAAAGGTCGGCACACCGATAACAAGATGAGCGGTGACATTTTCGATATCTGTCAGCTCATTTACTATAGTAGCCTGCAGCTTTATATGGGCGTTGCCGTTACCGTCGATATCGACCTTGTAGTTCGGTATCCAGCGAAGGCCTTTCTGGAGATAGACCATGCCGACATCGGCTGTTTTTCGAGAATTATTTTTCCAGTTGAGCCTGAAGGTCATTGTACTTTTGTACTTTTCAAGTGTGGTTGTAGTGTTCGGCTCATCAATAAACGTGATTTCCCGGATTTGGCTCAGGGGGACAGCCTTTGTGCCTTCTACGGTTTTCAAAAGAACTATATCAGCGGTAACAGGGACAATCGAAGAATTTACAGGCAAATTATTTTCCTGCTCATCCGGCTGTCTGCTGGGCAATTGCAGAATGACGGCTTCATAGTCATAGGAGAGGTTATTCTGGTTGATAAGGACTCTTTTGCCGGCATTTGCCCTGATGAGCTCGGGGATAGTCAGGGCGGTATCGGATTGACAGATAAGTTTTTTGCCCACGAGGACGGAATTGAGCTCGACATTGCGGTCGGCGGAATAGGCCCAGAAGGTGCCGAGGACGGGCGAAGGCAGCTTATCGAAGGTGACATTTCCGTTATTGTCGGTGGGGAGCTGACCCTGATGGAGGACAAATGCGTGGCCGTCCTTGAAGATGGTGACTTCCTTTACGGGTATGGTGTCGAGAATCTTGTCGGAAGATGCAAAAACAGGACTGCAAATAAAAGCGGCCAGCAGCAACATACAAGCAACTAATGAAACTTTACTTTTCTTTTTGTCTTGACGATTCATTTTTTACTCTCCCAAAAAAAGTGATAAAATTTTTTTATATAAACTATACGTTATTCGACTCGGAATCAGAAGTAAATTGGATGTAAAATGTTGGTGATTGGTTTTTACAAATAATTTACAAACGCGAGGCCGCGATATAGACTATAATATAAATAGATTTGAGGTATAATGTTCAAGGTACAGGGAATTGAAAAATGAGTGATAAAAAAACAAATATTCTTATCGTTGAGGATGAAAAGAGCATCAGGGAAGGACTGGTTGATTTTCTCGAGTTCAAGAGTTTTTCGGTAAGCACAGCAGAAGACGGCCTGCAGGCGGAGCGAATCGTAAAAGAGAAGAGATTCGATTTGATACTTTTAGATTTGATGCTGCCGAAGATAAGCGGCGAGCAGTTGTGCCGACAGTGGCGCCAGGACGGTCTGCAAACGCCGATACTGATGGTGACAGCCAAGGGACAGGAAAAGGAAAAAATCACTGGACTCGATATGGGAGCAGATGATTACATAACAAAGCCCTTTTCACTCGAAGAGCTTCTTTCGAGAATAAATGCGGTACTGAGACGTACAGTTCCCGGCCGGGCAGTCGGGACGAGCTTCGATTTCGGTGGCTGGCAGATAGATGTCGCGAAATTAAAATGCCAGCGTGATAAAAAGAAAATCGAGATAAGCAAGCGCGAGGCACAAATCATTCAATACTTTGCGGCTAACCCGAACAGGGTCATCGACAGAAAAGAACTGTATGAAAAGGTATGGGCCGACGAGTTCAGCGATTTGGGGACAAGGACAGTCGATATGCATATAGCCAAGCTTCGCGGCAAGATTGAAGAAAGAACGGGCGAGCCGCAAATAATAAAGACGGTTCGCGGAGCAGGATACGTTTATGAGACAGTAAAAAGTTGAAAGTAAAACATTATGTATAAGCGGTTAGTAATATTTTCGTTGATAATATTTGCTGCCCTGGTCGGGATGGTTGTACTTGGATTTTTCGCGGTCGAAAAATGGGCGGAAGGTCTCGAAGGTAAACGAACAGGCAAGTTTGCAGAGGTTGCCGAGCAGGTCAGAAGCGATGTTAAGCGCAAGCTCGATGATTTTATACACGCTGAGGAGAACCGGCCTTACACGGACTACCAGGTTTATTATCTTCCTGAAGATTCATTTGTCAGCGGCCGGCAGCAGACTGCAATAATGCGCTCTCCACTTGCAGGAATTATGGTAAATGACTTTGCATACGGATACTTTCAAATCGGCCCTGAAGGCGATATTACAACGCCCAACGATGAACTGGCTGAGCCTCAACAGGAAGGTGGATTAAAACAAGACCATCCTGCTCAAAAAGGTACACCACAAAGAAATTTGTTCGCTGATAACACATATAACATCAGCAACGTCAGGCAAAATGTAGTTCCGGTTTTGAAGAGAGAAAGGCTTGTGAACGGCAAGCTGGTTGTCGATGGAGAGCAATTTGCTGAAGGAGAAAGCAGTATAACAGATAGCACTTTTGGAGTCCCGGTTTCTCCACCACGACCAACGACGCAGAAGGATGCCGGCCAATTAGAAGAACAAAGTCAACAGGTCGCTTATCAAACAATAGAGAGCCTTCAGCAGCAGCCCGGTAAAACACAGGTGCTGACAAAAAGCCGTGCGCTGGCAGACGAGAATATAATGCTGAATGTGGCGAGAGAACAACAAAGCGAGAGAAAAAGAGGCGATTATGGAAACCAGTACACCAAAGGCGGTACATTAGAGGGAACAGAGCTTCAATCAAGAATGATAACGGACAAAAAAGAACAAGAAGTTACGGCGGGATTACTTTTAGAAAATCAGCCCGAACAGTTAGATTTAGACGGAAGTGTAAAAACAAGTGTTTCGGAAGTTAAGAATGAAGATTTGATTAAGGACAGAGAAGAAGCAGCGACGGAGCAGCCTGCAGAAGAAAAATCGGATTCAACTGAATCCGACACGGTCCAGATAATGATTGAGCCGTTTGTGCCGGTAGTCGTTGGGGGCGGTGACAGTGCGGAGTCGATATTCGGCGGGCAGGTATTCTACCTGAGACATATACAAATAGAAGATAAACACTTTCTGCAGGGATTTAAGTTTCAGGAGCAAAGATTAATCGGGGAGATTACACAATCCGCCAGGCAGTTTATGCGTGAAGGTATGGATTTTGCTCTTTCGCGAAGAATTAAGCCGCAGGCTGCGTACACGGCGGTGCTGGATTTCGGGTTCGGAGAGATTGCACTGAACCTGATGGAGCTGATACCCGGCTGGCTCCAAAGAGATGTGAATAAATTAGAGAGATGGTACTTCGGGACCGTAGGGATTGTATTTATCGCGGTGACACTGGGCTTATTGAGCCTGTGGCGGAACGCCGCTGCGCAGCTTAAACTGGCGGAGAAAAAGGATGACTTCATATCGGCAGTATCGCATGAGCTGCGGACGCCGTTGACGAGTATCAGGATGTACTCGGAGATGTTAGAAAAAGGCTGGGTTAAAAGCGATGAAAAACGCACCGAATATTATAAAAATATGCAGCAGGAAAGCGAACGGCTCAGCCGGCTGATAGAAAACGTGCTCGATTTCTCGAGGATACAAAAGAAGCGAAAGAAATATTCGTTCAGACTCGGTGACATTAACGAGTGCGTGGGCTCTGTTGTCGAAATGATGAGGCCATATGCGGAGCAAAAAGGATTCAGGATAGTAACTAAGGCCGGCCAGGCCGGTCAGGTCAGCTTTGACGGCGATGCGGTGACGCAGATAGTAGTGAACCTGCTGGATAATGCGATAAAGTACGCCAAAGACGCAGATGATAAAACGATACTTGTCAGCACATATCCGAAAGAGGGTTTTGTAATAATCGACGTTGAGGACCACGGGCCGGGAGTGCCGCACAAACAAAGGAAAAAAATCTTCGAGGAGTTTTACAGAATAGGCTCTGAAGATACACGTGAGACTGCGGGGACAGGATTGGGGCTTGCACTTGTGAAAAAATTTGCCGAGGCACATAACGGCTTTGTGGAGATATTGAACGTCAAGCCGACCGGCTCGATATTCAGAGTCGCCCTTGCAGTAAAAATATAACGACGTATGCTCTACCTGCGGTAATCATTTCTCATATTGCCTTGTAGAAAAGAAACTTGTTCAACTGTCATTCCGAACTTGATGCGGAATCCAAGCCTTAAAAAATTGGATTCCTGCCTTCGCGGGAATGACAACAGAGATGTTTTCCACAAAGCATTCTCATATTACAAAAGCTTTCAAACTCACACAAAATTATTGAGTTCCGTTTTTTACAAACTATTTACAAAACTTTGGAGGGTTTATGCGTTAT
Organism: uncultured Pirellulales bacterium; assembly: GCA_964464635.1. Lineage (GTDB taxonomy): Bacteria > Planctomycetota > Phycisphaerae > Sedimentisphaerales > Anaerobacaceae > CAYLMG01. The sequence continues at coordinate 820 of CAYXGT010000015.1, read as the reverse complement.
ATTATATAGAGAAAGAAGTACGAAATTCTAATATCGAAATCCGAAACAAATATGAAATACGAATATTACAAATTCAAAACGTTAAGGAGAAAAATAATGAGAGATTTGACAAAAAGAATCGTTGGCATATTTATGGTGATTTTCTTGTTGGCGGCGGCGAGCGGGCAGGTTTTTGCAATAGAGCATATCAGAATAAGAGAGCCGGCGGAAAATGTAATTATACCGCAGAGCAGAGCGACGGCATTTGTGCCGCCTGATTGTCACAGGGCCATAGAAATAACGGGGGTAGAAGTCAAAATCGATATATTAGAGCAGACGGCAACGACGACAATAGAGATTCGGCTTGAAAATAAAACAAACAGAAGACAAGAGGCAGAGCTTATCTTACCGGTACCTGACGGAGCGGTAGTAAGAGGCTTTGCATACGATGGGCCGGGAGGGATGATAACGGCAAAAGTACTGCCCAGGGAAGAGGCAAAAAGAATATACGAAAGGCTCGTTGCCAAGATTCGAGACCCGGCGCTGGCAGAATTTATCGGCTATAACCTGATACAATCGAGCGTTTTTCCCGTCGAGCCGAGAGGTAAGCAAAAGGTTCGCCTGACATACGAGCACCTTCTCGAAACAGATTTGAACCGTGTGGATTATGTTCTGCCGAGGACGGAGTCACTCGAATACTCGGTGCCGTGGAAAATCACAGCCGACATCAAGGCCAAGAACCCGATATCGGCGGTATATTCGGCCAGCCATAAGGTATATATGCACAGGGTAAGCGAGACGGAGGTATCGGTGAAAATCGAGGCGGAGGCTGAAAAGCAGC
>CAYXGT010000014.1:0-40602 GCA_964464635.1 uncultured Pirellulales bacterium | reverse complement strand
TTTCAGAGCATCTTGGAAGATGTATCTATGACGGCATCTGGGTGGGAGAGGATTCAAACATACCCAATATTCGAGGAATGCGTAAAGACATAGTGGAAGCTCTCAGGCAGATTGATATACCTGTGCTTCGCTGGCCGGGCGGCTGCTTCGCCGATGAATATCACTGGAAAGACGGTATCGGCCCGAGAGAGAAAAGGCCGAGAATTGTCAACACCCACTGGGGTATGGTAGTCGAGGATAATTCCTTCGGTACTCATGAATTCCTCGATTTATGTGAATTGCTGGGCTGCGAGGCATATATTGCAGGTAATGTCGGCAGCGGCACGCCCGAAGAGATGATGGACTGGGTGGAATATATGACTTTTGACGGGGACAGCGAAATGGCTAATCTTCGCAAAAAGAACGGAAGGGACAAGCCCTGGGATGTTAAATATTTCGGTGTTGGTAATGAAAACTGGGGTTGCGGCGGAAATATGACGCCGGAGTATTATGCCGACCTTTACAAGAGATTCAGTACCTACGTTAAGGATTATCCCGGTAGCCGAATTACAAAAGTCGCCTGCGGGCCGGGGGACTGGAATACAAACTGGATGGAAGTTATGCTGCAAAAAGTTGGAGGAAGAATGGATGCAATCAGCCTGCACTACTATATATTTACCGGAAATTGGCGTGATAAGGGTTCTGCTGTTAATTTTAATGAAAATGAGTGGTTTGAATTGATGAGAAGGGCACTTGATGTCAACAGGCTGCTCGATACACACATAAAAATAATGGAACAATATGATGACAGGAACAGAGTTGGTCTTTATGTTGATGAGTGGGGAACCTGGTGGAATCCTGAGCTTGAAAAAGAGGGAGGTGTGCTTTATCAGCAGAGTTCGCTTCGTGATGCTGTCTCTGCGGGAATATACCTTAACGCGTTTAATAATCATTGCGACAGAGTTAAAATGGCAAATATTGCGCAGACGATTAATGTTTTACAGGCAATGATTTTAACCAAAAAAGAACAGATGATTCTGACACCCACGTATCATGTTTTTGAGATGTACAAGGTTCATCAGGGTGCAAGAATGATACCGGTAGATTTAACCTGCAAGGCATATGAAAACAACGGTCAAAAGCTGCCGAGTCTTGATGTCTCAGCTTCAAAAACGGCATCAGGTAAAATTAACATTACCGTCTGTAATCTCGATCACGAAAAGCCGGCAGAAATTGTCTGCGAACTGAAAGATTATACTCCTAAAACTGTAAAGGGCCGTACTTTGACATCTGAAGAAATAAATGCTCATAACACATTTGATGACCCGCATGCGGTCGAACCGGAAAAACTCTACAATCTGGAAATCAAAGGTCAAAAGGTATCCATTGTTCTGCCGGCTAAAAGTGCGAATCTCATTGAAATTGAAGATTAAAAACAAGATATTTTTATGCCTCCGGCATACGAAGGTAATAAATGATTTTGCAAGATAAGAAAAAAACATCTTTATGTTTTTTTCTGTTATTAAACGTATGTGTTCCTTTGGCTCTCTGCTCACAGCAGCCCTGTGTAATAGATATTAAAGGAACATGGCGGTTTGCACTGGACAGTGATGATGCAGGTATAGAAGAACAATGGTACAAACGTACCCTGCAGCAAAAAATTCAACTGCCCGGCACACTTCAGGAGCAGGGATTCGGTGATGAGATTTCGACTGAAACCCGCTGGATGAGCCGGCTGCATGACAGGTTCTGGTACCTGCGGGCCGAATATAAAAAATATGCTCAGCCGGGTAATATAAAAATTCCTTTCTGGCTCCAGCCGGAGCGTCATTATGTTGGGATTGCCTGGTATCAGAGGGACATTACGATTCCGCAGCAGTGGCGCCGACGACGCATTGTCTTAAACCTTGAGCGGCCGCACTGGTCAACCACAGTTTGGCTGAGCGATAAAAAAATCGGTTTTAATGACAGCCTTTCGGCACCCCATATCTACGAACTTGGAATTCTGGAGCCCGGAAAATATACGCTTACGATTCGCGTTGAAAACACGATGCTTCAGGACATTCGTGAAGATGCTCACAGTATTACCGATTCGACACAAACCAACTGGAACGGTTTAGTTGGCGATTTAAATCTGACGGCAACAACGCCGGTCTGGATTGACGATGTTCGCGTTTTCACTGATATCCAGAGCAAATCTGTGAAGCTTAAGGTGAAACTTGGAAATGTATCCGGCAAATCAGGAGAAGGCACACTCTCCGTATGTAAGGTGAATATGCCTGTTCAATGGACAACCGAAGGCCTGGCGACCGAGCTTGATGTAAATCTCGGCAGTGATGCACAGCTTTGGGATGAGTTTAATCCGGCACTGCATCATTTGGTCCTGAGGCTGAGAGGCGAGAACGCCGATGACGAAAAAGAGCTTGTTGTGGGACTTCGTGACATCAAGGCAGAAGATGCACGTTTTTTTATAAACGGCAGACGCCTGTTTTTCCGTGGAACGATGGAGGGTTGTGAGTTTCCCCTGACGGGTTATCCGCCGACGGATATCGAATCCTGGAAAAAAGTTTTTCAGGTATGTAAGGATTACGGCCTGAACCATGTGCGTTTTCATTCCTGGTGCCCGCCGCAGGCCGCGTTCATCGCTGCCGACGAGCTTGGGATATATCTTCAGCCGGAATGCTCGAACTGGGGCCAGTATTCGTCGCGGGACAATCGCCTTGTGGAATGGCTGAATCGTGAGACAGAAAGAATCATCAAAGCTTATGGCAATCATCCGTCGTTTGTTATGTTATCGACCGGCAACGAGCCGGCTGGCCCCTGGCAGGAGCCGCTGCTCGAGTGGTGCCGACGGTGGAAGCAGCGGGACAGCCGCCGATTATATGCAAGCCAGACCGGATGGTCCTTCGGCCAAGCACCCGGCCCGGTTCCGAATATAGATTATCTGGTTGCCATACGTATCGGTTCTTTCCGGTTCCGCGGTGACAATGGATGGCACGGCAGAGATTTTGCAGGCTCGTTGGAAGGAACAAATTATCCCGTTATCTCCCACGAGACAGGACAGTGGTGTGCTTTTCCCGATTTCAGCCAGATGTCAAAATACACGGGAAAACTCAAGCCGAAAAACTATGAAATTTTCCAACAGTCGCTGGCCGACCACGGTATGCTGAATAAGGCACATAGTTTCTTAATGGCCAGCGGAAAGCTGCAGGTCGAATGTTATAAACAGGAAATCGAGGCGTTGTTACGGACTGCCGGCATGGGCGGATTTCAGTTGCTCGACCTTCACGATTACCCCGGCCAGGGTACGGCGCTTGTGGGACCATTAAATGTCTTCTGGGAATCTAAAGGCTATATAACTCCGAAAGAATTTCGACGCTTTTGCAATGTCACTGTACCGCTGGCGAGGATGCGTAAGTTAATTTATAACACAGACGAAACTATGAATGTTGATGTGGAAATAACTCATTTTGGGAATGAACCTCTCAAAGATGCTCAGCCGGTCTGGAAAATTATTGACGACGATGGAAGCATTTTGGCCGAAGGCCGGTTCGAAAAAAGAACGATACCAATTGAAAACGGTATTCAGCTTGGAACAGTTTCAATAAAACTCGATAAATTCGAAGCACCGAAAAAGTATAGATTTGTAGTTAGACTAAAAGATACTGAAATTGAAAATGACTGGGAGTTCTGGCTCTATCCTGCTAAGCTCGATACAAAGAAGCCTTCGGATGTTGTGGTAACACGTTCGATGGGTGAAGCGGTTGAGGCATTACGGAAAGGCAAAAAAGTTCTTTTTATGCCTCTGTATAATCAACTGCGATTCCAGAGTCCACCTATCGGCCGCTTGCCGATTTTCTGGAATCGTTTAATGGGACCGAAATGGGAGCGTTTTCTCGGGCTTCTTTGCGACCCAAATCATCCTGCACTGGCGCAGTTTCCGACTGATTTTTACTACGACTGGCAGTGGGGTGACGTCTTTCAGCCTAATTGTCGAGCCATTAATATGGACTTGCTCCCACAGACACTTCAGCCGGTTGTCCAGATGATTGATGACTGGAATCGCAATTATAAATTAGCGGCTCTTTTCCAGTGCCGTGTTGGAAAAGGCAAACTCCTGGTATGTGCAGCCGATTTGGAATCGGAACTTTCCCAAAGGCCGGCGGCAAGACAGCTTCGTTACAGTCTTCTTGATTATATGGATAGTGACAATTTTAATCCTACTGTCGATGTCAGTGTTGAGCAGCTACAAGACCTGATGTTTGACAACCGGATTATGAAGAAACTCGGAGCAGTTGCAACTGCAGACGAAGAAGACGGCCGAAATACAGCTTCCAATGCAATTGATGGAAATCCAAATACCTACTGGTTGACTGCACGGCGAAATCGTGGAAAGAAGCATCCGCATCAGTTATCAATCAGTTTCCCTGAGCCCGTGGAAATGACAGGTCTCTTATTTATGAACAGACAGGACAACCGCGAGCATGAAGGTGACATCCAGGAATATATAATAGAAATCAGCAATGATGGAGAGCAATGGTCGAATATTTTACAAGGTATTTTACCATCGACTTTTAATCCGCAACAAATCGAGTTCGGAAAAACAATTTCTGCTCGTTATCTTAAAATAAACATTTTATCCGGCTATGGTGACGATACGGCTGCTTCTCTGGCGGAATTGGCGGTTCTTCAACCAGCCCCTGCAGTAACGACAGAAAAAACCTCAACGTCAACTCAAATCAGAAAGCTCGCTCCAAAGCCGTTATATCGCGACCCTGTTTATGACGGAGCCGCGGACCCGGTATTGTGCTGGAACCATCAGGAGGAAAAGTGGTTTATGTTTTATACCAATCGGCGGGCAAATATCACCGATGCAAGAGGGGTTAGCTGGGTGCATGGAACACCGATTGGAATTGCACAATCTACTGATGGCGGAGCGACCTGGACGTATCGATGCGATGCAAATATCGGGTACAAAAAAGGCGACGATACTTACTGGGCACCGGAGGTAATCGAAAATGAAGGCACATACCATATGTACCTTACCTTTGTCCCTGGAATCTTTAGCAACTGGTCTCATCCGCGTGACATTGTCCACCTGACAAGCAAAAACCTTATCGATTGGCAATATCAATCCACACTGAAACTTTCTTCGGATAGAGTCATTGACGCCTGCGTAATAAAGCTGCCTGACGGTACCTGGCGAATGTGGTATAATAATGAAAGAGACGGCAAGTCAATGTATTATGCCGACAGTAATGATTTATACAACTGGGATGACCACGGCAAGGCGGCTGGACAATGGCGCGGCGAAGGCCCGAAGGTCTTCAAATGGAAGGGCTTCTTCTGGATGATAATTGATACCTGGGACGGCCTCGGGGTGTATCGCTCGGATAATGCACTTGTCTGGACAAGACAAAAAGATAATCTACTTAAAAATCCCGGCACCGGAGCCGAGGACCAGGTCAAAGGTCAGCACCCCGATGTAGTGGTTAGTGGTGACCGGGTGTTTTTATTCTATTTCACACATCCCGGCAGAAAGGGCGAAGATGCCGGTAAGGATACCTATGAACAGCGTCGCAGCTCGATACAGGTTGTCGAGCTTGAGTATAGAGACGGTGAGCTTGTCTGCGACCGCGATAAGCCGACATATATTCTCCTGTCACCGCCGGGCAGCGAAACATCCATTGATTAATGTAGAACGGCCATACTGACCGTGTCACGGGCTGGAAGCCCGTGTTACTTTTTTTGTTACAAGGAGTCATCATGAAAAAGAAAATTCTTAACAGCCTGTTCATCTGCTTTTTTTTACTTGTCACTGGATGCACCGCTATTTCTGCCGAATTTAACGCCTGCGATTACGGCGCCAAACCCGACTGCAACACTGTCTGCACCGAAGCTATTCAAAAAGCCATCGACGCCTGCTCGAAAGCGGGGGGCGGAACGGTCGTCTTTTCTCCCGGCACTTACCTTACCGGCTCAATCTTCCTGAAGGACAAGGTTGACCTTCGCGTGGATAAGCAAGTTACCCTCAAAGGTGTTCAGGATGATTCTGCGTATCCGGAAGTTTTCACCCGTGTCGCGGGAATTGAAATCAACTGGCCTGCCGCTCTTATAAATGCGCATAACCTCTCCGGAGTGAAAATCTACGGAGAGGGAACAATCGACGGGTCAGGCAAGATGTGGTGGGACCGTTACTGGAAAATGCGCGATGAATACGAGAGCAAAGGGCTTCGATGGATTGTCGATTATGACTGCAAACGACCGAGACTGATTCTTATTTACAAATCGTCCAATGTATCCGTTGAAGGCCTGACTCTGAAGGAACCGGGCTTCTGGACGGTGCATATTTGTTTCAGTACTAATGTTGTAGTGGATGGCCTGACGATTCGCGGCAACCGGGGTGAAGAGGGCGGGCCCAGCACCGATGGCATCGACATAGATTCTTCCTCTAATATCCTCGTTCAGAACTGCGATATCGACTGTCACGATGATAATTTCTGTTTGAAGGCGGGCCGCGATGCCGACGGACTTCGTGTGAACAAACCTACCGAGAATGTGATAATTCGAGACTGTATCGCCCGCGAAGGTTACGGCCTGATTACCTGCGGGAGTGAAACCTCGGGCGGTATCCGAAACGTCAAGGTTTATAATCTTAAGGCATACGGCACAAGGGCAGGAATCCGTTTCAAATCTACGCAGGGCCGCGGCGGGATTGTTTCGGATATCGACTATCATGACATTGAAATGCAAGGGGTCGAGTATCCTATCGAATTAAATTATGACTGGTATCCGGCCTATAATACCGTTCCGGACGAGGTTCGCAAACAGCTCGAAGCGGAGGGAAAGGAGCTGCCGCGTCATTGGCAGGTCTTAATGCAAAAGGTCCCTGAAAAACAGGGCACGCCTTACATCCGCGATATAACCATTCGAAATGTAACTGCGGTTAATTGCAAACAGGCCTTTTCCGTGCAGGGACATCAGGAACAAAAAGCAGGCCGATTCCTGCTGGACAATGTCACCATAAAGGGGCAAAAAGCCGGCATAATCAAAAATGCTGAAAACTGGGAATTTAAGAATGTCACTATTGAAGCTGAGGACGGCTCCAAGGCGAATTTGGAGAACTGTCAGAATATGACGGGTATGTAGTTTAATCAACATGAACGATAAATTTTCTGAGGTTGAAATGATAGTACGCAGATTTGTTTTCGCAATCGTTCTGATAGTTGTTTTCTCAAGTAATGGTTTTGTATCAGCGGATGTAAAGCCAGCCGGTCTTTTTGGAAATCATATGGTTCTGCAGCGGGATAGATCTATTCCAGTCTGGGGAACTGCTGATGCAAGTGAAAATGTTACCGTAAAAACAGGCCGGCAGCAAAAAACCGTTCAAGCGGATTCCTCGGGCAGATGGATGGTTTATCTTGATGCCCTGAAAGCCGGCGGGCCTTTCGAAATGATAATAGCGGGCAAGACAAATTCAATTACGTTCGAGGATATCTATGTCGGCGAGGTCTGGCTGTGCTCCGGACAATCCAATATGGATATGACTGTAGCGAAGGAGGACCAATATTGGTGCGGTGTGAATAATGAAGCACAGGAAGTAGCAGCGGCGGACTATCCGCTGATTCGGGTTTTCGATGTGGATTTCGTCACGAAAGACCAGCCGCAACAGGACGTCAGCGGCAGTTGGGAAATCTGCTTGCCACAGACTGTGGGGCATTTTTCAGCGGCAGCATATTTCTTCGCCCGCGAACTTTATAGGAAACTTAATGTCCCTGTCGGCCTGCTGACGACCGCCTATGGCGCAAGCACAGCAGAAGCCTGGACAAGCCGACCGGCTTTGGAAGCTAACGAGCAGATTAATTTCCTGCTTGATGATTATGCCAAAAAATGTGAAGACTATGACAGCGGAAACGCGCTAAGAAGATACGAAGGACAATTAGAAAAGTATAAGCAGCTTGCTGAGAAAGCAAAAGCTGAAGGTGAAGAGCCACTGAAAAAACCCGGGCGTCCCAGGAATCCGCATACTGACCAGCACAGTCCGTGCGTACTTTATAACGCGATGGTAGCACCGCTCGTTGGCTATGCGATTCGCGGAGCAATATGGTATCAGGGTGAATCGAATGAACAGACTTACAGAATTTATGATGTTATTATGGAAGCAATGATTAGCGATTGGCGTCGGGCCTGGGGACAGGGTGATTTTCCATTTCTTTATGTTCAGCTCGCAAGTTACAGAAAAAACCCTGAAAAAATCGCAAGCGGCGGCGGATTCACGATGATACGTGAAAAGCAATTGAAAAATCTATCTGTTCCCAATACAGCTATGGCGGTAACCATCGATATCGGTGACGCAAACAACATACATCCCAAGAACAAACAGGATGTGGGATTGCGTTTATCGTTGCCGGCCAGGGCTCTTGTGTATGGAGAGGATATTATTTATTCTGGTCCGCTCTATGACTATATGTTAATCGAAGGTGACACGATTCGCCTGCATTTCAAACACATAGGTAGCGGACTTATAGCTAAAGGCGGCAAACTCGATGGATTTGCTATTGCCGGTGCTGACAGGGTATTTGTCCGGGCGGATGCAAAAATCGAAGGTGACACTATCATAGTTTCCAGTGAGAAGGTGGACAAACCAGTTGCGGTTCGTTATGGTTGGGATGAAAATCCTATTGTCAGCCTGTATAATAAAGAGGGGCTGCCGGCCTCTCCGTTCCGTACGGATGATTTTTAATAGCCCTGTAATTACGGGCTCCGAATTTGAGGATACAGATAATGATAAATATTAAAATAAACCAGGGACGATTCATCTTATTAGCCCTGATACCTTTGCTTTTTATTTCCTGCATGTCATCTCAATCCCGGAAGCAGGACACCGCTCTGCCTGATGAATTGGCCTGGCCGAAACCGACACAAGCAAATCGTCCCTGGTCACGCTGGTGGTGGCTGGGTAGTGCTGTTGATGAACCGAATCTGACCAACCTTCTTACTCAGTATTATAACGCCGGCCTGGGCGGTGTCGAAATCTGTCCGATCTATGGAGTGAAAGGCTATGGGAAAAAATTCATTGATTTTCTTTCGCCTGAATGGATGAAGATGCTTGAGCATACGACTCTTGTAGCAGACAAACTGGGATTCGGAGTTGATATGACCGCTGGTACAGGCTGGCCTTTCGGCGGGCCGAACGTCACGGATAAAAACGCTTCTGTCAGCGTTCTGCTCGAACAATATAAGGTTGCAGAAACAGAGAAATTCTCAGCAAGAGTTCCAAAAGATTCCAAAGCGCAATTGGAGTATCTCTTGGCAGTTTCAAATGCTGGCAGAAGGATTGAGCTGACCGATAAAGTAGTAAATGGGCAGCTTGACTGGACTGCTCCAGAAGGGCAGTGGGCAATTTATGAGGTCTCTATTAAGACACCGATTCAGAAAGTAAAACGGGCTGCACCCGGCGGCGAAGGTTACGTGCTCGACCCCTATTCCGTCCAGGCAATCGATGATTACTTGTCGGATTTTGATAAGGCCTTTGAAGGTTTCAAGGGTAAAATGCCGCGATGCTTTTTTCATGATTCATTCGAATATTATAACGCTACCTGGACTGCTGACTTCTTCGATAAATTTAAATCATTGAGAGGATATGATTTGCGGGACAGGCTGGAAGCTTTATTTGGCGATGGGCCGGATGAGATTGTATCTCGTGTAAAGTGCGATTATCGGCAAACGCTTTCCGATTTACACATTGCCTATGTTAAGCTCTGGACACAATGGTCTCACACCTGCAATAGTCTTACCCGTAATCAGGCCCACGGTGCACCGGCCAACCTGATTGACCTTTATGCTGCTGCGGATATCCCGGAGACTGAAATCTTTCGTTCGGTGGATGAGCAACAGATACCAATGCTGAAATTTGCCTCCTCCGCAGCTCACTTAAACGGCAAGACCCTGACTTCATCCGAATCTTTCACCTGGCTGAAAGAGCATTTTCAGACCTCTTTTGCTGATGTCAAACCTGCAACCGATTTTTTGTTTCTGGCTGGCGTTAACCATATTTTCTTTCATGGAATTCCCTATTCTCCGAATGAAGCGCCTTGGCCTGGATGGCAATTCTATGCCTCGGTCAATTTCGGCCCGCAGGGCGGCCTGTGGCATGACCTGCCTGCGTATAATGCTTATGTTACCCGTTGCCAGTCGATTCTCCAATCGGGAAAGCCGGATAACAATATTCTGCTGTATATGCCTATTTTTGATTTCTGGCATAATGAAAGAAATCTCACTATGCCGTTCACGGTACACAACCAGGCCGAGTGGTTATATAAATCTTTCTTTTACGATGCCGCTATGACATTATGGAACAAGGGGTACACCTTTGATGAAGTCTCCGATAGCTTTCTGGCTCAGGCAAACTGTCTCAATGGTAAAATACTCCTCGGTGAAAACGAATATAATGTTATCGTAATTGCCCGCTGTAATCTTATACCTGCTGCGACGATGCAAAAACTCGTACAGCTTGCCGGGTCAGGAGCAACCATACTTTTTGAACAGTCACTGCCTGCAGATGTTCCCGGCCTTTCAAATTTAGACGAACGCCATACCGAACTTAAAGAAATACTCAGCCGTATAAAATTCAGCCCGGCTTCGAATCCACAGATTCAGCAGGCAACTCTGGATAAAGGAAGACTGATGTGTGGCGAACTCGAAGAAATGTTGAACTCATTAAACCTGCCGCGTGAGCCGGCAGTCGATGCGGGAATTCGATTTGTTCGCCGTTCACATCCTGAAGGTTATCATTATTTTTTTGTAAATCGTTCGGACTGTTCCCTTGATCAATGGATTTCCCTTGGCAGGCCCGCAAAATCGGCGGTTTTGATGGACCCGCTATTTTCTGATTCAATCGGGCTGGCTGAGCTTCGCACCAAAAGTTGTTTAACACAGGTATATCTGCAGTTACAGCCAGGCCAATCGATTATTCTGAGAACTTTTACCGACAAACAGGTGCAGGGGCCGAAGTGGCAATATACACATTCAGAAGACAAAGAAGTATTGATTGATGGTACCTGGGATGTAACCTTTATTGATGGCGGACCGGATTTACCTCAGGATTGTCGAATGAAAAAGTTAATATCCTGGACAGAACTTGATGATTCGAAGGCGAAATGTTTTGCCGGCACCGCGCGGTACAGAATCGAATTCAATAAGCCGGTACAGAAAGCTGATGACTGGGTTTTGGATTTGGGTCGTGTCTGTGAAAGTGCCGGAATCAGTCTGAACGGCCGAGCTCTCGGCACGCTTTGGTGTGAGCCATTCCAATATAGAATTGGCGAATACCTGCATCCCGGGAAAAATGTTTTTGAAATCGAAGTTACTAATCTTGCAGCCAATCGCATTCGTAATATGGACCGGCGCGGTGTAAACTGGAAATATTTTTATGATATCAATGTTGTCAACGTGGACTATCGTCCCTTTGATGCTTCCGGCTGGCCGTTACGCGATTCAGGACTCCTTGGCCCGGTTCGTCTGATTCCGCAGAATAAGATTCAGCCTTAAAAAAAGCTGTTTATTCGGATAATGCTGTCACGATAAATCGGTGTGGGCCGTGTGCACCTAAAATCAATATTTTTTCAATGTCCGCTGTTCTGCTGGGGCCGCTGATTATAACCATATTTTTTGCCTGCTCAGGTCCTATGTTTTCGAAAAGCTCGAATATATCCGCAGTGATTTTTTCATAATTAACGATAGCGAAAACCGTCTCTGCCAGAAAATGCGGATACGAGGTTTGGCTCTGCTCATATACAACTACCACCGAGCCGGTTTCAGCCACAGCCCAGTGTGCTGCCACCAGAGATACCGCAATTGTCGCAAGATTTGATTTTCTGTCCTCATCTGAAAACGACGTAGCCTGAACAATTTCGATATCGCCGTCCGCTGCTTTAATTTTCTCTGCAACCTGTTGGCAAATTTCGTCACCGGAAATTGAAAGCTGTTTGTAGTTATTTTCTTTGAGAAAGTCGGCTATGTGTCCGGCGATTTTGTCACCGTTCTCGAACAGTTCAAATTCACCATCGACTTCTTGAAGCTCTTTTTTGAATCGTTTCCAAAGCTGCTCTGTCGTCTTTGGCCTGTTTGCAATAATCTTTTTTGTAAGTTGCTGTTCCTCATCGTTATATAAATCCGGTATTTGCGATGCAGTCTTCAATGCATTCTTGATATTGCTCAGTATTGTTTCTCTGCCGTTACTCATAGTCACCTTCGTGTCTAATATTCCCTCTTGTTATTTGTCAGTTTATAGAATCTTTTCCTGAATCCTTTCTTATCGAAAGGCGGCAGGCTCCGCTTTCTCGTATAGCCGGGGGCCGGAAAACCCATTCCCTTCGGCAAAAGCCGCTGCAGTATTCGCGGCATGCTGCTTGAAATTCTGTAAAGTAACGGATGCCTCGCAAAAAAGGCCCACAGTGACAGTCCCAACTGTTCAAATTTGTTATTGTAACCTGTCCGGACAATGCGATTGCGAAGCTCCAGAACATTTTCGGTCAAGTCGATATTGGTCGAACAAACCTCCTGGCAGGCCCTGCAGAGAGAGCATAGACTCGGGCTGTATCGCCCCACGGAAAGCCCCAGATACAGCGGAATCAGGTTAATCCCGATTGGGCCCATATATACCCACCCGTAAGCGTGCCCGCCGATTTGCTGATAGACAGGGCACGAATTCAGGCACGCGCCGCAGCGGATGCAGAACAGGGTCTGTCTCAGGCTCGGCTCCTGGAGAATCCTGCTTCGGCCGTTATCCAATAATACAATATGTATCTGTTCGGGGCCTTCGGACAATTTGTCCTTTGACGGTTCGCCTATAAAATTGACGTATGTGGAAATTTTCTGGCCCGTTGCGTTGGTCGGCAGTAATTTCAGGAAGTAAGGCAGGGTGTCCAAAGATGGAATTATTTTCTCAATCCCCATTACCGCTACGTGGATTCTGGGAAGTGAGGTGACAAAGTGGGCGTTCGCCTCGTTTTCGAGAATGCAGATACAGCCGGTATCGGCAATCCCGAAATTCGCTCCGCTTATACCCATATCGGCAGTAAGAAATAATTCGCGAAGTTTTGTCCTTGCGATATCAAGCAGTTCGGTGGGTTCTTCCGTATACTCACAGCCGAATTTTTCACTGAATAACTTGCCGATATCTTTGCGCGTTAAGTGAAGGGCGGGAATAATCAGATGAGAAGGAATCTGCCCCATAAGCTGGACGATGAACTCGCCCAGGTCGGTCTCGAAAGTCTGGATGTTATTGTCAAGCAGGGCCTTATTGAGGCCGATTTCCTCTGTGGTTAAAGATTTTGATTTCACAACCGTTCGGACATTATTTTCTTCAGCAAGCCGTAGGATTATGTTTTGTGCGTCCTCGCTATTTTGTGCCCAGTGAATTTGGATGCCGTTTTTACTGCAGTTGCTTTCGAACTGTTCGAGATATTTATCAAGGTTTTCTATGGTTTGTTTTTTGATATCGTGTGCTTTTTGCCGAAGCTGTTCCCAGTAGGGTATTTCGTTGATAATCTTCTGACGTGATTCCACCGTCGACGCCGTCGCGGAAAGCAGCGCTTTTTTCAGCTCCTGGTCTTTGACGGCCTTCTTGGCGTATTTTTTGGTTTTAAGCGGTGTTGCTTTCATAGATTTAAGCTTTCAGCCAGCAAGTCGGCTATGTGAATCGTCCTTATTTCTTTTTTATTTTTCTTCAGATAGCCGCTGATATTCATCAGGCAGCTTGGGTCCGCGCCGACACAGTACTCGGCCCCGCTTTTCTCGATATACTCGCATTTTCGTTTGACCATCTCGATGGAAATGTCACGGCATTTGTAAGAAAACGTCCCCCCGAAACCGCAGCAGGCGTCCGAGTTTTCCATTTCAACGAAGTCTATATTCTTAATTGCTCGGATTAGCTTGCGAGGCTGCTCTCTTATACCCAGCCCACGCGCTAAATGACACGAATCATGGTACGTCACTTTATGTGCAAATGTCCCGCCTAGATCCGTTACCTTGAGCACATCGATAAGGAATTCTGTGAATTCGTATATCCTGTTTTTTAGCTGTTCGTAAGCTTCTTTTAGATTTTTTGCGATATCGAGCTTTTCGTAGTGCCGGCGGACCATAAAAACACACGAGCCAGACGGTGCAACAACATACTGCTTGTCTTGAAAAAGCTCGATAAACCTCTCCGCCAGCGGTATCACTTCCTTGAAATAGCCTGTATTGAATCCCGGCTGGCCGCAGCATGTCTGGTTCTCGACATATTCAACGTCGATGCCCAGCTTTTTGAATATCCTGACCATCGACAGCGCCGTTTGCGGATAAAAATGCTCATTCAAGCAGGGAACAAATAACGCTACTTTCATTTTTGTTTTACACCTTTTCTCTTTTCGGCTCGAAGACTTTAACACCACTGCCGCCCAGCAGCTTTTCGTTTATGTACGTTTCTATGCGGAATCTGCCTATTCTTTCAGCGCTTGAAGCGTTGTGTGCCGCCTGTTCGAGAGTGGTTTTGCCGGTACTTATCACTCCGTAACCTGCCACAACGCAGCATCCCTTGTACCATCGAAGCATATTTAATATCGGATTGTCGGCTGTCATATTCGTAAGCTGATGAATATCGACTAATCCCAGACGCGGATTAAGGTATTTTGCCTCGGCGTCTATCGGGACAATAGAAGGGTGACTTTTGTCCGAGTATTTGATATCGGTTTTTTTGCACAAAAGAACGTCAATACCGAACTGTTCGGCTAATAGCGCCATTGCCTCTGCGGTTATAACCGGATTGGTTGTAATCATACAGGTGTTTTGCTGGGTGTTCCGGTATATTGATTTATGGATTTTCAAATCGGTGCTGTCACCATCCTCGAATTCGATTGTCTTGCGGTATAATTGAAAATCAAGCCCTTCCGGCACTGCGGAAGTAGGGCAGTAAATCATCTGCTCTGCCGAGATTTTCTGGCTCATCGAGCCCGTGCCGTACGCGCTTATTTCATTATCATAGTTATAATTCAGCCTTTGTTTGAAGTCGAACAGAACTGTCGGGTCCTGCACCTGTTTTTCACCTGCGGAATTGAAATCGAGCTGGTGAGCTTTAACAGGAAAGAAATTTCCAGCACCTTGTGATGTTATGCTTTTTTGTATTGATACAATATCGATACCTCTTCTTCGCAGATTTATAGCAAGCTTCGCACTCGATTCGAGCACACCGGCTCGATATAAAAGCTCTTCCGCACAGCACCCTCTCACAAACGGGCCGTGGCCTTTGACTATTGTGATATAATTTTCAGCTAAGTATTTCGGTATTCTTTCTTCCATCTCTGTCGAGCCGACAGGCTGAAAAAAATCATCAACCCTGACCTGACCTGTTGCGAATGCTCCGAATGCATCTATCGGATGAAATGCAAATTTGTCTCTGCCTTTTTCATCCTGCCCGAGAAACTGTAAAAATAATTGTTTTTCCTTTGTGTCGAAGGATAAACCAGTCGTACTTAAAAAATGTGCGTGCATCGCTGCATTTACTCCCGGCAGTGATAGAATTTTCCTGTGTATTGTGGATTCGGTCGAGCCTCGTGCATCTCCCCAGCTTACAGTCGAAAAATGAACGGGGACGATATCTTCCGGCACGAGTGCGCCGCATTGAGCACCTGTTGCTGTAACGTAAAAAACGTCCCTTTCTTCCGGGTCTCTTACAGCCAGGTTTCCGCTGTGCGTATTATTGCCGTTGACCCTTGCAATGGCTTGGCCGATTATCCTCAGCTTCTCATAAATGTTTTTAATTTTTTCTTGTTCTGACATTTGGATTATTTCAGTTTCGTTTTAATCTGCTCGGGAACAAAATCCGTCAACTGAAGTTTCTCAATTGCATCTTCAGTTGGCTTTCCGTTATCGTCCCAGCCGAGTGAATTGTAATATGTTTTATGCATACTTTCAAATGCTTCTTTGTCACACTTTGCAGGCCCGTCTTTAGCCTCTATTGCTTCGGTGTAGAATCGTTCCGGCAGCAGGTCATCCTTATTACTTAGTCCGCATAGGATATTGAAAAGCCGTTCTAAAGTAAGCGTTCTTTGCGCAATTTTTTCCAGTGTCTCTGAGTTGTGCTCAAGACCTGTTACGGCATTTACCAGTTCGGCAAATTCATCTAAGCTGAGCGAAAAGCCGTTATAAGCACATACGCCGATTATATCATAAGTCGTATTTGTCAGAGTTGCATTTTTTGCGATGAGCGCGGTGCCCTCGACTCTGTTGCCGGGCCACTCTGCGTATCCCGCACAATAGGCATACGGGGCGGTATAACCTCCTTCAAGGTGACAGCCGCCGCGATTGCTCATTTCATAGCTCAAAGCCTGTGAAAAAGTCGTGCGCGGGTCGTATGCAGGAAGTTCCAGTCTTTTTATTGTCATCGAAAATTCCTTATGGCCGTAGCGTTCGCAAAACTTATACGAACCCATAACTAAGTATTTTCCTATTCCTTCTGATTTACCGATTAAGTGAATTACCGGAATAAGTAATTCCGGCTTGCCAAAACCGGGATTACCGTGCTTTTGTACAAAATCTTTTACGTCGTCGAGGAATTGTTTCTCCTGGATAGTTAGCTGCTGTTCTTTCGAATTGACATATTCGTATAATTCAAAAAAGCACGCTATAGTCGAGCCTGTTGTTATTGTGTCAAGGCCGTAACGGTTGCATAAATAATTTGCCAGAACTATTGTTGGCAAATCATAAATTGAAAGATTGGCACCGAGCATTACTGTGTTTTCAAATTCAGGGCCTTCTCCTTTTTCTATTAGTTGACCGTTCTCGTCAAAAACCGCAGTATTTCGTTTGCAGGCAATCGGACAGTTGAAACAAACGCCTTTTTTGACCACCACTTTCTTTTCCCCGGGTTTTGCATTTTTAGAATGATTTCGCAAAGCCTCACCGTCGATTTTCCTGACATCATCGATGTTATGACCGGTGTCCTTCATATTATTGCGTATAAGCTGTTTGTAACTGTTTATCATCCCCATAATGCCCAGCGAGCCCATTGATGAAAGGATGCCGAATGCGTTTTCTCTTTTCGTAAATTTGCCGAGGTCGATTTTAAGCCTGGCGTGATACATAGCACTATCGGGATTTTTGGAATCGAAGCCTTCAGGCTCTGCCACCTCGATTTTTTTCTCGCCGGCTACAACCGCGATTGCCTGCAGGTTCTTCGAGCCCCATACGGCGCCGCCTCCGGTTCTGCCGAACGCTTTTCCGATGTCACTCATCACTGATGCGAAGGGAACCAAATTTTTCCCTGCCTGGCCGATTGTTAAAACCGCAGTTTTTGGCCCGTATAATTCTTTTAGCCTTTCCCGTTTTTGAACGGCATCGAGCTCGAAAATTGCGCTGCCGTCAACGAATTCGATGCTTTCATTCGTAATCAGAAGATAGACTGGTTTTTCAGCCTTTCCCGTTATAACTACAGCATCGAATCCGGTCCTCTTGAAATCTACAGCCCAGCGTCCGCCGGTATTAGTGCTGCCGTAATACGAAGTTAATGGTGACTTGAAGTTCATATGGACCCTGCCGCTTGTCGGCATCCTTGTTGCCGTGCCGGGCGAGGTGGATATGATAATTACGTTATCTTCGCTAAGCCCGTCAACCTCGGCAAAGGCGTTTTTGTATTTGCCCTGTCTTTGCAGGCCTAAAAAATGCTCGAAAAGCATCGCAATTCCGAAGCCTCTGCCGCCGAAAAAAAGCTCGGTAAGCCTCGAGTCAAGAGGCTCTGCATGGAATTGTAAATGGGTCAAATCCACTTTAAGGATTTTCCCCATATAACCGTTGGGCAACTTTCTTTTCTTAGCATCAGCCATTCCAGACCCTTTTAATTTAAGCAATTTTTCAGCTACGCTTCTTTTAGGCAGGCCGTTTACTGCATTTTTTTAGATTGTAACAATATAGGCAACCTTAATCAATCGTTGTTAGGCTTTGAACAGCCGGTTTTTATCCCTTGAAAAATTGCAGTACATCTATGAAATAAAAATTGCAACAATCTGTAAATTTAATAAAATCCTATTTCCCGAAGTAATTTTTTTGAAAAACTAATAGTAATCATCAATGCCGGCCTTTAATCCCTGCTCTTTAGGAGAGTGAGCTTATGAAAAGTGACGAAATTATTGAAGATGCCTACTCGATAGCAAAGCAAAGGTATGCCGAGCTGAAAATCGATACGGACGACGCTTTAACTCAGGTTTCTTCCATCCCCATATCCATTCATTGCTGGCAGGGTGACGACGTCGGCGGTTTCGAAACCGCCGGAGTTGAGCTGTCTGGAGGCGGCATACAGGCCACCGGAAATTACCCGGGCAAGGCCCGAACCATCGATGAGCTTCGCTCGGATTTCCAAAAGGCCCTGAGTTTAATACCCGGAAGGCACAGGATTAATCTGCACGCCTGTTATCTCGATAACGGCGGCAAATTTGTTGATAGAAACCAAATCGGAATTGAGCATTTTCAAAGCTGGATTGACTGGGCGAAGTCTCTGCAGATTGGTATGGATTTTAATCCTACTTTTTTTTCTCATTCAAAAGCCGAAGACGGTTTTACATTAAGCCATCCCGATAAGGCGATTAGAGATTTCTGGATTGAGCACGGCATAGCCTGCAGAAAAATATCACTGGAGATTGGCAGGCAGCTAAAAAGTCCCTGTATTATGAACGTCTGGATTCCCGACGGCTTCAAGGATATCCCCATTGACAGGTTTGGGCCGAGAAAAAGACTCACTCGTTCTCTCGACCGGATTTTTGAAAAGGAACTTGATAAAGAGCACGTTCTCGACGCAGTGGAATCGAAGCTGTTTGGTATCGGCTCGGAAAGCTACGTCGTCGGCTCGCACGAATTTTATCTGGGTTACGCCGTCACCAGAAAAAAACTGCTCTGCCTCGATGCCGGCCATTACCACCCCACGGAAGTTATCTCGGATAAGATATCCTCGGTACTGAGCTTCCTCGATGAGATTCTCCTCCACGTCAGCAGGCCCGTACGCTGGGACAGTGACCATGTGGTTATACTTAATGACGAGCTTACAGCGATTGCCCAGCAGATAATAAGAAACGATTTTACCAGCCGAGTCCATATCGGGCTGGATTTCTTCGATGCAAGTATTAACCGCGTAGCTGCATGGACCATCGGAACACGCTCGATGCTCAAGGCGCTGCTTTTCGCTTTGCTCGAGCCTGCAGATGAATTGAAAGAAATCGAGCTTGCCGGCGACTACACAAAAAGACTCGCTCTGCTCGAAGAGCTGAAAACCTTTCCCTTCGCCGCTGTCTGGGATTATTACTGCCTCTCGAAAAATGTGCCGACCGGGCTCGAATGGATAAGCGAGGTAAAGGCCTATGAAAAAGATGTACTTTCAAAAAGGCATTGTTAGAAAAAATAAAACACTCTTAAAATTTTAGGAAATATTGTATGGACACGCAGGAAAATGTACAAACCGAACAAACAGTCAATGAGTTCGAACGAACGCCGGTACCTGAAAGCAAGCTGCTCGGATTCAAAAGCTTTATAGGAATGTACGCGGGCGAGCACTGCGCCGGTACGGAACTGATGATTGGCCCGCTTTTTATCGCACACGGCGTCAGTGCCTTCGATGTCGTCGTCGGTCTGATAGTGGGTAATGCTCTTGCGGTTCTAAGCTGGATGTTGATGTGCGCGCCAATCGCGACAAGAGCGAGATTGACCCTTTACTATCAGCTTGAAAAGATTTGCGGCCGAAAACTCGTAACTATGTACAACCTTGCGAACGGCGTAATGTTCTGTTTTCTTGCTGGCGCTATGATTACGGTCTCGGCAACTGCCGTCGGTATCTGGTTTAAATTCCCGATGCCCGGACTGTATGATATTTATCCCAACAGCATCGGTTGGGTAATCGCCGTAGTTATCGTCGGAGGACTCATTGCGATTATCGCTGCTTACGGATACAAGACCGTTGCTCAATTTGCAAACATTGCCGCCCCGTGGATGGTTCTTGTTTTTCTTGCGTTCGGTTTTATAGGCCTCAAGCAGTTTATCGATTCCACAGGCGTACAAATCAAATCCGTCAGTGACTTATGGTCACTGGCTCAAACAGAAATCTGGAAAGGCGGTGATCCTCTGCCCGGGCAGGGAAAATTTACTTTCTGGCATGTAATGTTCTTTGCGTGGTTCTGCAATATGGCAATGCATATAGGTATGAGTGACTTATCGGTATTCCGGTATGCAAAAAAGAGCTGGTACGCAATAGCCTCGGCCGCAGGGATGTATGTCGGTCATTTTATGGCCTGGCTGAGCGCTTCGATTTTGTATGCCTATCAGTTGCATCTCAACCCGACGGATACCGATGTTTTACCGGGACCACTGGCATATAGAGCAGCCGGTCTTGCAGGACTTATTTGCGTGATAATCGCAGGCTGGACGACGGCGAATCCGACCATTTATCGTGCAGGCCTTGCCTTTCAGGCTATTATGCCCAAACGTTCAAGGTTCACCGTCACGCTGGCAACCGGTGCCATCGCAACCATTGCCGGAATGTTCCCTGCAATTGCAATGAAACTGCTTGACTTCGTTGCTTTCTACGGACTGCTCCTTATGCCTATGGGCGCGGTCATTTTCGTCGATTTCTGGCTCATAAAAAAATTAGGGCTCAAGAGCAATTATGCAGAATTCAGCAGGCATCATTTCAACTGGGCTGCAGGTGCTGCCTGGCTGGTCACTTTGGCCGTCAGCTTCATACTCGTAACTAATGGCGTCATTGAGATATTCTTCGTCTCACTTCCCGGATGGTTCTTTGCAGCAATCCTCTACATTGTATTAAGCGCAGTCTATCAGAAGAAAATGTACGAGCAGCCCTGGATGAAAAGCCTGGCAAAATCACTTGCGTGGCTCATTTTGGCTGGCCTTGTTATACTGCCGGTCCTGTTTTTAACCGGTTCGATGAAACTGGATATCCTGAAAACTATCCTGTGGATAATAACATTGGTATGGTTTGTCGTTGCCGGGATATGGATGTGGAGAAGAAATTCGGATGATTGATTGTTAGTATTTTAAATAGAATGAAAAATTTTACACAATTTAAAACAATAATTTCAGTTTGCTGTCTGATGTTTATATTTACAACCGCTCGTTCCCGGCTGATAAAAGACGATAACCTTCTCTCTTCGAAAGGACAGCTGAAGGTCTTAAATCTTCGATGTGAATACAGGGTAAATCCGCTGGGTATCGGTCAGATAAAACCGAGATTAAGCTGGATTGTAGCTTCAAACCAAAGGGGACAAAGACAAACTGCCTATCAGATTCTCGTAGCATCCAGCCGCCAGAAGCTTAAAGAAGATAAAGCGGATTTATGGAACAGCACAAAGCTCGCTAGTGACCAAACAAGCTGCATCGTTTATAACGGCAAGCCACTTAAATCCGGTATGGAATGTTTCTGGAAAGTGAGGGTTTGGGACAGGGATGGCAGGCCTTCAGATTTCAGTGAAACTGCGATTTGGACAATGGGACTGCTGGAAAAGAACGACTGGAAGGCAAAATGGATAGGTTTTGACAGATCTGAAAGACCGGATGATAGGATTGTTGAGATGGAGCAGTCGCATTGGATATGGTACCCTGACTTTGAATCACCTGATAGAATTGCACCACAGCAGCGATTCTTCCGTTTTAGTTTTGAATTGCCCGATAAAGCTGATATCAAAAGTGTCAGCTGTTTTATAGCTGCCGATGACAGTTACCGGCTTTTTATAAATGGCCGGCCTGCAGGCTCCGGCAGAAGATGGGATACAATTAACAAAATTATAATCACTGACCTCGTGCAGGAAGGCAAAAATGTTATAGCTGTATCAGCAGCTAATCAGGGACAAAGTCCTAACCCTGCCGGTCTCATCGTTGCTATACAAGCCGAATTAAATAACGGCGAAAAAATCAGCTTTGTCACAGACAAACAGTGGATTTGTACTAACAAGGACGAAAAGGGATGGAACCAGTCCTATTTCAATGATAGCAGCTGGATAAGTGCTGTAGAGATAGGCACTTATGGCTGTCAGCCCTGGGGCGAAGTGAATTTTAATCGCCTTTTTTTACCGCCGGCAAAATATCTGCGAAAGGAATTTGTCGCAGAAAAAAAGATAAAAAAGGCCTATCTTTATGCGACAGCTTTTGGACTTTATCAGATACATATCAACGGCCGTAGGGTTGGTAATGATTATTTTAGTCCAGGCTGGACGGATTATAACAAACGCATCTATTACAGAACTTATGATGTCACCGGCCTGTTGCAAAAGGGCAAAAATGCGATAGCAGCTACATTGGCCGATGGTTGGTATGCAGGCTATGTCGGTTACGGGGGTAACCGAAATCATTATGGCGAGAAACCGCGTCTCCTTGCCCAGCTTTGTATCGAGCATTCTGATGGCACTAAAGAAACCGTTGTATCAGATAAGACATGGAAAGCCTCACTTGGTCCAATACTGCAGGCAGATTTCCTGATGGGTGAAACTTACGATGCACGTTTGGAAATGACGGGTTGGGATAAGCCGGGATTCGATGATTCGAACTGGTCTGCTGTTGAGCTTGGCAGCGAATCAAATCCACAGGTTGAATCTGCTGTCACCGAGCCTGTTGTGGCATTTGCGGAATTGAGACCTGTAAAAATTACTGAGCCGGAACCGGGGCATTTCGTTTTTGATATGGGACAGAATTTTGCCGGCGTTGTCAGGTTAAAGCTGAAGGCCGATAAGGGACAACGAATAATACTGCGGCATGCTGAGCGGCTCAATCCCGACGGCACCATATATACTACAAACCTGCGAAGTGCAGCGGCAACCGATACTTATATTTGCAAAGGAGGAGGAATTGAAATATGGCAGCCGTACTTTACCTTTCATGGATTTCAGTATGTTGAATTGACAGGCATTGATTATAAACCTGATGAGGATACTATCACCGGCATCGCATTAAGCAGTAATACACCTGTTGCAGGCTCTTTTGAGTGTTCCAGCGAGATGGTTAATCGGCTTTACAACAACATCGTTTGGACGCAGAGAGCCAATTTCATCGACATACCAACCGATTGTCCCCAGCGTGACGAACGCCTCGGTTGGACCGGTGATGCTCAGGTTTTCATAAGAACCGCCTGTATGAATACCGATGCGCAAACCTTTTTTATTAAGTGGCTGACGGACCTTAGAGATGCACAGAGAGCTGATGGCCAGTTTCCACGTGTGGCGCCGTTGAAAGTCGAATCTAATGATGGCGGACCCGCCTGGGCTGATGCGGGAGTGATTTGTCCCTGGACGATTTATGACGTATATGCAGATAAACAGATTCTCGAGAAAAATTATGAATCTATGAAGCGTTTCGTAGATTTTTGTAAAAATCGCTGCACATCCGACTTGCTGCCGCCGGCACGCTTCCATTGTTACGGTGACTGGCTGAATATCAATGATGATACTCCGCGGGATGTCATTTATATGGCTTATTTCGGCTGCAGTACGAAGTTAACTGCCGGAGCTGCCGAAGTTCTCGCAAAAACCGAAGATGCCGAATACTACAATGAGCTGTTTGAAAAAATAAAAGCTTCTTTTAATAAAGCATACGTATCGGATGAGGGAAAGATTAAAGGTGACAGTCAAACCGCTTATGTGCTGGCAATCGCTTATGATTTGCTTGATGAACAAAAGCAAAAGCTAGCCGCCGAACATCTTATCGAAAAGATAAAACAGCGAAACTGGCATCTTTCGACCGGTTTCGTCGGAACCAAAGATCTAATGCTTGTTCTCTCTAAAATAAAAAGAGACGATATAGCCTATAGACTGCTGCTTAGCGATACATTTCCCTCGTGGGGCTTTTCAATCAAAAATGGCGCAACGAGTATATGGGAGCGATGGAACGGCTGGACGCCTGATAAAGGTTTTGCGGACCCGTCAATGAATTCTTTCGCACACTATGCCTTTGGTGCTGTCGGCCAGTGGATGTTCGAAAATGTTGGCGGCATAAAAAATAAAAGTGCCGGCTTTAAGGAGATTATCATCCAGCCGAAAATTGGCGGTAATCTCAAGTATGCAAAAACAAGTTTCGATTCTATCCACGGCAAAATTGCAACAGATTGGAAAATTAAAGCAGATACTTTTGTGTTAAATGTCACTATACCTGCTAATACTAAAGCCTTCGTTTATGTGCCTGCAATAGATGTTGAGTCTATATTGATAGATGGCCTGAAGGTCGATGAGACAAAATATGTCAAATTTTTGCGTATCGAGGACAATGCAGCGGTTTATGTGGTCGATTCAGGTAATTATGGTTTTGTAAGTAAAATCAGGCGATGAGAAATGACTGATGTGACAAACTTTATTGCTGTTGACCTGGGTGCAGAGAGCGGCCGTGTAATGTTAGCCTCTCTCGGCGAAGGAAAAATATCTCTACAGCAGGTCCATCGCTTCGCGAACGCACCCGTTGAGCAGCAAAATTCTCTTCGCTGGGATTTTCAAAAAATATTTTCTGAAATCAAGACCGGTATCAAAAAGGCCTTCGCCGTAACCAGCAGTATTGAAAGTATCGGAGTTGACACCTGGGGCGTTGATTTCGGGCTGATTGACGAAAATGGCACTCTCCTTGAAAATCCCTACCATTATCGCGACAAACGAAATGAAGGTGTGCTTGAAAAGGCCTGTCAGATTGTCCCCAAAAGAGATATTTACTTCAATACCGGTATCCAGTTTTTACCGTTCAACTCGCTCTATCAATTGCTTGCATACAAATGGCAAAAGCCTGATGTCTTGTCGAAGGCATCTAAGCTTTTGTTTATGCCTGATTTGTTCGTTTATTTTTTGACCGGTGCAATCGGTGCCGAATATACAATCGCCAGCACCTCACAAATGATGGATATGAATACAGGCCGATGGTCGCAAAAGCTTCTGCAGGCCTTCGATTTGCCTGCGAATATCCTGCCCGAGATTATTCAGCCGGGAACAAATATCGGCACCTTAAAAAAAGAAATCGCAGAGGAGCTGAGCTGCAATCAGCTGCCGGTAATCGCGGTCGGTTCTCACGACACCGCTTCTGCGGTTGCAGCTATACCTGCCCCGCAAGGGCAAAGCTGGGCATATCTTTCAAGCGGAACCTGGTCTTTATTAGGCGCTGAAATTCCCAAACCCGTTATTAGCGACACTTCTTTCCGGATGGAATTTACTAATGAGGGCGGCGTCGAAGGCTCGATCAGGCTGTTGAAAAATATAATGGGCCTCTGGTTCGTTCAGCAGTGCAGAAGCCAGTGGTCAAAAGAGGGTTTACATTATGATTATGCCGAGCTTACAGAGATGGCTGCAAATGCCGAGCCTTTTACCGCATTGATTGATACCGAATACAAAGACTTTTTATCACCCGGCAATATGCCTGAAAAAATCAACCAGTTCCTGCAATCGACGAAACAGCAAGCGATAGAAGACAAGGGACAAATGGTAAGGGTGATACTTGAAAGCCTGGCTGTATGTTACAGGCAGGTTTTACAGATGCTCGAAAAGTTGCTTGCCAAAGAGATTGATGTTCTGCACGTTGTAGGAGGCGGCTCGAAGAATCAGTTATTAAATCAGCTCACCGCCGATGCGACGGGCAAAAAGGTAATTGCCGGCCCGGCTGAGGCCACGGTTATCGGCAATATCATTATGCAGGCCGTCTCTTCAGGCCACATTAGCTGTATCACCGACGCCCGCAAAATCATCGCCGACTCCTTCGAAATAACCGAATACTCCCCCCGCCAAACCTCACCTTGGCAGAACTTTATTCAAAAAACTCCCTTACAATGAGATTTAATGACCTTCGGTCGTTGAGTGAAACATTACCGTGCAAATAAACCAAAGATGTCGTTCCTGCGAAGCTTGTCCCCGCGAAGGCGGGGAATGCGAATCCAGCCGTCAGGTACAATTAAAATGGAAACCTCAGTAAAATAATGGCCGTAAATGCAAACGGATTTAGATGAAAAATATTTGCAAAATCCGGTCATTTATGTTATGATTACGCCTATTGACGGCTGATAGCGGGAGAGCGACAGTTCCGATTTACGAACTATTCTTCAAACAGAGGAATTTAAGCTGTGGATGAGGATATACAACATAGCGGTGAAAAAAGCGTTGAAAAGTCGGGCCCGAGGTGCAGCTACTGCGGTGCGGTTCTGTATCCTTCATTCTATTTCTGCCTTCAGTGTGCCACGCCTTACAAGTCGATCGAGACGGTACTATCGCCTGTTTATCCTTCTGATTTAACCGAATCGGAGCTCATCAAAAAAAAGGCGCCGAAGGTTTGGCCGGTGTTCTGGACGTATTGTGTCGTAATATTTATATCGTTTCTTTTCTATCATTTCCTCTTCCCGGGAGAAGACCAGTTTGCTTATGCCCTCATTTTCGGAGTTTGCTCCATTATGATTACGACCATCGCGCTGGAAGTAATCTTTTGGAAGTCACTGGCAGTTCAGCTTAAGAAATTTGGTTTTTTCAGAATCGAAGCGTGGATTGGATTTGTCTTGCTTGCGGGTCTTTTGGTTGTCAATTATGTATATTTTCAGTTTTTGCATTTGTTAATTGACAGAGAATCTGTCTATTGTGACCTGAGCAAGGCGGGATTGCCGGCCATTTCGTTATTTTTGTTCTTATGCCTGATTCCGGGCATTGTCGAAGAGATTGGTTTTCGCGGTTTGGTGCAGCATTGGCTTCAGATTGCCCTGAAACCCTGGCGGGCGATTTTCCTGGCCTCGGCATTGTTTACTGCTCTGCATCTCAGCGTCCTGGGAGCTCCGTATATTTTTCTGGTTGGAACGCTGTTTGGATGGGTAAAGTGGAAAACAGGCAGTCTCTATCCGTCAATGGTGCTGCATATTGTACATAACGCTGTGGTTCTTTTCATTTTTCCGGTTTTACGTGGAGGTTAAAAAATAGGTTTACACCCGGATGGTGTTTTCTTTGCGATTTGTTATATAATGCTTTGTTTGCTGTTAAAATATGAATGATAGCTGTAAGGATTGATTATGTTTTTGTTGTTAGCCCTGATATTTGCCATTATTTGTGCATTGCTGGCGTATCATAAGGGCAGAAATCCCATCGGTTGGTTTTTTGTCGGTTTCTTCTTCGGTCTCTTTGGATTGATAATTCTTTTGGTTGTCGCGAATCTTAAAGAAGCCAAGGCAAAGGAAAAGCAGATGCAGATGGAGCAGCGCCGCCTGCAGGAGCAGCTCAGGCAGGAACGACTTAAGAATGAGCAGTTTAGAAAACACGCTCAGATGCGCCTCGATGTTCATGACCAGGAGCTTAAAGTAGATACTCGTTTAATAGCCAATGAGCTGCCGGTAATGCCTTTACAGCTCACAGAAAACCCGAAGCCAAATGATGCGGATGCCGTTAGAACATTCGATATAGACGGCAATCCGGTGGAATCTAAAGACCCGATGGATGATGTCGGCAAAGGCTCTTCAAGCCTGGATTATAAAGATATAGCGGGCGGCTGGTATTTTCGTGACGGCCATAACAGCATCGGGCCTATGGCATTAACCGAAATTAAAAATAAAATACAGAGGGGCGAAATCACTCCCAAGACACATCTTTGGCATCCTACATTTTTGGACTGGATACCCGCGGAAAATGTTGACGCGTTAAGGTTTGGGGATTGATATGGATAAGCTCAAGGTCGAAGGGACTTTTATTATTGACGGCCTTTTGGAGGGGCGGCTGTTTTCGGATGAAGATGTATCTTATATCGAAACTTTCGTTCACAATGCCAAAAAAGACGGCTTGTTTTTCCACCTGGCGGTTAACGGCAATCGTTTCAGTGTTTTACCGGAACAGGGAGTAGTAAAGCTCCCACCCAGCAGGATTTCTGCAGAAGAGATTGTCTGCGAGCATTTGAACCGTCTGCTGGAGCATTTCACCGCCGCCGAATCTTCGCAGTGGATGTCAACGCTGCGCACGATTGAATATGCTTGCGGTTTCGAAAAACAAAGTCTTTATGGTATCGGCCATGATGGAAAAGTTCAGCCGGTAAATCGCTCTGTGGCCGTCGATACCATTCCTTCTGCAAAGCCGTTGAGCCTCCGTGAAAAGCTCAGGATTATCGCAATTTCGCTTGCAGTGCTGTTGGTATTATTTGGGATATCGCTTTTTTTTGTACCTTATAAAAAGCTTGCTGCCAGGATTATCGAAAATATTATGCCTTATAATACCGAGCTGTTGGTAATCGAAACAGGCCCCTTTAGTGACTATTTTATGCTCAAAGAGGTTGAAGTCGATTCTGAAAAAGGATTCGTTATAACTTGTCAGGCCATGGAAAAATTCCCTCGCACAGACCAGCAGCTTGATGATTTGTGGCGGAGCTCGAAGCAGGATATTTCGAGCAGGCTGGTGATAGAAACCCTTGCACGACGGCATCTGTACTGTGAGCTTTACAAAAAAAACGGCGATTTCTATTCACGTCGTGAATCACGCATTAACTGGGTGGACGAACAGGAGGGCATTTTTGTTATTTACGTTCCTTTCAACCGTATGGTCGGACGTATTGATATTACATATTAGAGCATTTCTCAGATAATACCCTTCAGAAAAAGATAGAGTCTCATACGGGACGTTGATACTTCTTATTCTTTGCCGACTCGTTCAGAATAACCGAATACACTCCCCGCCAAACCTCAGACTGGCAGAACTTTATTCAAAAAATTCCCTTACATAAAAGTTGATTATTCAAATCTCTTTTATAATCGAACCCATATACCTGACTGTGACGCTTTGTAGAAATCTTCCGCTACCGTCAGCATAGGAACGGGCAAGTTAATAGAGTGAAAAAGAAAATAGCTAAAGTTCTCTGTTAATAGTAAATTACTGACGGGTAGAGTTTTGGGTAGGAACAACTCTGAGCCTGATTAACATACCTCACGACTTTAACTTCTTTTTCCTAAAAATAACCATCATAATAACCAATATTGCCAACAAAAAGAGCTCCCAGATGTACAGCATTTTATAGCTAACCTCTGTCACTATATAAGGACTCAATCCCAAAACGGAGAATTGTGATGACAATATAAAGTGAAATCCCGCAAAGGTCGGTGTCCCAGTGCCAATATTCCCACTAGCGACCTTGTACGCCACCCAGGGAGGAAACAGGAGGGAAAGAAACATGAAAACTGCTGTGATCCACAACACTTTTAATTGCTTATCATTCATAAAGGGTATTTTTTTACGCCTGAACGGTCCAAGCATTAGCGAATTTCTTCTCTTACTCCATCTCTTGCTCCAGACAAATTTTTTGTGTACGGCTACCCATGAGCAGATAATAGCTAAGAAGGCGGCAGACTGACGTGCTACACTAAATTTCAGAGAATCCAAAGGATCAATCGTAAATCTTACGATAACAATATAAAAAAAACAAGCCATAAAGCTATGACTAAGCAAATAAGTATGAACAACACTTTGAGATTGTAGATAACTAAGCTTCTACGCTTCTCAGGTGCCTTCATTTCTACTCTATGCTTTGGAGGTTTCCACTTCCTAACGACGAACGACAAAACGAAACCGATGAGCCCGCCGAAAGTTCCACCAATTACTGCACGAAAAGGTGATACGACAATGTTTACTCTTTTTGAGATGGCTACAGTGTTCGTGTCCTGTACTATGTCTCTCATTTCAGGGGGTACCAACTCTCGAATAGAAACAGGTTCGGGACCGATTTTGGAAGAGTAACTAATACCCAAAAGAAGACCGCCCGCAGCTGCGCCTAAACATATTAACAATATTTTAATTTTCACGTTTCGTCTTTTTTCTAAGGATAATAGAATAATAAGGGACGTTTATTTATGCGTTTGTGATTTTCCTCAGTTTTGCCATTGATATTCGAAAGAGCATCATATAAACGCATAGCATCACAATAGGAATTGTATTATGTCTCAGTGGTTTGCTTAAACTAAGATATCCCGGATTCTGAACAATATATATTAAGCAAACCCGCAGTGGTTATTGGTTTTGCTCGCTTTCAGGCTCCGATGAATCGGCTTGTGTTTCTGGTTCCTCGCTGGTTTGCTGTTCTGTTTGTATCTGTTGGCCCGTCTCCTCAGGAAGCGTATAGATATCATCGGAATTGGTGCCATCAACTCGCTGACGCATAAGCGAATAAATAACTGTATTTACTGAAAAGTAAAAGCTGATTACAAAAGAGATTACCAATCCGACAACAATCAAAAGCCATATGTAAACCAGGAATACCGCGACCGACTCCGACCAGTTTGTATTTGCAAAGCTGATAGGGCCGAGAAGACTCATAAAGTTGCTTTCCGGCCACAAAGCGGATAGCTTGTCAACCTCTTTGCTGCTGTTATCGACAAAGATTCCCACGCCAAGGAACAGATGCGTAATAAGAAGAATCAAAAACGCAAAAAAGCGAACGAATATATAGCAGATAGCGCCGTAGATTAAAGCCACAACAGTATAAAATGCCATCCGCCACGGCCTTGCATATACGTAGCTCATCGAGCGGCTTATGGCGTCGAAACAGTCAGAGCCGTCGTACGCAACCGCCGGGAACATCAGATTAAATCCTCCAATTGCACCTATCGTAATTATTGCAAGCAGTACCCCTG
The DNA here is from genome assembly GCA_964464635.1 of uncultured Pirellulales bacterium. GTDB lineage: Bacteria > Planctomycetota > Phycisphaerae > Sedimentisphaerales > Anaerobacaceae > CAYLMG01. The sequence goes on along the minus strand of CAYXGT010000014.1, from coordinate 9,995 downwards.
CAAGAATGGCCAGCGGAATAAAGACGCCCATTATCAGTTCACCGGCATATGGTAAGTTCGCTATAAGTCCCAGAAGCGATATTAAAAGTCCTATTACGATAATGATTCCGAGCGGAATAAGCGGCGCAGCGAAAAAGCTGGTGAATTTCTTTCCGCTGTATTGCAAAGCCTCGAAAAGGCCGGCCTTTTCTCCTCGCGCAAGCTGCAGCGCTGCGATGCGGCAGATGGCACCGCCCGCGACTGCTATGATGCAAAGCTTTATCAGACCGAAAAATATGCAGTAAATTGTGTGATACTTGAAGGACCATTTCACAGCCTGGCAGTAGCTGACCACGTCGAATGAGAACTGCTGAAGATTAAGCTGCAGCAGGGAATTGACCGCACTGTTGAATCTTACAGCAGAAAACTTCCATACAGTGGCGAATACACCGGTATGCTCACAGCCGATTTCCTCGTTTGCTTTGATAAAATAAGATACCCGGTCCGGCTCCATCAAATAAATGTCGAGCTCGGTTGTCCCGTCACTGGTTTTGACGACGGTGTTTGTAATATCCATAACCCAGCCTACAAGGCAGATGATAGTCAGGCCTAACAGGGCGATTATCAGGCTTTTAGGCTGGATAGCTATGCGGAAAGTCTGGAAAATTTTCAAAAAAAGAGGGTTTTTAAGGCCTTCAGTTAAGTTTTGATTGTTGTTCATTTTGCGTCCTTTCGTGAAATCCCGTTTATAATCATTTTTTCGCTAATCTGTACACGCGTAGTATATACCCTCATTATCGGTCGTTTTCAATAAATTTTACAGGATTTTTATCTCTTGTCATTGTCTGCCTGCTTATCGGATTTGTCTTCGGCAAGGGGGGTGGTTATTGTATATCCGGCCTCGAGCCACTCTCCCAAATCTATCAGCTTGCATCTTTCTGAGCAGAATGGAAGATATTTTGCTTGTTCAGCAGATACATTAAAGTGTTTTTTGCAGGTTGGGCATTTGTGTCTCATTTTATCGGACTTGAATTTCGCTATTTCTGCTTAAAATGCAAGGTGTTTTCAGTGTTCTTTAGGATTTAACAGCCCTTTTCTTGAGATTTACTGCTCTTCTTTTACGAGTCCTTTTTCGAGCATTTCGGCGTATTCGACGCTGTATCTCGCCCAGGGCTGGGCATTGAGTCGTGATTTGGGTATCGGTTTATTCAGGCCATCGCAGATACCGTAAGTTCCTTCTTCGATACGCATAAGGGCATCGTCGATTTCCCTGAGTAGTTTTCTTTCGCTGTCCATCAATTCGAGGGCAAATTCCTGCTCGTAATTGTCCGAGCCAAGGTCAGCCATATGAATCGGCATACTCGATAGGTCACCCGTGGCATCGAGACGCGATTTTCTCAGTGTCTCATCCTCCATTTCATATACACTGCGGAATATCTCACGCCGTTTCTCCAGCAGCATTTCCCTGAACTTATCAAGCTCTTTTGGGCCGAGATTGCTCTTTTTCATTTGGGTAGTATCTACTTTTTTCAACTGTTTCTTTTTGTCGCGTTTCTGTGCCACTTCGTTACCTTTCCTTTACATATCATAGAAGTTGTAGCCTGAAGAAATTCGGATTATAGCCTACTTTTATGCGCTGTATAAGAGCTTCTTAGCTTATAAAAGGCCATATCAAAACTCGACAGTATATTGAATTGACTTGAGGAAATCAAAGCAAATTATCGAAATTGATGTAACTTGCTCTCGAAAAGGAACTTATGATTATTGAGGTTCTGATATATTCTCTCTTTGCTTTTATTGTTGGTTTTTTATCAAACCTGCATCTTTTGCGAGCTTCCCTAAGGGCATAAAAAATTTGCTCTGACCGATATCCGCTGTAAGTATTTTTGCATCGAAGAATTTCTCGATTTGTTTCCGGCTGAAAACCTCCATCGTCGGTCCATAAACATAGCTGTTATCAGCAGCCATAAGCAGGCCGATATCCGCATATTGTGCTGCGAGATTAATATCGTGCGTTACGGTCAATATCGTTTTTTGTCTTTCATTTTGCATCTTTTTCAGTAGGTCATAGATACCCACCTGGTGTTTATAGTCGAGAAAGCTTGTCGGCTCATCGAGCAGCAGAATCGGCGTATCCTGGGCGAATGCTCTTGCGATAAATACTCGCTGCCTTTCGCCCCCGCTGAGGCTTTCGAGAGGGCGGCAGGCGAACTGAATGGTGTCGGTCATTGTCAGCGCTTCAGTTATAAGCTTTTTGTCCGCCTCACTTTCGAATCCGAGAGACCTTGAATACGGCATTCTTGCCATTGATACCATCTCGGCAACCGTATAATCGAAGACGGGTATAAATTCCTGGCGGACAAAAGCGATTTTGCGGGCGAGCTTGCGTGCCGAATAGTTTTGTACGGATTTGGAATCGATTTCTACAAAGCCTGTCTCAGCCTTTAACAAGCCGCTGAGAAGGTTAAGCAGGGTGGTTTTGCCCGCGCCGTTCGGCCCTGCAATACTGAGAAAACAGCCCTGCTTTACATCAAAGCTAAGCTCCTTGAGAACAGCTCTTTTACCATAGCTGAAAGTTAAGTTTTGAACTTTTATAATATCTTTCATTTTAACCAGCCAACTTTTCTGCTGTATCTGGCAAGCAATATCAGAAAGAACGGCCCCCCGACAATGGCGGTTATTACGCCGACCGGAAGCTGTTCGGCACCGAAAATTGTGCGTGCGATGGTGTCCGCGATGATGAGAAATATGCCTCCGATTAAAGCGCTAAGCGGCAGCAATTGCCGATGGTCCGGCCCGAATACCAGGCGCACGCCGTGAGGGACAATAAGGCCCACAAAACCGATAAGCCCGCTCAAACTGACCGCAACTGCCGTTATAAATGCTGAAAAGCCGAAGGCAACTGTTCTTATTGTTGTTGTATCGACGCCGAGATTTTTAGCTTCAGAATCACCCAGCGTAAGTGCGTTCAGTCTATAGCTGATGCCGAACAAGGCTGTTATTCCTCCGCCGATAAAGATTGATGCTATGGCTATGACAGACCAGGACTTTTCAGAGATATTCCCCATTAGCCAGAAGACCGTTGTTCTGAGTTGCTCACTCTTTGCTATCGAGATGAGAAACATTATGACTGCGGAAAGAAAGGCGTTTACTACCACACCGGCCAGAAGAAGGCTTGTAACCTGCGATTTGCCCGCAAACCGCCCGATATACCAGACTAACAGGATTGTCAAAATAGCCCCGACAAATGCAAAAAGCGCCATCGGCGAGCCTGCCCAGATGGTTATTGTCAGCCCTGAGATAACGGCGATAATCGTTCCCAATGCAGCACCGCTGGATATCCCCAGTATGTAAGGGTCTGCTAAAGGATTTCGCAAAAGCCCCTGGAGTATTACACCCGCCGCCGCCAATGCGGCCCCTACAAGAGCTGCTGTAATTACTCTTCTTAGCCTGAATATGAATATCTCGTAATCGATATTGTCACCGGCACCTGCTCCCGGACCATCGAGGACTTTTGAAATTGAAATTTTTTGTGTGCCTATTGAGACGCATATAAATATTACCAGTATAAGTACGCCTGAGCATATTAAGATTTGTGTCAGGAGCTTTTTGCCTGTTAATACTTTCAGCCGCTCTCTTTGTGTTTCATCTGTAATAATGTCTGTATTCATATTCACGGGTTTCACTCAATCAGGTCACAGTAATGGAAATTTTTGTTTCTTATTATAACCCTGCTTTTTGTGAAGTGTACCTTTTTGTGAAATATAGGCCCGTCATAAACGAATGTGTGGAACTCTCCGTTTTCTCCGCAGGCATTTATATCAGGGCCCAGCCCTGAGAGAAAACTTTCATCGAATTCTCTGCCTGTAAAATTATTGTTTAAGATTGAAGAGTCCGTACAGGTAATTATCGTTTTAAAACCGAGCCGTATTATTGTCTTCGCAAGTCTGTTGGTATCTTTTTTCCATAAGGGAAACAAAGCCTTCATTTTTAGCCTTGCTAAATTATTTTGTCGCCCTCTTTTCAAATCTGCCAGAAATATGTCACCGAAAACTACCGTTTTTACACCCTTCGATAGGTATCGACTTAATATTTTTCGCATTTGTGACTCATAGTCTTTTTGTGAGTCTTTTTCTGATACGAAGACCTTTTCCATCGACAGGCCAATTGATTGTGCCTGTCTTTCGAGAAGTTCCACTTTTACGTAATTCATAAAGCTTCTCTTGTGCTCGGCCGACAGTGTAGTTATCAGTGACACTACTTCGTATAGGCCGGCTTGTTGAACCTCGTAAAGTGCAAGGGCACTGTCCTTGCCGCCGCTCCAGGAAAGTAAAACCTTTTCCTTCATATATTTTATTCTTTCGTATTAAAATCTTCAGGTGGATGTAGAAAATCGGCGATGGTTTTCACGCCTTCGGGCAATCTCGGCCCGAGCCGTAAAGTCACATCGGAATCAACGGCGTAGATTCTGCCGTTCTTCACGGCAGGCAGGTTTGACCGTTTGCTCCAGAAAGACCTTGCTGCCTCCTGCTCTTTTTCAATCGACCCTGTCGTCATAGTTGAATGTATTATCACTTCGGGAGCAGCCGCCAGAAGCTGCTCGTAGCTTAACGACGGGTATTGTTGAATGGTTTCTCCGACCGCATTTCTGCCGCCGGCAACTTCTATGATGTCATTCAAAAACGTATTTACCCCCGCAACACGTAAAGGCTCAGCCTGTACTACCCATAAGACCTTCGGTTTTTTTTCGTGAGTATTTTTTGCTTTAATGCTGTTTAGCTGCTGTTCGATTTTGGCTGCGAGCTGCTTTGCCTGCTCCTGACAGCCGGCTGCTTTGCCGATGGCGCAAATTCCGCCTTTAAGCTCCTCGATTGTTTCGAGTTTTACCTTCAGGACCCGGTATCCGGACTGCCGTAAATTCTCCGTGATTTCTATCTGGTGCTCGCTCATAAGAGCTAAAATCAAATCAGGCCTTGCGGCGATTATGGCCTCGATGTCGGGCTGCCAGAAATTACCGATTTTTCGTTTATCTTTTGCTTCAGCCGGAAAATCGCTGTCACTGGTGACAGCCGCTACCCTCGGGCCGAGACCAAGCTCGAATACAATCTCTGTAAGATTCGGTGCTAATATTACAATTCTTTCAGGCTCTTTGGCCGATTGCAGAATGTCTTCTTTTTTGTTTTTTTCTGAGCTTGTTATTACCAGGCCGACAATTAACAAGATTAACAAAGCAGCTATCAGCAGGAATATTTTCATTACGTCCTCTTGAATTGTTTTTCAAGCTCGGCTTTCGAGAATTTTATCATAGTAGGCCGGCCGTGGGGACATCGGCCTGCTCTTTCAAGACTGTCCTTGTCGGCCAGAAGTTGTTCTATCTCGCCGTCGCTGAGTCTTTGCCCTGCCTTGATGGCGGCCTTGCACGCCGCCATATTCAGTACCTCGTCAAGAAGTTGTTCACCGTTTTCTGTTTTGGATTTATCTGTCAGCAGTCCCACAAGGTCTCTTAAAAATTCGACTGCTGGGGCCTTGGCGAGCATAACGGCAAATGCCTGTACCGCCATAGTTCTTGGCCCGAAATCGACAAGCTCAATACCTAATTTTTCAATCAGCTCCGTATTGTTGCGGATTGCTTCAGCTTCGCCGGCCGTCAGCTCGAAACTTTCCGGCAAAAGAAGTTTCTGTGATTCGAGCCTGCCCGCCTTTATCCTTCTGCACAAATTCTCGTACATTATTCTCTCGTGCAGCGCGTGCTGGTCGATAATGCAGAATCCCTCCTCGGTTTCGGTAACGATAAAAGAATCGTGAATCTGAATAAAATTTCTTTTCTGCGGCACTTGTCGTTCGTATTCGGTCCCCGGCCTGTATTCGCTTTTGTATTTCCTCACCGCTTCTGTACTCTGAAAGCCGATTTGCTGCTGGGTATGGATGGGCCGGTGTTTCTTGAGAAATTCCGCGATGGCTTCGTTGATTTGCTTATTCTTAGGCTCACCAGCCGGTATTTTGGCACTGACACCGACATCGGCAGCCAAAAGTTTTTCTCGAATGACAGCAAGAATCTGCGAATGAATCAGGTTTGAATTGAAGAACCGCACCTCGATTTTCGTCGGGTGAACGTTCACATCATACTCTTCGTAAGGCATTTGTATGAAAAGAAAAATAACGGGGTATCTGTTGTCTTCGATACAGCCGCGATACGCCTCCTTGATTGCGTGCGAGATAAATTTGTCGCGAATGAATCGGCCGTTAAGAAATATATATTGCAGCTTGTTGTTTGTCCTTGAAATCTCTGGTCTGCCCAGCAGGGCATAAATATGCACGCCGGTTTTCTTCTCATCGCTTTCGGTTTCAATAAGGTTCTCGGCTATTTCAGAGCTGAATAGCGTCGATATCCGTTGCCGCAGGCTTTGTCCGCCCTGTAAGTTATAAACAACTCTTACGTTCGAGTTGAGTGTAAAATCGACTTCCGGGTTTGCAAGCGCAGTCCGTATGAACTGCTCGGTAATGTGTGACATCTCCGTATTTGCGGTCCGCAGGAATTTCCGTCTTGCAGGCAGCTTATAAAAGATGTCTCTTACTTCGATTTTTGTCCCCGTATCTGCGCTGCACGGCCTTGTTTCACCCTTGCTACCGCAGTCAATCTCCACGCAGTTGCCGCTGTTTGAATCTTTTGTTCTGCTGACTGCTTTTATCTGTGCCACCGATGCGATACTGGCAAGTGCCTCACCCCTGAAGCCCAGAGTTGATATCCCCAGAAGGTCTTTTGTCGTTTTGATTTTGCTTGTTGCGTGCGGCTCGAATGCCAGGCCGAGGTCATCGCCGTCCATACCGCAGCCGTTATCGGCAACCGAAATTAGCTTACGCCCGCCGTCTTCGGCCGATATGGTAATTTTTGTCGCTCCTGCATCGACGCTGTTTTCGACAAGCTCCTTGACAACGCTTGCAGGCCGCTCGATTACCTCGCCCGCCGCTATCATATTGACCATATTCTGCTCAAGGACTCTTATCTGTGCCATAGTTGTTCATTGTATTGATTCCCCGCCGATTTTCCAATAGATTTACATAACTTGATTTCTTCACCGCAAACCTCGCCAATAACGCAAAGATTTTTTACAAAGTTCTCTGTCTCCGCCGTAAAGCGTCCTGCGGACTTATGGAGGATAAGAGGATTTAGCAAGCAAATTCGAAAACCGAAGCACGAAATCCGAAACAAATTCAAAGCACCAATGACAAAAATTCTAAACGAACTTTGGCTGGCTGGTAATTATCGTTAAGAGGCGGTTGTTTTGCTCATTTTGTGAATTTGCCGAAGAGGTTCAAATACTTAATCAGTATTTTTTCAAAAAATTTTGTCCCACCCATTGTAAAGGTCATCAGCAGGTTTGAATTTGTCTATACCAATTAGAGGTACATACTTGTCATAAAGCTTTATCATTAGATCGAAAGCTTTGTGTGCCTCAGAAAGCGAGGCGGAAGGGGTTTTTTTGCCCATATGGGCAAAACATTCATCTGCTAATTTTGTTATCTTTTTTGTGGTTATTTTAAGCTTATCTATATCTTTTTCCACATCACAACAGCTAAGAATTTCTTTGTTTTTTTCTAAAGATTCAGCGAATATCCTTTTGGCTTCTTTTTTTCTACTGGTACGACGAGATTCTTCTAAGATTATTTTATGATTTTTGGTTATGTTTTTATGATTATTGATACGATTCCCGAACGTTTTTCTGTCGAAGTATTCAACATAGTTATCAACAGAGATTTCACAGGCTCTCTTTTTTATGTCTTCTAAGAGCTGATATAGATTTTACGCATTTGACGTTTTATCAATAAGCCTTCGGATTCCCATTGCCAGATAAACTACATAGGTGTTTTTTAAGTAAATACGAAAGCAATTGTTCTGGCAGGATTTAACGTTTTGGTGATTATATAATCTGTCAAACATTCCTCTGGCAAAGTAAAGCCTTCCAAGTTCTACTTCAATATTATCGAAACTCCTTTGCCATTTATCCCATTTTTTAAAATCTGGTTTTGCTGTTTGATTTTTCATGGATTATTTCCACATTTTTTTATGTTTGAGGGCATTTTATTGATTTCTCTATGCGTTTATTTGCTATTGGCAATTTTTAGGGCCTGTTTCGCTGAAACCCGGCAGGCCTTGCCGTTACGGTTTATAATAACATACTGGCCAAGTAACGCTTTTTTGTGTAATTCTTCACGCACAGCTTCCTGGAGACATCTGCCGGCAACTATTGCCATCTTACTGGGTTTTTTTGTATTCATTCGATTGACTCACAATACTCTCATATATATTCTGATTAAATATACGCAGGTTTTTGCCGCTTTTTTCAAAGACAGGAACGTGTTTTGGTTTGGAATTGTCATAGCAAATTACTTTATCACAAAGCGGAATATAAACCGTTATTAAATTATGCATAACACGAGGAAAGCGGCGATAAATTGTATCATCGGGTATATTATGGCCGCCCTGTTTCACACGTTCGCGAACTCGGTTTTTGGAGAAATCAGCGTCAGGAATCCACAGAAAAAACAAGACCACACGCCATCCGTCACGTCTGAGTTTTTTAAGCAGCTTAATATGACTGCGGCCCGCAAGTGTTGTCTCAAATGCAAAATCAACCTGTTTCCTGATATTCGCATAGATCCGGCGAAGATAAAGACGGCCGGCTTCATATTGAGCCGACAAAGAATCAAAAGGATAAAGGCCGTAAGCGATAAGGTCGGAATTGACAAAGTTGTGGCAGCCTGCTATTTGCGGCAAATAACGTAATGCAAATGTGGTTTTGCCTGCGCCATTCGGGCCTGCAATAATAAAACAAGTTGGTTTTTGTCTTGTTCTCATCAGCTATGAACTCGAGCCCGATTTAATCTTTGAATTTGATTTTGCTGTCTCAAAAACCATTTCGAAATAATTTATTGCATAAGCAACGACTTTCCGGTCATCTTTTCCGGCTGAGGGATTTCCATCATCTCTAACAGTGTCGGCCCGACGTCTGCGAGGCTGCCGCCTTCGCGTAGTTTTTTGCCCTTATAGCTGTCATCGAAGATTATAAAAGGCACGTCTCCGACAGTATGGGCGGTGTGGGGCTGATTCTTCTCGAAGTCCCACATTCGCTCGAAGTTGCCGTGGTCTGCTGTAATGATTGCCGAGCCGCCGAGACTTTTAATCTTTTCGAGCACCTTGCCGACGCACTCGTCAACAACCTCTGCCGCTTTTATCGCTGCCTCAAGAATACCTGTGTGGCCGACCATATCCGGGTTCGCAAAGTTGATTACCATAACGTCGTATTTCTTTGATTCGAGCCTTTCCAGAATGACCTCGGTAACCTCGTAAGCGCTCATTTCCGGTTTCAAATCGTATGTGCGGACTCGCGGAGACGGGACAATCTGGCGGTCTTCACCGGCGAACGGCTTTTCGGCATAGTCGTTGAAAAAGAAGGTGACATGGGCGTATTTCTCCGTCTCTGCGCATCTGAATTGTTTCAGACCGAGTTCGCTCCAGTACGAGCCGAGAATATTTTTCATCTTCGGCGGCTTTCGAAAAGCGATAGGAGCAGGTATCGTGACATCGTATTCGGTCATACAGACATAATATATATCAGCTTTTGTCGGTCTGCTGAAATCCTTAAAGTCCGGCTCCACAAAAGCACGAGTTATCTCTCGAGGCCTGTCGCCTCTGAAGTTGAAAAATATAACGCCGTCACCATCGTCAATAGTGCCGATAGGAGCATTATCCTCATTGATAATAGCGGTCGGCTCGATAAATTCGTCCGTGACCTTTTTTTCATAGCTTTGCGCCACGGCTTCAGCCGCGGTTTTTGCCTTCAGACCCTTGCCGAATCGCATACATTCATAGGCTTTCTGGACCCTGTCCCAGCGGCTGTCACGGTCCATTGCATAGAATCTGCCCATAATCGATGCTATCTTTCCTGCGCCGATTTCCTTTGCTTTTGCCTCTATTGTTTCAATGTAGCCTGCGCCGCTGTCCGGCGGTGAGTCTC
>CAYXGT010000013.1:0-44164 GCA_964464635.1 uncultured Pirellulales bacterium | reverse complement strand
AACTAATTAACAAATTCACCAATTCACCAATTAACTCTCAAAATCCACCTCTACATTTGTCGAGAGAGCTCTACAAATCACACCTTTTTATGCAAAACAAACCCAATTCGTACCACGGATTTGGCGCCCGTGGGTCATTGCTAAGTGTCTGTAATATAAGAAGATATGTAAATGTACGCCCTGTCGGATTAGCCGAAAACGAACAAAAAAACAAAGCCAAACAAAGCCAAAACAAAGCCAATTTTAGCCCAAAATTGGGTTTGTTTTTCCCGACATTGGCTTTGTTTTACAATCAAATCTTCGCATTTGCGAAAAATCCTAATCTCTCTGGTGACTTACAAAGTAAGAATGCAGTGCATTCTTGTGGACGAAGGATTGTTTGTGTGAACAGCTTGCTTTTAAAAGCAAAAAATCCTGAGAACACAAAAGTCAGCGAAATAAATCCGTTTAAATCCGTTAAATTTATGCCTAAGGTATCCGCGGTTAAACATTTAGTGCTAATTCGTGTTAATTCGTGGTTAAAAAATCATTGTCAATCAGCCCGCCTCGGCTCGACGCCTATGGCGAGACGGGCGAGATCAGCGATTAAACAATTAGTGTTTTTTCTTTACTTTTCCGAAGGAATATATAATAATATTGCGTAAAGGAGGCAAATAGATGGCTTATTATCCCGGAAGGAAACATCATTTTATCATAATCGCAGCACTGATTATTATGAGTACAAACCAGGCTTTTTCGGCTTCTTATCGGCTTTTCGAGAATTATCTTTTGGACGTCGGCAATCGTTGGGAATACCAGATGCACGTAACCTACTGGCCTGATGTCGGTGATGTGGACTGGTGGGGTACCAGCAGCCGTGAAGTGCTTCTTTATGAAAGTATGGAAGGTTATGACACGGTAAGGACGTATTCGCTTTCTTCGGTTCCGCAGTTAGGTGATAGCTGGGCGACATCAAATGATTTTCTGACAAACGAGTATCTTGTGAATGTCCGTGAAGAAAATGCTGATGAAATTTATATAGTAAGAAATAATGACCCGATTGAAGAAATGCCCTTTTTGGTTAACGATACTGATGATGGTCGGCATTTCGGACATGGACTGCATACGGGCATATTGAAAAATCCTTATTACGAGTGGAATGGATACAGAGATACTTTCATAACGTTTCTGCGTATTGAAACAATTACGGTGCTGGCAGGGAATTTTAATTGTGTTGTGGTTGAATTGCGAGAGGAATTTTACGAATTTGCGGGCATCTGGGGCTATTCGGAAAATACAATCTGGTTTCATCCTGCTTTGGGTGATGTCAGGATTGATGAGTATATCTGGATGTGGAACCCCTCTGAGGGTGTATCAATAGAATGTGAAGGCTCTTCGGAGCTGACCTGGACCAATGTAAGCTATAAACAGGATTATGATTTAGATTTCGACGTTGATTTTGAGGACCTTTCTATTTTCTTATCTGCCTGGCTTACAGGATTGGGAGAACCGGAATATAATCCGGATTGTGATTTGCACCCGGATGATTTTATTGACGGCCTGGATTTCGCTGTTTTTGCCGAGCGTTGGCTGGCCGGTTTCTAATTTATCCTTTTATGTTTTATCCCTGAAAGCCACTTAAGATTTGTTTGAGCTCTTTGGTAAGTTCATCAGTTGGCGGCAGCAGCGGCAATCTCGGCTTGCCGTAAGGCCGGCCTAATAAATTTAGCCCGGCTTTTGTCAGTTGTATATACTGGCCTGTTGACTCGAAGAGCGTGAATAACGGCAGAAGCTTAAAATATAGCTTCTTCGCTTTTTCGATGTCCTTCTTTATATAGGCAAGCTCGAAAAGCTCCGCGCATTGTTGTGGAATAATATTTGCCGGCGGTGAGACCCAGCCTGCGGCTCCCATAAGGAACATCTCAAGAGTTAGCGTATCACAGCCGCAAAGGACCGTAAGCTTATCGCCGCAAAGCCGCTGTATAGCAGCGACCCTTGTCATATCGCCGGAGCTTTCCTTGATGTAAGAAACGTTATCAAGCTGAGCGAGTTTAGCAATCAAATCCGGCTGCATATCGACGCCTGAAGTGCCGGGATTATTGTAAAGAACAATCGGTATATTTATATTTTCGGAGAGGGCTTTGTAATGGCCGTAAATTTCGCGGGGGTTTGGGTGGCAGTAATAACTCGGGACAACCATAACAGCATCGGCACCGGCTTTTTCGGCGTATTGCGAGAATCTGACCATATCCTTTGTTGCTACCGCAGCGGTACCGACAACGACGGGCAGGGCACCATCGACTTCGTCTATAACGATATCGGCAACCTGCATTCTTTCGTCATCCGACAGGCCGGTAAATTCACCTGTACTTCCGGTCGGCATTATCCCGTGGACTTTGCCTTCGTCTATTAAAAAGCGAATATGCCTTCTCAAAGTCTGCTCGTCGATTTTGTCGTCTTCGGTAAAAGGCGTTACCAATACCGCAAATACACCCTGTAATTTCTTAGCCATAATAATGCTCCTTTATAACTTAAGATTGCTTTGAAAATCTGTTGACCGACAATTGTTCGAGGGGCAGCTCTGTCTTCTGCTTTGTAATCAGTTGGGCGATAAGTTTTCCGGTTATTGGCCCCATTGTGATTCCGACTCCTTCGTGGCCTGCAGCTATGTAAAAGCCTTCGACAGGCGAGTCGCTGATTATTGGTATCATATCGGGGCTATAAGGCCGCAGGCCGGCCCAGCTTCTGATTGTATTAAGGTTTTCAAGGGCGGGGAAAAATTTTAAGCAGCGTTTTGCTATCTCGCTAATAACTTCGGGGTCAACCTCTTTGTTAAAGCCTGCAAACTCCCTGCTGCTGCCGAGCAGAAGATTTCCGCAAGTTGTCTGCTGGACGTTCGCAGCCACAGCTACCTTATTATCAGTTTTTAATGAATCAAGATAACCTGATGCGATTATAATCTTGCAGTTGATGAAATCATCGGGCACGTTTTCGACAACGATAAGATTGCCTTTTCTCGGGACGACGGGAATATTAATGCCGGCCATTTCGCCGATTTTGCCGCTCCAGGCACCTGCTGCGTTGACAACATATTTTGTGCTTATTTTGCCATTATTGGTTTGAACGCCGGTGACTTTGGATTTATCCGGCGAAAGCTCGATGCCTGTAACTCCGGTTTCTGTTTTCAGTTCTGCGCCGAGTATTTTTGCAGCCTGTGCGATGGCGATTGTTGCGAGCAGTGGATTGAGCTGGCCGTCTTCCGGAAAGTATGCTCCTCCTGCGATATCAGGGGTGACATTAGGCTCCCTTTTTGTAAATTCGCCCGAGTCGAGAAGCTCGCAAACAACTCCTGCACTTCGCAGCTCTTCTACAGTATTTTTAAGCGAATTAAAAGCTTCGGGACTGTCTGCTATCGACATACTGCCGGTATTGCGGAGCTCGATATCGAAATTAAGCTCTTTATTTAGCTGCCAATACAGTTTTATGCTTGCCTTTGCGAGTATGATATTTATTTCGGGCAGCTCCCAGAGGAACAGATGTCCCTGGCTGGATTTCGAGGCTTCGGAGCAGATTTCGCCTCGCTCGACGAGTGTTACTTTCAGTCCTTCTTTTGCGAGGTAATAGGCGCAGCAGGTTCCGATTATACCACCGCCGATAACAACTACGTCGGGATTAGCCATTGTTGTCCTCCTCCAGTGATGCCAATAATTTCAGTGCCATCGGTCTGACGGGCGGCCTGGAGGTTCCGGGTTTAACGGAGCCGAATTTTTTATTAGTGTGTTCTGCGATAAGTTTTCGTACTAATCGGCTGCAACTTCTGCCCTGACAGAGTCCCATACCAGCCCTTGTTCTTCGTTTTACCTCGTTGACAGACATTGCACCTTCCGATATGGCCTGCAGGATTTCTTTTAGGGTGATTTCCTCGCACCTGCAGATAATCATATCAGGGTTCTCTATTTTTATATCACTGGTTCCTTCGTATGTTCTTGGTTTGTTTTCAGTCATTTTTCCTGTCTTTTTTAAGCTTGATATTGCGAACCTCCATACCGAATTTTTCCGGCACGGCAACGGTTATGACCGCTGTCCGGTCGAACTTTTCAGGGTTCAGAACTTTTAACACCTTTGCGTCGCAAACAGTTTGGCCTGCCCGGTTCAGGCCGTCAACGATTTCGCCCTGCTCGGGATAGGGGAGAAATTCGAAGGGAAGCTGAACAGCAGCGTTCGTTTCGGAATAAGTCATATCCACCACGAAAATAGCCTGCCCGGGACAGGCTGCTATGCACAGCCCGCAGCCGGTGCAAAGCTCGGAGTCCAGGACTGGAAGGTCTATTATGAAGTCACCTATGCTAATTGCTTTTTTATGACAGGCTTCTTCACACGGATTGCAGGGTATCTTTTGCGCGCACTCGATTACTACTACCGGTCCTTTTTGAAGCCTTTCTTTGGAGGGGACACCGGGCAGCTTCTCAAGCTCTTTGATGTCGAAGAAACCATTCTTTGTAAGTGTCATTACTTGAGGCTCCTTTGTATTAGCTGCTCTTTTGCCTGTCGTCTGCTCAGGCCGAAAGGACCATCTCTTAGCTGTTCTGCCCGGTCTATTATTAAATGTTTTTTCTCTTTCGCTTCGCCGGCGGTTAAAAAGGCAAGTGATTCGGCTATTGCAATTCCGGCGAGTCTGCCTTCTTCTATGGCGGTGCTTGCCTCCTCAATTCCGGCGAGGTCACCTGCGACGTAGATTCCAGGCACTGTGGTTTCCATATTCTCATTGTGAACAGGTAAAAAGCCGCCGAGCTGCGGCACGTCGGCGAATTCGCAGCCGGCCATCCAGGCAAGCTCTGAAAGCGGCGACAGGCCTATCGCAAGACATATAACGTCAACGTCAAGCTGCTGTTCGGTACCTGCGATTTGCTTGAAGTTTTTGTCCAGATTAATCAGGACGGCCTTTTGGACTTTTTCCTTGCCGATGGCCTGCTTTATTGTCGTCGATGTGAGTATCGGGACGCCGCATCTTACTATTTTGCTTGCATGTACTGCATAGCCGCCTATGGTGGGCAAGGCTTCCACGATTGCTTTGACTTCTGCTCCGGCCTGCATTAGCTGGTAGCTGACAATCAGGCCGACGTTGCCGGAGCCTATCATTAAGACTTTTTTTCCCGGCAGGACCCTGTGGACGTTTATCATTGTCTGGATTGCACCGGCTCCCATTACGCCTGCGAGTGTCCAGCCTGGAAAGGCCAGTACGTTTTCCGTCGCACCGGTTGCCAGGAGAATCTTTTTTGCTTTGAACATCGTATTTTTGCCGTTGTGAGTGACACACAAAGTATCGGTTTTGTAAATTGCCCATACAACGGCGTCGAGCATAACCTCTGCGCCACTTTTTTCAACTTCTTCGAGCAGGTTGTTTCCGATATCGATTCCCCTGACACCGGCCTGGTGTGCTTTTGAGCCGAAAAATTTGTGTATCTGTTTGAAGAGCTGCCCGCCGGCTTTCTGATTCTCATCGAACAAAACTACCTTTACGCCGGCCTTGGCAGCTTCTATTGCAGCAGACAGACCTGCAGGACCGGCTCCGACGATTGCCAAATCTACCTGTCTCATTGTCCAGCCGTCCTTAACTCGCCTGTCTGCTTCTGTGTTTTTATTTTCATACCGGCTTTTACCGGTGTTATGCAGGTTCTTACGTTAGGCACACCATCAACAGTCATCATACAATCTGTGCACTGGCCGATTGCGCAGAAGACACCTCTCGGCTCACCTTTTTTTTTTGTATATCTGAAGATGCTTTTCCCTACGGCCATCAGGGCTGCAGCTATCGGCTCGCCTTCAAAGGCATCGATGAGCCGGCCGTCAACCTCTATTTTGACGACAGTTTTTTTTACCAGCGGTCCGAGTATGGGGTGCTCTTTGATTCTCATAACAATATTGACTTCTCAATGAAATTTATTTTGTCTAATCGGCGTAATGGTTTATGGAACGCATAATGCACTCTTCGCTTACCGGGCCATAACTGAAAGTTTTTGCATTGAACATTGCGATTGTAATTTCGGAGCGGTACAGGCCCTTAGCCTGGTAGCCTGCTCCTTCGAATACACCGATTTTTCCTTCATATAGTTCATTATATTTATCTCTAACCTCTCTTATCTGTCTTCTGATTTCCCTGTTTTTGTTTTCAAGTATTTCACGTTCGTCTTCTGTAATGTCATTTGACCTGAGCTGTTCTTGTACTTGGTCTCTTTCGGCCTGTAGTTCTATGATTTCGTCCTGTCCCCAGGGTGTCGGTATTGGTATGCCGGGGCTGAGCAGGTGTTTCCATTTGACGTTGTTGGGGTCAAGCAAGGCGGTGATATTGCCTTCAGTAGGCTCGAAGCCGGCGGGGTAGAATTCATCGTAAGAGACATTCGATGAAAAATATTCGTCGGCGAGGCCTCCGAAACCGTGGCCGAACTCGTGCATAAAGATTTCTTCGCTTCTGACATCGTCGGCAGTAAAAATGGTGTAATTGTTATAGATTCCGCCGCCGCCGTAACGTGTTGTGTTGGACATAACAATAAGAGCGTCGTAAGGGACATTCGAGGCGATGTCGCGCATTGTTTTTGTATCATCTACCAATAGGTACCTGTCAAGGCCGAGTGCG
The DNA here is from genome assembly GCA_964464635.1 of uncultured Pirellulales bacterium. Classification (GTDB taxonomy): domain Bacteria; phylum Planctomycetota; class Phycisphaerae; order Sedimentisphaerales; family Anaerobacaceae; genus CAYLMG01. The sequence continues at coordinate 37,551 of CAYXGT010000013.1, read as the reverse complement.
TTATATGATGCACTTACAGCGGTGTTGCTGAATTTTCCTTGTCCGGGCTCATCGACTCCGCTTTCAGCCGAAGGTCTTAATACGCCGTAAATATTGAATTTTCCCTTATTGCTTTTGTAAGGCTCGACTCTGAACAGTACTTCTGTAAAGCGGTCAACATCCTTTTTGAATTTGTCCCACTGCTCGGCGGTGTAGCCCTCGCCGATAAAGACGAAATCAACTTTTGAGTGCGGCTCGCCGCTGGAAAGAACATTGTAAACCTTGTCATTATTAACAGGATTTTGTTTTATAATGTTCACATTATCAGGTTCGATTCTTTCGCTAAAGACAGGCTGCAGGATATTTTTTCTGTCCCTTGCTTCGAGAACAAAGAGAACCGGCTTTTTAGGATACGGGATAAGAGCCGATTCATGGTATGTCATATTCTTTCCCTCTTTTGCGGGGATTGTAGTTTTGTATTCACCGAAGATGCAGCTGAAACCTTTGGAAAAAATGAGCTTGTTGGAATTTATGCTGTATATTTTTATGTAGTACAAGCCGTTGTTCAAGTCATCGATGAGCTTATCCGGATTGCCCGCCCATTTATCGGTCTGGTATATCTGGTCAATTGTGATTATTTCCTGATTAGTATTTCCGGTCATAAAGTAATCAATCCGCATTGTCTTGTTGAGAAAGTAATCGTCGAAATTTATTTGTTGCTGCGCATATAAGACTGAGGTACTCATTAGTAAAACTGTCACTATCGTATTTTTCATAACCTGCCTCTTTTTCACCATCACCTAAAATAAACTTATATTCCTCCGTATTGCGGGTCTTTCGGGCCGATGTAAAATCCCTTGGGGAACGGGTCTTCGGGGTCAAGAACAAACTGGTGAATGCCCATTATATAGGCTCTTCCGCTGATGGCCGGCACTATCGCTTCGTATTGGCCGACCTTGGTTTGCTCGACAGCTTTCGCCTCGAACGTGCTGCCGATAATGCTTTCGCAAAGGAAGGTTTCGTTAAGTTTAAGATTTCCCTTTGCAAAGTGCATTGCGATTTCTGCGCTGGTCCCGGTTCCGCAGGGCGAGCGGTCAATCTGGCCGGGGCCGTAAATGACAGCATTTCTTGTACCTTTTTTGCTTTTAGTTGTCGGGCCGAGCAGGCGAACGTGTGAGCAGATATCAATCTTTGGATTCTCGGGATGGACAATTTCGAGCTGCTGGTTTGCAGCTTTTCTGATTTTCCTGCCTGTTTCGATGAGCTGGTTGTTCTGTTCGGGCAGCACTTCGAGGCCGACATCTTTGGCTTGTAAGATTGCGTAGAAGTTGCCGCCGAAAGCGATATCGAGTTTTATTTTTCCGATTGTAGGGACATCGACCTCAGCATCAGATTTATACAAAAACGAGGGGACGTTTCGTATTGTAACCTTGCCCGCTTTGCCGTTTTTGACCTCGACTTCGGCCTTGACCAGGCCTGCAGGTGTGTCGAGAACAAATTTTGTCACCGGCTCCTTGGGTTCTATTATTCCCGTTTCCAGAAGTACGGTGCAGGTTGCGATTGTGCTGTGGCCGCACATAGGCAGCCAGCCGCTGACCTCGATAAAAAGAACGCCGATGTCGGCATCTTCTCTGGTCGGCTCCATCACAATCGAGCCGCTCATAGCGTTGTGGCCTCTGGGCTCATACATCAGCATCGTACGAAAGTCGTCGATGTTTTCTTTTGCGTAGAGCCACTTATCGAACATTGTTTTACCCGGGATGAAAGGCACGGCGCCTCCGATGATAATCCTTGCAGGCTCGCCTTCGGTATGGGAATCGACAGCCGTTATAATCTTACTAAATCTCATTTCGGCAGTCCTTAAGAGCTTACCAGAGAGATAAGATAAAAAGATAATTTTACAAAATGATTGTATTTTAGTCAATAACAAGCGGCCTTAAAAAGCTTCTGAGGGCATTTTATTTTGTGAAAAGGCTGCTTTTTGGTTTTATTGTTTTTCTTTCAGGTTCCTGTTCCAGAATTCGAGCATCTTGTTAAAGAGGTGTATCCTTGCCACCTTGTCTGAAATACCGTGCTTTCGCATAGGATAAATCATCATATCGAACTGTATGCCGGCTTCAATGAGTGCATCTGCAAGACTCCAGGTATTTTGCGGGTGAACATTTTCATCATAGGTTCCGTGGACGAGAAGCAGCCGGCCGTGCAAATTTTCCGCCTTTTTAACGAACGATGTCTTCTCATAGCCTTCAGGGTTGTCCTGAGGCAGTTTCATACCAGCTTCCGCCCAGATGCTGTCATAATAGTGCCAGTCCGTAACCGGTGCTATTGAAACACCTGCTGCGAATTCCTTCGAGTCTGTCAGGCCAAGCAGGGTGTATGAGCCGCCGCCGCTTGCTCCCCATAATCCGATTTTTTTTGCATCGATATATTCCTGCTTTTTTAACCATCTTGCAGCATCGACCATATCGTTCAGCTCGCACTCTGCCCACATTTTTCCGACGACGAGGTTAGTTAATTTTTTGCTTATATCAGATGAGCTTCTGTTGTCGAATCTGAAGACTATGAAACCGTTATCCAGCAGAATCTGGTCGGTGAAAATCGAGCGGTTCCAGGCGTTTTGGACGATAGGTGCTCCGGGTCCGCCGTAGACGTTAACAAGGACTGGATATTTTTTGGCTGGGTCGAAATCTTTCGGCTTTAACATAACCGCCGGCATTTCAAAACCGTCTCTGGCCTTGATTGTCAGAAGCTCCGGATACTGAAGATTAAGCTGCTTAATTTCTTCTGCTTTGGATTTTGCGATAACTGTCTTCAGCTTTCCATTACTGCTGTGCAGAGATAGCCGGGGCGGATTTGTCATATCAGAGTGTAAATCGAAATAATATTTTCCGTTCGGGCTGAAAAATATCATATGGCTGCCGTCGGCTTCGGTGATTTGATCGAGGCGTGCGCCGTTAAACTTTACCCTGTAAAGGTGGCTTTCGAGATTTGATTTTTTCTTGCCGCCGAAATAAATCCAGCCGTTGTCTTCGTCTACGGATGCAATCGAGCTTGTAACCCAGCTCATACCGCCTGCGACGGAACAAACCGACCAATCGCCTTTTGTGATTTGATTTTCGAGCTGGCCGTCGATTCTAAACAGATATAAATGTGCAAAACCATCTCTTTGTGACTGCCATATAAAACGTCTCTGGTCCTTGAAAAAGTACAGGTCGTTGGTCATCTCGACCCAGCCGTTATCACGCTCGGTCATTATATGTGTTACTTTTCCGCTGTCCCGCTCCATAAAGCACATATCAAGTTTTGTCTGGTCGCGGTTAAGAGTTTGCACACATAATCTTTTGTCATCGGGCAGCCATTTAATCCTTGCTATATACTCGTATGGTGTCTCGCTGGCATCGAAATGTGAAATCTGTTCGCCCTTAATATCAGCTATGTGCACTGTCACTAAAGGATTTGTCTGGCCGGCTTTGGGGTAACGCTGTTTGAGAATTTCCGGTTGATAGGGGGCAAAATCCACGAAGTACATTAAGCTTACCGGCGATTCGTCGGATTTCAGGTAAGCTATATATTCTGAATCATTCGACCACCAGTAGGCGATATCCTGCCTGCCGAAAATCTCCTCCCAATAAACGTAGGACAAAGTTCCATTGAGAATGGTTTCCGAGCCGTCATTTGTTATCCTGATTTCTGCCTGGTTTAATATGTCATAGACATACAGGTCGTTGTCTCTGACATAAGCGATTTTTGTTCCGTCAGGTGAGAATCTGATTGCCTTTTCTTCGCTGTCGCTTTCGGTGATGCGCATAAATTCCGAAGCCTTTAAGTCGAGCAGATAAATATCGTTGTCGTAGATATAGACAACAAAATCGCCTGAATTATTTATTTCTTGCGGCCAGTCAAGCCTTTTCGGCATATTATCCGGAGAAAGGATTTTTGCAAGACTTTCAAGCGTCTTTTTCCTGTCTGCTGCCGCTTGGCGTTTTCCCGTCGCAGGATTGAGTCTTTCAATCGTACGTTCGTTTGCATCTATGCTCGTATCGTAAAGCAGGGCGGTTCCATTTTTAAGCCATTCGAATCTGGGCAGTCTTGTTAAATCCGCACATTCATCGCTGTTGACCCACTCAATAGTATTTTTTTTCTCTTCCTGAGAGAATACGAAATTGAGGCTTAAAAAAAATATCACTATGACCGACAATAGAAATATTTTATTATGGTTTTTCATAATAAAGCCCTCACTCACTAAATCGGATTATTATTTTGTCTGTTCATTATTTCAATTTTCCCAGGCAAATGTCCTTATAATTCTTTGTTACCGAGCTCGTTAGTATCTTACAGCCGTTTTCCGTAATAAGCACGTTGTCTTCCAGCCTTACACCGATTTTGTCTGGTATATAAATTCCCGGCTCAATAGTAAGGACCATTCCCTTTTTGAGTTTATCTTTGCTGAGTACCGACAAAAAAGGGTCTTCGTGAATTACAAGGCCAAAACCGTGACCTGAGCCGTGCTGATAGGGGGGCAAATTGTGTTTTCTAATAATCTCTCTTGCAACTCTTTCGGGCTCTTTATTCGACATTCCCGGCCGAATCAATTTTATAGCTGCCGCCTGCGCTTCTTTGACAACATTATAGACTTTTTGAAAATATTGATTCGGCTGTCCCACGAGAAAACACCGTGTCAGGTCACATCGATAATGATTATACTCAGCACCGAAGTCGATAAGGATGGTATCATTTTTCCTTAGCTTTCCTGTGCCCGGCTGATGGTGGCACCGCGAGGCGTTGGCACCGAATGCAAGAATAGTATCAAAACCGTTGCGTCCTCCAAACTTTCGGAAGTTATAGTCCATCATACCTGCCGCCTCATTTTCACTAATTCCCACGCGCAGGTTCCTGATGGTTTCCTTCAGCGCTAGTTTGGTTATTTGAATTGCCTTTTTGATTGCCGCAAGCTCAAATTTATCCTTTATGCTTCTGCCGGGCTCAAAGATTTTGGATACCGTACGAAAGCGTATTTTTGTTTTCTTTTGAAGCTCGTTGTAATCTTTAATTAATATTGAGTTTTCGACGGTAATGCTGCGTACATTCTTTTGCTTTTTTATCAGGTCGGCAAAGGAATCGTGCAGCGTTGTTTTTCGCTGAATGATTTTGCAGATGGGACATTCCTTTTGGGCCTGCTCGATATATCGGCTGTCGGTTAGCAGATAGACATTATCCGGTGCAATCAGGGCCCAACTGTCATGGCCGAGAAATCCCGTAATATAAGTTACATTAGCCTGATTAGTCGTCAGAAAACAATTGATTTTCTTTTTGTTCAGGAGCTGTCTTACCAGCCTGACTCTTTTTGCTATTATCTGCTTGTTCATTTGGCATACTCCAGTTAAAAAATCAACAATTTTGGAAGATAATTGAAGATTTTAACAGCGAACAAGGCATAAAGCAATTATGCTTTTTATTTTCAGAATGGAATAAAGAGGAGCAATTTATTGGACGACTTTAGAACAGGAATGCTTAAAAGTATTGTTTTATGTCAATAAAGTTAAACAGCTTGACAAAAAGGGGCGAAAAAGTTAATCTGATAACATGGGACATTTGAGCAATTGTGATAAGATTTTAGGTGTTTGAGATGGGAAAAGAGGCTTCGATAAGCTCCATTTTTATAACTCTTTTGATTTTGATGAGTTGCAGCTATTGTTTTGGTGTCGATCCGTGGGAGATTGAAGAGGTTCGCAACAAGGGTATCCTTGATAATGAGGATTTCGAGATAATAGACAGCTTCGTGGAAGAATCGGTCAAAGAGCTGATTGGGGCTGCCGATTTTACAGATATGGCAAGGATACGAGCCAAGCTGCTGAGCCGCAGCAGTTCCAATGCGAGCAGCTCAAGGGCACAGTATCGCAAGCAATTTTATAAATCGGCGCATAAATATATAGCAGCAGCTTTAGAGTGGGCAGAGCAACTGGAAGATAAGGACAAGAAGTTCGTCGAAAAAATCAATCTTTTAATATTGATTGACGGATTGAGAGATGCCCAGTTAGCTGATTTGGTTTTGGATAAGCTGGCTGACTCTAATATGGCGATTCGATACTGGGCTGTTAATAGTGTCTGTAATTCAGAGGTTATCGAGCAGCTTAATGCCGGGAGTTCGGACTTGACCGGGCAGATAATCAGCCGACTTGCGAGAATTGTCGAAACTTCGGATGATTCTGTAGTGGCGATGATAGCGAGATTCTCCGCGGCGATTAAGGCTGAGCAGGGGACGGAGCATCTGCTGAGTTTGGCGGATATGAGGATAAAACAGTATGCCGGCTGGTCGGTCGATAATGAGCTGCTGGATACGGTTATTTTACAAAGCCTGTACCGAAAACTGGCCGTGACAAATCCGAACAAGGGGATGGTTGCACAGCGTTTCGGTCAGCTATATTCTTTTGTAATACAAAGATATATAAAAGGTGCTGAACAACTGAACGATGAACAAAAGCAGAAGCTGATATCGGTGATTGTCGGGATTGAAGCGCAATGCATCAGCAAGCTTTTCGGCCCTCAGGCTACGATTAAAAGGGCGATTGAGGCCAGGAATTTTGAAGGCCTGATACAAGAGCATAACCTTCTGCTTGGCGATTCTAACAAGCAGGGAAAACTGGGTGAAAAGTTCAATTTTAAGTACAGGCGTTCAGACGGCAGTGAAAGTATGGAGCCGGTAGTTTTGCCGGTACCTTCAGGATAATTTTACCCTTCTTCGAGCACTCTATGAAGCAAAGTTGCGCAAAAAAGGATGCGCGTAAAAGAAAAGGATGTCAGCAAAGAAACTTTGCATTAGTGATTTTTATCATTGCCGGTTTAATTCTGCCTGTACCGGGCTGCGACAGCGTGGGTGGTAATGATGATGGCAATGAAAGCTGTTTATATGGTGTATTGACATCAAGAATTCAAGGTCTTGACCCTGCCGACATCCGGGATATGAGCTCGACTCTGGCCGGCAGCCAGATATTTGAGAGCCTTTATCAATTCCATTATTTTAAACGTCCCTACCAGATAATCTGTCAGCTTGCCGAATCCGAGCCTCAGGTGAGTGAAGACGGTCTTCTTTATTCGATAAAGATAAAAAGAGGAGTCTTTTTTGCGGATGACGACTGTTTTGAAAGCGGTCTCGGCAGGGAGCTAAAGGCAGATGACTTTGTTTATGCATGGAAGAGAATAGCAGATATTAAGAATTTGAGCGGGAACTGGTGGATTTTCAATGAAAGGATAGAAGGTCTCGACGAGTTTCGCGAGTACACAAAGGGATGTAAAAGCAAGTCTGAGGTGGATTACAGCAGAGAAGTAAAAGGCCTGAAGGCGGTTGATGACTATACGCTCGAAGTCAGGCTGAAAAGACCCTGGCCGCAAATGAAGTATTTTCTTACGAAAACAGCGACTGCACCGGTTGCTAAAGAGGCGGTGGATTATTACGGCGATGATGTAATAAATCATCCGGTGGGGACGGGGCCCTACAGATTAAAAAACTGGCATCGTGGAAGCTTTATTGAGCTTGTACGCAATGAAAATTTCCGGCAGGAATACTATCCCTGTGAAGGCCAGCCTTCGGATGAGCAGGCTGGTTACCTGGGAGATGCCGGTAAGAGACTTCCGCTCTGTGACAGGGTGATGCTGGTAGTGACAGAACAGTATCAGCCTCGATGGTTTTTGTTTATGCAGGGAAGCATTGATGTTACGGTGATAGGCAGGGAAAGCTTCCAGGAAGCAATCGGGGCGGGATTAAAATTAACAGAAAAGCTCAAAGACAGAGGGATTAATCTTAAGGTATTTCGCGACCCCAGCACATTCTGGCTTGGATTTAATATGGAGGATAAGATTCTTGGATTCAATAAGCCGCTTAGGCAGGCGATAAGTTATGCGATAGACAGGCAAAAGTATATAGAGATTTTTTATAACGGCAGGGGTGAGATTGCTTATGGATTCATACCGCCTTTAATGAAATCTTATAATAGTGATATTGAAAAGCTGGTCGCTCCGACTTTTGATGTGAAAAAGGCATCTGAGCTTGTTAATCACGCCGAAGAGATTTATGGCGGTAAGATACCTGAGTTGCGAATCTCAATGCCGGGAACAGGGTCATTTTACACTCAGCAGGGTGATTTTTTCAGGCATTGTTTGAATCGAATTGGTCTCGATGTTTCGATTGAATATATGGACTTTCCTGCATTTCAGGAAAGAATTGAGAACAAGGATGCACAGATTTTTTTAACGGGCTGGATAGCCCAGTATCCGGATGCGGAGAATTTTCTGCAGGTTTTCTATAGTAAGAATGCTTTGGGCGGCGTAAACAGTTTTAATTATTATAATGCGGAATTTGACAGGATATATGAGAAGGCGTCGCTGATGGAAGAAAGCAGTCAGCGCAGTGAGCTTTACCGCCAGGCCGAAAAGATAGTAGTTGAGGATTGTTGTGCGGTTTTCCTGCGTCATGGTGTGGCGTGCGTGCTGCATCACAACTGGCTGAAAAATTATAAGCCCAACTCGTTCGGGTACGGCCTAAGCAAATACAGGGGGGTGGATACGGCAAAAAGAAGGGCTTATCAAAAGGCGTATAAATGATATAATGTTTTATATTGGTTATTTTTGGATGCGAGAATATAGAAAGGGCTCGGTTGATAATATTGTACATTGTATAATAGTAAGCCTTATAGACTTGTTAAGCGTGGATATTTGCGGTATGGATGAAAAAATCGGTGTTGAAATAATTGGCGATAATACGTCGGCTATCGTAAGTTTTAAGGGTGCTTTATTAATAGATGCCGACCGTATAGCGTCTGCCTGGAAGCAGATAAAAGAGTTTTTAAGTAAAAATCAGCCTAAGCGGGTCGTGGTGGATTTCTCGGAGGTGAAGTTTTTTTCATCACAGGTTCTTGGAATCCTTCTTAATATGCGGTCAAAAGTCACGGTTTATGGCGGAGAGGTTGTTATCAGTTCCATAGAGCCGCAGCTTCACAGGGTTTTCAAGATAACCAGCCTTGACAAGATTTTCAGCTTTTTTCCCGATAAGGAAAGTGCCGCAAAGCAAACGAATAGTGAATGAGTTTTAATTTTTTAGAGGGCAAAAATATGTATGTAACATCGCAGTTCTCGGTTTTTATGGTGAACAAGCCCGGTGTTCTTGCTCAGGCACTGGGAGAGTTTGCAAAAGCAAAACTTAATTTGGTAGCGATGACGATGGTTGATGCTGCGGAAAATGGAGTTATGCGGGCGGTCTTTGAGTCACCAACACAGGCCAGGGAGATTTTGTCAAAGCTGAATATGTCGTATAATGAGACGGATGTTTTATGTGTAACATTAACGAACAGGTCTGGAGCTCTGGCTTCCGTAGCCGAGAAGCTTGCTAAGAATCATATTAATATATCTTATGCATATTGCACTGCCGGAGCGAAGGGAGGCAAGACAACGGGCGTTTTTAAGCTTGCAGATGTTAAGAAGGCGATGAAGGTGCTCCAGCAAAGCGGTCAGAAAAAGGACAAATCAGAATTGAAAATCAGGCCTCCCAAATCATCACAAAGAAGATAATCACCTGATTTAAGTGAACAATAATTCTTCTCGGCTCCTGAAGTTGCAGTCCTATAATAAAAGACCCTGGGAAAAGATTGATTTTTGTTAAGTATGAGGGGTTAAATTTTAGCCTTTATTGGCGGTAAGGGCTGATTTTTCTTGAACTTCCAGGCTTGATTTGGTATAATCCTGTAAGGAAGTTAAGGGGTGTATTTATAATAGGGGTAACAGACAGGTGATGAAAAGCTTCGGATTTTCAAGGACGATTTGTGTTTCGCTCCTGTAATCCCCGTTTATTTGTGGCACAATATGCTCTTGTGCGGATTTTACGGATTTTTTTTAATGCGCAGGTTTGGAGAAGGGTATCATTATGCGTATCACTAACAATATACGGACACGAAGGCTTGTTTTGATATTTGTGTTGCTTGTGAGCTCGATGTCATTATACGCAAAAGAAGCATCTGGTTTAACAGTATCGAAATCACAGATTGCTTTGAAGAAGCAGATAAGATACAGCTGCATAGGCAAGCCAATAGAAGAAGTACTGATGGAACTGGCAGAGCTGGCTGGAATTGATATTGTTAAAAGCCCGGAGGTAACGGGTAATGTTACAGTGAGGATTACAGATGTTCCTCTCGAAGAAGCTTTGGCGAACATTCTTGGGGCACATAATTATACATATGTTGCTACGGAGAATATGGTACGTGTGATAACTGTTCCGGAGACGGCTGTTTTGGAAAGGCCGCTTATTACAAGAGTGTATCAGATTCGTTATTCAGATGCCAATGGAGTTGCGGCGACCCTGCAGGGGTTTGTCTCCCCGGGCGGCAGTGTCGCTGTGAATAGAGAAACAAACTATATAATGGTTACTGATATACCTGAGAAAATCAGCGGGATAGATAAGTTTATCGAGAGTATAAACGGAACGATAAGTCAGGTGCTGGTTGAAGTGCGGATTTACGACGTGATGAGCAGGGAGGGCTTCGAGCTTGAGCCGAACTGGTATCTTGGAAGAAATACGCCATTGGAAACAATTACAAAAACAGGAGTGGATTCAACTGCGCCTGATTACCTTACCTGGACGGAAGAGACATCGAGAACAGTAGAAGGAGAATCCCCGCTTACCGATTTAACAGCTACTGTACAAGATGATGAAACATATGAATTATTGCCGGACGCAGACCATTACAGGTCTTATTCAGAGGAGAGTTATGAGTATCAGGAAGAAGTGCAGCAAATACTAAACCCGGATGGTTACAGCAAGAAAGTAACTACTTCAGAAATGCGGAAAAGAAAGCCTTTCGTATCTGGCTCGTTCGACCGCGAGACCGGCGGGACACTGAGCTTTAGTCTCCTTAATGATGCCGTTGACCTGGAGTTTGCGTTGAATATTCTGCACACTCAGCTTGAGGCAAAGCTCCTGGCTAATCCGAGGATTCTGGTACTGGATAATGAAACTGCAAACTTCGAGATAGTCCGCGAGTTCCCTTACAGAGAGCTAAGACAGGTGGCCAGAGAGGACCCGATAACCTATACGGCATTTAAGAAAATTGGTGTAAACCTTCAGGTGACGCCGCATATATCGCCTGATGGAATGATAAAACTTCGCGTGGCACCTGAGTTCGGAGTGCTGGTAGGCGAAAATTCTCTTGGCGCACCGATAGTGGATACACGCAAAGCAGATACGATGGCGCTTGTAGAGGACGGTCAGACAATAGTATTGGGCGGACTCAGGAGCAGAGAAACTACTAAAGATATATCAAAGGTTCCGGTTTTAGCAGATATACCTATCGTAGGAGGTTTGTTCAGGGCTGAGACAGAATCGTTAAAGACCAGTGAACTGGTGATATTTATAACGACAAAGATAGTTAATAAACCTGTAATGACAAGGCAGGAAAGCAGGCAATTTGAGGAAACGGATTTTGTTATGCCCGATATGAGTAAGCTGCGATTGGAAGCCGGACAAGACGAAAAGAGACTTGTGCCGGTCGAAAGGGAAGTTGAGAAAGCGAAAGCAGACGAGATTTCAGGTATTCTCAGGAAGCTACTTAAGGAAGTGAAGAGGTGATGAGAAGCTGAAGTTTTTTTAAAATGGGCCGTTCAGATTCTGCCGAACGGCCCATTTATTTTTATTTATAAAAATTGCAGTTGAGACAAATCTTAAAGTTGAGGTTTTATTTTGCGTAGAGGGCGATTTGGTCGATGTAAACATCGTCGGTGTTCGAGCTTGCAACGCATTCGAACTTTAGCTTCATATCAGTCGGGAAATTGTATGTTCCTTCGTTGATGTATATAGTCTGATTATAAAACGATGTAATTGTATTATCAGGGAAATCTGTTCCTGCAACGAATGTTTGTATAGTCTGCCAGTCTGAACCGTCATAGTATTCCACGAGGAAAGATTCACCGGCCTCGAGGTCATTGACCAGAAACCAGAATTCGATTTTGATTTGTGTATAACCCGGCGAATCGACATCGATACTTTCGGTGTGCCAGAATGCCGAAGCATCACCGCTGTCATCCTGTATATTAGCTGCACAGTTGCCCTGATAGGCATAAAGACCAGAGGTGTAACGAATGCAGTCGCTGCCGCCGGTGGTATAATATCCCCAGCTAATTTCGAAGTCATCGTAAGTGAGCAGAGTCCATTCAGAGATTACAATCTGCCCTGGTGTAGGCACAGCAGCCTGCCAAATGTTCGGGTCATTACCGTAGAGGTTCTGGTCGATTTTCTCAAGGGATTTGCCAAGCCCGTCAGCCTGTGCCGGCCAGGGGTCGGTAATACCGTCGAAGTCATCGGGATGTGAGCCGTCGCTATAACTTACCCTGTCGATACGGATATATTGCAGGTCACCGTTTTCGTCATAGTCCCCGGGCGCTGAGATTTCAATTTTTTCTCCGCCGTTATCCAATCTGCCGCTTTCCCACTGAAAAATCTGTGCACCGGGCGGTACGTCATTAAATTCTGTCTGGAAAATATTTACGTCCCTTACAACGAGAAATATAGCTTTCGGCGGCATACTTGTATAAGGCGGGAAAGTAAACTCGATACCATCGGTGAATTTCCAGGAAATTCCATTAACATCATAGAGGCTCACTGTGTCGTCTGTTATATTGCAGAGCTCAATGTATTCTGCATCCCAGTTTCCCCAGAAGATTTCCGGATGATACATAATCTCACTAATAACCACCGGCCCGACCTTAGGATAAGCGTTTGACAGCATTGGGGTATTCTCACTCATAGCGACAAAATTATAGTTGTCGGTGCTTTCTTTGTAATATCGTCCGAAAGCAATGCCGGTTTCGGATGCACCGAAGTCCTCCTTGTTTCTGTATCCTGTCGGCTGTCCTGCCAGGCCCGAGGACAAACAAACCTCTTCACCGGCTTCACTAAGAGCGAATGGCACGTGGGCGCCGGTGTCTGAACTGAGAGGCCCGAAATTGGTGTCTTCATAAAAAACAATGTAGCCGTTTGCAGGTATTTCGGTTCCCTCGGCAATTTCGTATTTGGTGAGGTTGGCATCGCTGTCACTTATGAACCAGCCGCCGATGTCAATCGGCTCATTCGTAGTGTTATGCAGCTCTATCCAGTCCGGTGCGAGGGCGTGAGAATGAGCGAGAATTTCGTTTATTAGTATGTCACCGTGTCGCGGCCCGCTATCATCCATACCCGGAGTGCCGCCCTGGATAATACTTGCGGACCAGCAGTCCTTTTCGCCCCAGCTGTTAGGGTCAGGATTAAATTCATCGTTTATCGTAAGTGAATATCCTTCACCGTCAGTAACAGACCGCCAGCCGTCCTTATACTCAAAATCTAGAATAGTATTTCCGAGTGCATCTGCAAGCCTTATTCGCTCGCCTGCGTTGTCGAGCTTGCCTTCATATTCGCCAATTGTATTTATGCCGGTTCCATATTCGGTTTCAAAAGCGTTGGTATCTTTTACGACAACAATGCACTGATTCGCCTCGAGTGTGACATCCGGGAACGTAAATTGTATGCCATTGGTGAACTTTACCAGATTCAGGTTAATTGATTCCAAGCCGATGTTTTTCAGCTCAATGAATTCGGCATTTGGGTCAACAGGCGGCCATTCACAGGGATGATACATAATCTCGGTAATGCGCAGGTTATCAGCAACAGGGCCGACAGCAAAGACAGCATCACACAAAGCACTCCAGTAGTCACCATCCTTTACACGTGCCTTAATATTCCTGGTCGAGCCGATTGTGAACGGTGCGGTGTATTCGATAGCGGTTGGTGAGACACCTTCGGGAGTCGAGTCACCTATGCCCGCGATAAGCTCGACAGAACTGAGAAAATCAGAGCTGGTTGTACCTGAGTTCATAGCGTGAATAGCCAGAACATTTGTTCCTGCGTGCAAGTCAGAAATATAGTCGTTAATCGCAAGTTCGGCAAAACTTGAGTCATCAGGCCTGTCCGCACAATTGGAATTCCATTCGAATGGGTTGGGTTTGTTTATCGAAGTTGCTTCCACGCCGTTTATAAATGCCACGAAACCGTCGTCACACCTGACCTTAAGAGTCAGGGTATCAAATTCGGCCAGGTCTTCTGCATCTACAGTAAATGAAATACGAATATAACAGGAAGCCATATTTCCGTACATTTCAGACTCTACGTCGTAGCTGATATAATCTTCATAACCGGTGCTTCTTTCGTAGCCGACTCCGCCTGTCTTACCGGAAATATATGTTCCGTGGTCCCAGTCATTGTCATCATACGTTTCTGAGCCGCCTTGCCAGGTAGTACCGATATTGCTGTCAGGAACAAGAATCTTTTTGGAGGCATCCTCGGAGATAAGTGTGATTTCAGAATAGCCGCCGCCTGAGCCGGGCAGTCTCGGCTCTGAGCCGTCGAGTGTATAATAAATTATGCCTTCAGGGGCGGTCATCATAAGCGAATCACCGCTATTAATGTAGCCGCCGTGCTGATTTAGGCCGTTAATATAAAAGCTGGGTGCTTCAATATACGGGTAAAGGCCGCCGTATTGCAATTGAGATATAACAATATAATTGCGTATAGGAAAATACTCATTAATTAATCTGTTTCGTTCGGTAATCCACTCGATGTCCCGAGTATATGGCGGGAACCTTAAGCTATCTCCCCACCTGGCAGATTCTCCTACGATGGCACGGTCGATATCCATAATGCGATTCCAGTAGCGGTCTATCGTTTTTTGTTCTACAAGCTGCCCATCGTTGAAGAAATGTTTGTGCGAACGGTCTTCCACAAGGAGGCGGAACTCCTCGTTTGCTGTAAGCTCCGCAAAAAGGTAAGCTGGATTATCGTATCCATCAATATAACTGCCGATGTTGACACGATCCACCCCTTCATCCTCGAGAGACCACTCTACATCCCAGGGAAGAAATAGAAAACCCGCTCCTGGCTGGCGTTTATGTATCGCATAAAAATTTCGTGGAACACGAGGGTCTCCAATGAAGACAGGTGCATCCCTGCTGCCAACGTGAAAAATCATCAGCATATAATCAATGAGCGCAGGTATATCAACATACTCCTGGATGGCAGCATAGGCCTCTGTTGATGACAATCCGGCTTCGGCTAAGGCGAACATTTCGTTCCACGCCTGCAGGTCGCCTGCAACAACTTCGATCATATCAGCACCTGTTAAAACTTCACCATAGGTCTTAATAACATCATAGTCACTTTTATCTCCGCCGAGATGCTCTTCAGCAAAACCGTCGTCAGGCCTTTCAGTCAGGATATACAAGCCCCAGTACAGGCCGTTTATGTATAGATGAACGTGTCGGCCAAAGCTCTGCAGCCTGTCCATGTCACGTATCGTATCATGTGAATACAGTTCACGCATATACTGTGCGCGTTCCGTGTTGCCGCCGCTATCGCCTATCCAGGAGTAATTCCAGGTCGCTCTCAGTACTAAACTGTCGAATTTATCCACCTCTGTATCATTGAAGAACGGGAATTCGAGTTTGGTCGGCCCATATATGCTTTTTGCGAGGATTCGCAGTGAGTGTTTTGCAACAGATGAGGATCTTCCGACACCGCCGTGCACTCTAAGTCCGGCATTTGCCTGGTAAGTTTTATTGGTTACAGGGTCAATCCATTCGATCGACGTCGGTCTTTCCCATTCGATGCCGCTTTCGGAGGCATTTGCATAAATTCCGTTTTCAGCTCCAAAGAAATCATCGTCATCTATTCCGATACAAACGGAAGGAATCGTTTTCAGGTCGTCTTTTATCGTTGGGTAGTAATTGGGGTCATATACCACATAAGAGTCCATTGCATAATCTACTAAATTGTTTCCCCAGGAGGTGGGAAAGCCTTCGGGATAGTATGGCTGATTTATGACATCCTCGAGGAAGATATAGGTTTGCGTATCGACATTGCTTGGTATATACCCGTTTTTGAAAGCTGCAGCTCGCAGGCAGGTAGTATTTGTGATTTGAATCGGGTTATTCGCCTCGTAGATTGTTCCGTGCGTTTCCGTCGGTGCGCTTCCATCGGTTGTGTAACGAATAACAGCATCTTCGGCATCGGTGGCAATTCTTACCTGGAATGGCTGCTCATAGAAACCGCGGTCAACGCTGAAGCGAGTATCATCGACTAAATTTATAAAATTGTCATCGTTTGGAAGCAGCGGCGTCGGCTTTGAAAAAAACCATTCCCGATAAGAGTCAAAGTTTAACGACAGGGTTTTGATAACGGGCAAGATAAGAAAATCCTCGTCGCTGTTACTTACATTTAATCCATGTATTGCGAGCAGATTTTTACCCTGCATGAGAAGATGGCGGTAGCTCGTTATATCGATAGCTTCAGCAGCAGCAGCTATTGGATCGGTTCGTTCAGCAGTTGCAGACGAGTTCCAGGTTGGATTTGCGGGTGCGTTTCTTCTGGCTACTTCAGTACCGTTGATATAGGCAATAAATCCGTCGTCATAATACATATTCAGCATCAGTGTATCAGAAAGCAGATTCGGGTCGGTAACATTGAATTCGATTCTTATGTATGCAGAGGAATTAATGTTATACATTTGCTGTTTTACATTAGTTCTAATAAGGGGTGAGATATAATCTAAATCGGGAGGTAAAGGGACTTTGAAATGAAGCGCATCGGCAAGAAAGTTATTAACAACCTGCTCGGTCGTGAGGACACCGTCGTGCATTCTTACCGCGGCCAGAAAACCTGTATAGTTCAGGTCTCCACCGGCCGTGCCGAGTCTCATGTTATCGTCCCTATATATATCAAGTGATTTTTGCTCGGTTGTATTGAGCTTTCCATCTACATAGACACGTTCGGCCCCGTTTGTACCACCTTCATACGTTACAGCTATATGATGCCAGTTTTCTGCAGAAGGCACGCCGCCATCATAGCCGATATCGGTTGAACCGTTATGTATCATTGCGCCGGAAGAGCCGCTTGTACCATATCCGAAAATCGAGATTCCGCCATCTATATACCCGATATTATTTGTCCATTGAACTACGGCTTCCTGACTGTCGATACTTTGATTGTAAACCCACGTTTCAAGAGACCAATCACTATCTGATGTTATTCCGTCAGGGGCGAGAAAATTAGCCTTCATGTGGTTTGTACCATCAAATCTTGGAGCCAGATATATTTCCGGTGCCCCGTACAGCCATATTACAGTACCATCACAGTCAAAATAGCCGCCGAGCGTACCGTGGTTAATCCACTGGTAAACCTGCCCAGGTGAGCTAAAATCTTTATATGTTGCATCGACAAACAATTGCCCGGCTGTTTCAATCTCTATATGGTCTGAGTAACCGATGCCCGTCCAACACGTAGTCCAGCCTATGGGAACAAAATCATTCTCTATCCATTCCTGGCCGAGAGAATCATCCTCCGGGATAACATACTTTGCCCAGGTTCTCATCTCACAGAGAACGGTTTCATTGCTATCAATGCCGTAGGAGATGTCAGTCTGTTGTGGTGGATAGCCGAATTCATTATCACTTAATTGATAGCTGTTATAATCGTGAACTACTACTCCATCAGGACGAACCAGGGCGAGATACTCGCCGTCACTGCTTAACTTGAAATTTGTATGGTAGTATCCTTCAGGGTCGTTATAGTCATTGACATCCTGTCCCGATGCAAAAACCAGCAAATAATATCCGCCTTTTAGTGTAATTCCATCGGGGAAAGGCCATTTTTTTAGATTTTCAGGGTCATCCGTAAGAAACCAACCGTCAAGACTTGTAGGTGTATAGCCCGGATTGTAAATTTCTATCCAATCTGAGGATTGCAGGTCTCCGTCAAGCAGCGTTTTGATATTCGATGCCAAAAACTCATTGATAACAAGATTATCAAATTTTTGTTGCCAGTTTCCTGCCAGTAATGCGAAATCGGCCATATTTACGCCGTTTTCGCCGTCAAAATCCGCACAGCCGAGACCTGAGCAGCCGAAAGGGTCAAGCCACTGTTGTGCAAAACCAAAAAAGTCCTCTATATCTACTTCGTAGTCGCCGTTTAAGTCGCCAGGTATGCTTTGCTCGGCATTAACGGCTGAAAATGACGATAAAGAAGCAAAAATAATGATGAGAAGTACGGTTCTCGATATTCGCATAAGATTCCAACATTTAGCGAGCCGGTTACTTATCTAAATCACCCTATTAAGGACTGGTATTTTTCTTGTTCCTAATGTATATGAGGACTCGAAAAGTATAGATATTATTACAAATTTTTTTAATAAAATCAAGGATTTTATTAAATATACTGCAATTTGACTTATCAGGTTTGCATTTTTGTTAATATCTGATGACATTTTTTCCGTGCTTAAACTTAGTAGGATTCAGATATTAAGCCCTATACCAATTACATACAGCGGTCAACGATGGTTTTAAGCTTTAAATTTTACAGTTTCGTTTTTTATGTAATTGGAAGAAATAATAGATTTGTTTATCTTTCCGGTCTTGACAATTAGCCGTATTTATAGATATATTGCGTTTTTGGATTTTCGGGGCCGTAGCTCAATTGGATAGAGCATCGGACTGTCGATCCGAAGGTTGAGGGTTCGAGCCCCTTCGGCCTCGTTTATAAAAAGCCACTTTTACAGTGGCTTTTTTATTGCGCCTTCGTAAAGGAGCGAGAACCCGAGGGGGTTTGGGGGAGAAGCTCCCCCAAGTCGTCGGGGTGACAGGCAGCGTAGCTGCCGCCAGAGGGGCAGAGCCCCTATGGGGAGCGAACGTTAGTGAGCGACGGGTTCAAGGGCGAAGCCCGGAGCCCCTTCGGCCTCGTTTATAAAAAAGCCACTTTTACAGTGGCTTTTTTATTGCGCCTTCATAAAGAGGCGAGAATCCGAGAAAACCTTTATTCTAATCGATATGAAATACCTCTTCCATTATACCCCACCAGTCATCTTTGCCGCGGTCAGGTAAAGGCTGCTGCAGGGGGTTGCAGATGGTCCACCATTTCTGCGTTTCAGGGTCGGCTGCCATCTTGGCCATATCAGCAGAAAAGTCACGCCCCGTATATTCGAAGTAGGCGAAAAGATAGTACTTTCCGTCGGGCAGCTTACGGCAATAAATTGAATAGTTCTGAATATTACATTTTTTGATTGTTTTCAGCACGCCCGGCCAGACAGCAATATGCAGCTTTTTATATTCCTCAACCTTTTCTTCCTTTAGCCCGATTACCCAGCCATGTCGCGTCATATCATTCTCTCCAGATAAAAACAAATAGTTTATTTTAGAAACCGCATTATATCCGTGTTGCTCTATAAAGTACATATCCCGTTTGCAGAATAAGAAATGGGTCGCTTTTGTAGCAGTATTTTTGTTTTTTTAATTTTTGATTTACAGCCTGTTTTTGATAGAATCTTGCACGCAAGGTCCAGCAGGACTAAATGTTTGTACGGAAAGGAAAAGATGAAAAATAATAAATCGAATTGCCCGGGTAAGCAAAAATATCTCTCAGGAAAAAGGATTCTGCCTGAGCCAATTTTTGAAGATACAAACATCGTGAAATTAATAGACAACTTCGATGCTTATAATGGCGGAAGGTTGAGAGCAGCCTGTCATTTATTGAAAGACAAATACTCGCAAGAGGATGTTACGGTGGGATTAAGCCTGGCAGGTGCATTGACTCCTGCAGGGTTGGGACCATCAACAATAATTCCTTTAATGAATCACGGTTTCGTTGACTGGATATCTGCGACGGGCGCCAATATGTATCATGATTTGCACTTCGCATTCAATCTGCCGATGCACAGGGGAAGCCACACCGTCGATGACGCCGACCTGAGAAAAAAAGGAGTAACGAGAATCTATGACATCCTGTTCGATTACGAAGATGTCTTGATGGAAACCGACAGGAGACTGAGAGAAATCCTTACAAGGCCGCAATTCCAGAAAGAGATGGGAACGCGGGAATTCTATCATCATCTCGGCAAAATTCTTAACGATTACGAAAAGCAAAATGAACTGGGCCAGGTAAGTGTTGTTGCAGCAGCCTACAGAAACGGAATCCCTGTCTTTACATCGTCGCCTGGAGATTCAACAATCGGTATGAATATAGCCGGCCTGGAGCTTTTAGCAGAAGCGGAAGGCCTGCAGGACAAATTCAAACTCAAAATTAATCCGAGTATTGACGTCAATGATTCTACAGCCATTATATTGAACGCCAAAAGCTATGAGCACGGCAAAACAGCGGTTATCCTGATTGGCGGCGGCAGCCCCAAAAACTTTATGCTGCAGACCGAGCCTCAAATCCAGGAAGTCCTGATGATACCGGAGGTAGGCCAGGATTATGACATTAACATAACGGATGCCCGGCCGGACACAGGTGGATTATCAGGAGCACCGCCCTCTGAAGCGGCAAGCTGGGGAAAAATTGACCCTGATAAACTGGAAGAAACGGTAACAGCTTATCTCGATGTCACGGTGGCGTTTCCAATAATGACTGCTTATGTGATACAATCCACTAAGCCCAAAAGACAAAAGAGGTTATACGACAAAGGACAGGAGCTGCGTGAAAAACTGATAAAATCTTATCTTGAAAACAACAAAGAAATTGAAAAACTAAAGAAACTCATCCTAAACTTGGGGCATAGATAAAAATTATGAGACAACAATTACTCAAACTTGCAGACAGGTATGGAACGCCGTTGTTTATAATAGACCATGAGAAGTTAAGGAAGAACTACCGGATTTTTAAAAAATATCTGCCGAGGGTGCAGTGCTATTACGCGGTGAAGGCAAACTCGAACCAGGAAATAATCAAGACCTTATTCAAAGAAGGGGCAAGCTTCGATGTCGCTTCATACAATGAGTTTATGCAGGTTTACGAGTTTTTGAAAAAATTCAGGAGAAAGGAAAAAAAATTCTTTATCTGGGATAAAATTATCTTCTCCAACACAATAAAAGACAGGCAGACTCTGCAGAAGATAAAAAGATATAAGCCTCTTATCACCTACGACAACCAGGCTGAGCTGGAGAAGATAAAAGCCAATTGCGACACAGCGGGTCTCGTTTTAAGGCTGAAAGTGCCGGATTCCGGCTCGCTGGTGGAACTGGGCTCAAAATTCGGCGCAGAACCAAGTGAAGCCATCAAACTTATAAGAAATGCCTTTAATATTGGCTTGAAAGTCGAAGGATTGAGCTTTCATGTCGGCAGCCAGTGCCGCGATTTTAATAATTATACCGCTGCATTACAAATAACGGCTGACATATTCAGCCATTGCAGGGACAAAGGCTACAACCTGAATATAATCGACATAGGCGGTGGCTTTCCGGCACCATATGACTCACAGGTCCCTAAATTTACCAGGCTTGCAAAAATAATTGATACCGAATGTGAAAGATTATTTCCGAAAGATATAGAGATTTTAGCAGAGCCGGGAAGATTTATGGTTGCGACCTGTGCAACCTTGGTCTCTGAAATAGTCGGCAAATCAAGGCGGGATGGAAAAATTTTCTATTATATTAACGACGGGGTCTATCATACATTTTCAGGGATTGTTTATGACCACTTGATTCCTAATTTTCACCCATTCAGGAAGGGCAAAAAAGAGGTATGCGCTGTAGTCGGGCCGACGTGCGACAGTTTTGACAAGATATCGCTGGCAGAAGAGCTGCCTGCTAATTTGAGAATAGGAGACTATTTTTACACAGAGAATATGGGGGCATACAGCATTACCTCATCGACAAATTTCAATGGTTTCCCCGGTGCTAAGATTGTGCATATTAATAAGTAAATGCCTCAATTTGTTTTGATATTCTTTGGTCGAATTTCCCGGATGAGTTCTACGACCTCCGCAACCTTTTTCTCAATAGCTGAATAATCCTTTGCCGCAACAAGCTCTTTTGTAATCAATTTCGAGCCCATAGCAACACAGGCGGCACCAGCAAAAAACCATTCAGCCAGGTTTTCTCGCGTAGGAGAAACCCCGCCGGTAGGCATTAAATCAGCGTAGGTGAGAGGCCCTTTAACAGCTTTAATGAAGGCTGATCCTCCAACCTGAGCGGCAGGGAAGATTTTGCAGATTTCCACGCCGTGCAAATGAGCCTGGTGAATTTCGGTAACGGAACCGCAGCCGGGCAGATAAGGAATTTTGTGGGCGTTGCAGACTTTTGCTACATCTGTGTCAAGAAGCGGACTAACTATAAAATCGGCGCCTTCGGCGATGTAAAGAGCTGCTGTAGAGGCATCGATGATGGAGCCGGCGCCAAGAATTAACTCAGGTACTTCCCTGTCGCGATAGATTGCCAATTCTCGAAAGACATCAAGTGCACAGTCACCGCGGTTGGTAAATTCGATGACTGATGCGCCACCGGCGAGACAAGCCTGGAGGATTGATTTTGCAACCTCGATATCTGGATTATAAAACAGGGGGACAAGCCCGAGCTCTTTCATTCTCGTTAATGTCTCAAGACGTGTGTGTCTTGCCATAATTATATCTCCAAAAGTTATATTGATAAAATTATCTGGCGACTCTCGCAGTTTTGCCTTTCATAACACGTTCAACTTCTTTCAAGCTCGCTGTGGTTGTATCACCCGGCGTTGTCATAGCCAGAGCACCATGGGCAGCGCCGTATTCGACTGCCTGCTGAGGCGATTTGCCTTCCATCAAGGCATAGATAAGGCCGGAAGCAAAGCTGTCACCGCCGCCGATGCGGTCCAGAATTTCAAGGTCCTGACGAAGCTGAGCATTGTAAAACTCGCCGTCGGCGTAAACAACAGCACCCCAGTCGTTTTTTGTAGTGGTTTTTGCATTTCTCAGGGTTGTTGCGACAACCTTAAAGTTGGGAAATTTTTTGACGGCATTTGTAATCATCTTTTTGAAATTCGCCGGGTCAAGTTTGGAACAGCTTTCGTCGAGGCCCTCGACCTCGAATCCCAAGGCTGCAGAGAAATCCTCTTCGTTGCCAATCATCACATCTACCAACGGTGCGATGTTGCGGTTGACTTCCATTGCTTTTTCTTTGCCGCCGATATCTTTCCATAGCGAATCTCGATAATTAAGGTCGTATGAGATTATCGTGCTGTATTTTTTGGCGGCTGTCATTGACTCAATTACAACCTCTGGCGTGGTTTTGGACAGGGCCGCGAAGATGCCTCCTGTGTGCAGCCAGCGGATACCGTCCTTGCCGAAAATCTTTTCCCAGTCGAAGTCACCCTTTTTAATCTGAGACGATGCGCTATTCGCACGGTCCGAACATCCTACTGCTGCCCGCACGCCATAGCCGCGCTCTGTAAAATTCAGGCCGATGCGGCTCTTCCTGCCAATACCGTCGAACGGCACCCATTTGATATATTCCAGGCTTACACCGCCCTGATAGATTAGATCTTCCAAAAGTCTGCCTACCGGATTATCGACAATCGCCGTTGCAACTGCAGAGCGTTTTCCAAAGCAGCGATTCAGGCCCCGCGCGACATTATATTCACCGCCGCCTTCCCAGACTTTGAAGCGGCGGGTGGTATGAATTCGTTCTTCGCCCGGGTCCAGCCGAAGCATAATTTCACCAAGCGAAAGAATATCATATTTACATTCGACCTGTGGCCTGAGATTTAGTACAGACATTGTTTTAGCCTTTATTCGTTTTTGCTTTATCTATCGCCAGATTTTTTTTATAAGTTCAATTCCAAGCAGCTTCGGTTTTTTAATCTTCCAGGATTTCACTGATTAACCAGAGAAGAGGCGCCTGCCCGTGAAAATCTCCGAGGGTACGCGGGCGTTTCAGGTAAAACTCAATATCGTCCTCTTGTCCGGTACCGACACAAATCTCGCGAACATTGCCCTTGCGGTCCACGTGAGCACACAGGGCCTTCCAGGCTTTCTCAACGGCGGGCCCATAATCTTTTTTGTCCAGCCAGTTATTCCGAACGCCAACGGACATAGCATATGCAAACATTGCTGTACAGGAACTTTCCGCCCAGGAATACTTGTAGTCAATCAACTGCCGCCACATACCATTATCAGACTGGTACTTCAATAGTGCAGACATCATTTTTTTGTACCCGGTCATAATCTCCGGACGCAGTTTATGGTCGGCAGGCAGCGACATTAAAAGCTCTGCCATAGACGAAGCAACCCATCCGTTTCCCCGCCCCCAATGATAATGAAATTCTGGGCCGTGATAAAACAAACCATTCGGCTGCTGCAGCTTTTTTAGGTAGGCTGTAATTTGAAGGGCAGCCCGGTCTGCGTATTTCGTCTGTTTTGTCGCACGATAGGCCTGCATCTGGAGAATCCCCACCATATACATATCATCTATCCACCATCGGGTCTGCGAGGTCAGGCCGTCCTCTCGCGGATTTTCCCACTGGCTGTCCGCAAAGCATAATCCCAGCTCAAGAAATTGTTTATCGCCGTTGTAAAGATAAATCTGTAGCGGCACGATACCCATTACGTTGTGGTCAACGTGCGATTGGCGGGAAATCAAGCTGCTGTCATCTTCCAGAAACTTTTCATACCGGGAAATAATACGCCGGCCGAGCTCTTTGTCTTTTGTGTTCTCGGCGAACCGCAATGCTCCGACGACCGTGCAGGCTTCGGCGTAATGCAGCCCTCCGTCACGATACATCATATAATCACGGCTCAGCAGGTTCTCAACGACTTTTTGGCCGATTGCTTTTTTATTGCAGTTCTGCACATCATCCAGCTTTGTACCTGCGTTACAGGAAATTGTCAGAATCAGAAATACTGATAGCAAAGGAATTCTCGTTTTCATAAGTAACTCCTCGATTATTTTCAAGGATTATCTTGCCAGCCAGCCGCCGTCAACAGCGACCGTATAGCCGGTCATATAATCCGATGCAGACGAAGCCAGAAAAACAGCGGCGCCCTTAAGGTCTTCTGGTTTTCCCCAACGGCCTACCGGAATACGTTCGAGTATCGCTTTGCTCCGTACAGTGTCTTCGCGGAGTGCTCTGGTGTTGTCGGTCGCCATATAGCCGGGCGCAATCGCATTGACGTTTATATTGTGCGGCGCCAGCTCATTGGCAAGAAGCCGTGTCAGGCCCATAACAGCACTTTTTGAAGCGGTATAAGACGGTACGAGAATACCGCCCTGGAAGCTGAGCAGGGAAGCGGTGTTGACAATCTTGCCGCCTCTGGCCTGTTCAATCATAACGCGGGCTGCAGCCTGGCTTAGGAAAAACAGTGTACGGATGTTTATGTTCATTACCTCGTCCCAGTCTTTTTCGCTAAACTCTGTCAAAGGAGCACGGCGAATTATGCCCGCGTTGTTAAATAAAATATCGATACCGCCTAATTGTTCAACCGTTTTCTTAACAATAGTATCCACGCTCTGCTTTTTGCTCAGGTCAGCTGTGATCGCGATGCATTTGCGGCTGAGCTTTTCGACTTGGGATTTGGTTTCCGACATATCAAGGATATCTACCAAAGCCACATCAGAGCCGGCTTCTGCCAGTCCAGTCGCCATCGCCCGGCCAAGGCCTCGTGCAGAGCCGGTGACGATTGCGACTTTGCCGTCTAATTTAAATTGGTCTAAAATCATTTTTATTTCCCCTATGCTTTTATCGAATTTCATCAATCGTTAAATGGTCCATATCGTCGAACGCCTGGTTCTCGCCGCCCATTCCCCAGCAGAAACTGTAAGAGGCTGTTCCGACACCTGAATGGATAGACCAGCTTGGTGAAATGACTGCCTGACCGTTTTTAAGGACGATATGGCGTGTCTCATCCGGTCTGCCCATTAAATGAAAAACACGGGCATTTTCAGGAATATCGAAATACATATAAACTTCCATCCTGCGTTCGTGTGTATGCGGCGGCATCGTGTTCCAGACACAACCCTGCTCCATCTGCGTGATTCCCATTACGAGCTGACAACTCTTGACACCGTTGGAATGAATAAACTGGTAAATTGTACGCTTATTGGCCTGTTCGATAGAGCCCAAATGTACCTGATTGGCCTTGCTGAGTTTGATTTGCGTCGTTGGGTATTCTTTATGTGCGGGATAGCTGAGCAGATAAAATTTTGCACCACTTCCTGCAAAGCTGATTTTCTTTGAGTCTCGGCCGACATATAAGCAGTCTCGATTGTCAATGTTATAAACCTTGCCGTCAACTTTGACCGTCCCGGCTCCGCCGATATTCAAAATGCCGAGCTCACGCCGCTGACAGAAATAATCGGCCCGTAGTTCATCGGCGGAAGTCAGCGACAGCTCTTTGTTGGCCGGCACTGCAGAACCGATAATCGCACGGTCAATGTCGGTATAAAGCATTTCGATAACGCCGGGCTTAAAAAGGTTTTCAAAGAGAAAATTGTCACGGACTTCCTGCGTTGTCATTGTGCTGAATCGAACAGGGTCAGGTGAATATCGTACTTCCATTATATTTCCTTTCCGAGATTAATCTGCAGAGTCAATAATTACAGGATTATCAATCCTTTGCTTGAAATTATTTAGGTACTGTTTCCATTGTTCGAATGTTTTGAAATCCTTGTTTTCATTCCAGCAGGAACCGGAATAATATATAAGCGGTTTCTGTATAGGCTGGTTCACAACCATCAATAAATGATTGTCTGCCTCGGTCAGTTTAGTCTGTATGTCCTGTCCGAATACGACGCCGCAGCCAATCATTCCGTTGTTTGCGTCAGCAGGCAGCCAGTAGCCTGTTATATTCTTTGGCTCTGTAAACTTTTCATTACTGCTGTCGCGCAAGATAATTCCCGCGGCGACTGGTAGCTGCTGTGTATCATCACAGGTATAGGTGCATTCGATTTTATTCAGGTTGCTGCCCAGGTCAATCGAGATTCGTTTTTTCTCACTAACGGTTTCTGGGCCTGCTTTCCAGGGAGCGTATGTCAACTCGAAGACAGAGCGAATCGGGCCATTTGCAATAACCTTCCAATCCTTGAAGTTTCTGGGCAGATATATTTTCCCATTCACAAAAGGAGCCATACCGCCGCAGCCGAGAGTATTGCCGACTGTATAAAAGTCACCGCCCTCGCCGTGATTTTCGTGATAGTGACCGTCTTTGTAAAATTTGTCGATAACAGGATAAGAAACACACTTGCCCCACGCATCGATGCCGCAGGTAATCGTCTCATCTTCAAGTGCAGGCCCATACATTCGAAATGCTACCCTGTCATTTTCCCAGGCGAAGTCATCTTTTCGCTCGGGAACGAACCGGCAGTACGTCGTTGTTTTAGAAATGGGCTTTAGCACTTCCTGTGGTTGCTTCATAACCCAGAAGGTTTTATTTTCACCGGGTGCAAGGTTCGTCTGGAAAAGTAATTGTAGATTTCCTTCATTATTTATGACCTGCGTGATAAGCAGACGGTTGCTCTTGAAATCAAAAACAGAGACATTTTCTTTCGTTAAGCCTGTAGCTGCTTTTTCAACTTCTACCAAGGACAGGCTTATAGTCTCGCTGTCTCTGAAATCGGTGATAGGATTGGTAATAGAAAGCTTTTGGACAGGAGCGCCTTTGCGGACTGCAATCTTATAAACTTCACTGCCTGCCAGCAGAAACGAGCCGACTCCGTAAGTTTCCGTCTGCTCTGCGGTAACACGACGTGGGTCGGCACCAATCTGCTGGACGAAACCAAGCTTGCCGTCGGGGTGTACACAATCAACAAGTCCCTGCCAGGCTTTAATCACTGCAGGAGTGTAAGTTATTTCATCGAGATAACCGTGATTGATTCCCCATGCCAGGCCGTAACAGTAAAAACCCGAGCCGCTGGATTCTTTAGAAGGGTAACTTACAGGGTCTAAAAGGCTTGAGTGCCACAGTCCTTCCTTGGGCTGGATTTTTGCAATCTTGGCCGCCATTTCCTTATAAAGCTTTTCATAGCGCGGCCTGTCTTTATAGTCTCTGGGCATCGACTCAAGCACACGAGCCAGGCCGGCCAGAACCCAACCATTACCACGAGACCAGAACACTTTTTTGCCGTTAGCCTCACGTTTGTCTAAATAGCTCTCGTCACGGAAATATAAATGTTCGCTGGTATCGTAAAGATACTCGGTTGTGTACCACCACTCCTCGTTCATAAATTCAAGATACCTTTGTTCGCCTGTCACGGCAGCCAGCTTTGCCCAGACGGGCGGGCCCATAAACAATGCATCGCACCACCACCAGCGGTCCCTGCCTTGCTGTTCGTCGATATGAAGGCTGACTGCGGAGCGGTTTGCGAGAATGTAATCGAACCTGTCCTTTATGCCTTTGAGCATATTAGGGTCTTTGAAACGGCTGTACATCTCCAGATACATCTGCCCGACGCAGTAGTCGTCGGCATGATATATCCGCGTGTTCAGTTGCCAATTATTTTTTTGACCGAACTCCATCAGTGCCTCGTCATATTTGTCATCATCTGACATCTGCGCCCAGGCGCTCAGACCTGCAAACAGCGCCCCGTGTGTCCAGTCCTTTGTATCGTGCCTGCTCGGGTGTGCTAATTGCCAATCTGCGACCTTGGCCATTATTGATTTTATCTGTCCGGGCTGCATCTGTTCCGGCTGCTCGAAAGATTGCTGACCGATTGCACAGCCGGAGGATAACATTAAAACAAGTGTTAACAAATCCCCGGCTCTGATTTTCATAATTTGACTCCTTAAAAAACTTTATGCATCATATTCAGGGCGCGTGAACGATATTTTATCCCTGAATATGAGTTTTACAAGCCTAAAGATAAGCTTTCCTGTCGATTTTGATATTGATTTATTCTCTAAATTCCTGTAAATTTCAATCTAAAAGAAGTTAAAGGATTTTGCATAAATCTTTATAAATAAACAAAGATGCAATTTGAGGAAATTCAGAAATGAAGAAATTATATTCTATATGTTGTGCTGCGATGATTATCTTATTTGTTGCATCCTGCAGCACTCTATCGGCAACTGCTCGAAATAAGCCTTTATCCTTTTATGACCCGCAGGTTAAAGAGCTGCTTTCAAAAATGACCCTCGATGAAAAAATCGGTCAGATGACACAGGCCGAACACGGAGGGCTCAGGGACATAGCAGATGTTGATAAGTATTATCTCGGCTCTATTCTCAGCGGCGGCGCCGCCGACCCTAATCAGGGAAATGGCCTTTCAGCATGGACTGACCTTTATGATAGTTACCAGAAACGGGCATTGAAAACACGCCTTGGTATCCCGCTTCTCTATGGCATTGATGCGGTTCACGGACATAGCAATGTCACCGGTGCGGTAATTTTTCCTCACAACATAGGCCTCGGCTGTACAAGGGACCCCGAGCTGGTTGAAAAGGTAGCTCGTATTACTGCTCTTGAAGTTTGCGCTACCGGTATTAACTGGACATTTTCTCCCTGCGTAACGGTTCCGCAGGATATTCGCTGGGGCAGGACTTATGAAGGTTTCTCTGAAAATCCCGAGCTTGTAAAAACTCTCGGCGAAGCCGCTGTTCGTGGTTACCAGGGTTCTGATTTGAGCAGTCCGTTTTCTATTCTTGCCTGCGCCAAACATTTCGCCGGAGACGGCGGAACTGAATTCGGCTCGGCAAAACAAACAAAAATGCTTGACCAGGGTGACACGCGCGTAGATGAACAGACGTTTCGCAAAATCCATATTTTGCCTTACGTAGCAGCCGTCCGTGCAGGCGTCGGCTCTATTATGCCCTCATACAGCAGATGGAACGGCCTGAAGTGCTCGGCGAATAAACATCTGCTGACGGAAATACTTAAAGAAGAGCTGGGCTTTGAGGGCTTTTTGATTTCCGACTACACTGCGATTGGCCAAATAGACCCTGATTACAAGACTGCCGTTGAGAAATCAATCAATGCGGGTATGGATATGGCTATGGAGCCACGAAGGTACCGCGAGTTTATAAAGAATCTCAAAGAGCTGGTCGAAGAAGGCAGAGTGCCTGTCTCGCGTATCGACGATGCTGTAACACGAATCCTGCGGGTAAAGTTCGCTATGGGTCTTATGGAAAAAAACGCTTCTATTTTTGCCGACAGGAGCTTGCATAAAAAGTTCGGCTCAGCCGAGCACAGGGAGATTGCACGGCAGGCGGTTCGCAAATCACTGGTATTGCTCAAGAACAATAATAATACTTTACCAATCTCAAAGAAGATTAAGCGCATTCACGTTAGTGGTATGAGCGCAGACGATATCGGCAACCAGTGCGGCGGCTGGACAATTCACTGGCAGGGCAGAAGCGGCAATGTAACGACGGGAGGAACCACGGTTCTGCAGGCTATAAAGAACACAGTATCAGCCCAAACAGAGGTAACTTTTTCGCAGGACGGTACATCGGCAGAAGGTGCCGATATCGGTATTGTTGTCATCGGCGAGAAGCCTTACGCCGAAGGCCTCGGCGATACCGCCAATCCCGTACTTTCGAAAGAAGATATTGAGGCTGTCTCTAACCTGAACAAGGCTGGTATTCCCGTTGTTGTAATTCTTTTCTCAGGCCGGCCTATTATTATAAATGATGTGCTCGAGCAGGCTGATGCGTTTATTGCTGCCTGGCTGCCGGGAACGGAGGGCCACGGTATCGCCGATGTACTGTTTGGCGATTATAAACCGACAGGGAGACTTTCTTATACCTGGCCTCGCTCGGTTTCTCAGATTCCGATTCATATCTCTGACAGCAATGATGAGCCGCTTTTCAAATACGGTTACGGCCTGACATATTAAAAAAATCCTCATACCGCGCTGAAAAATAATCAGTCTTTTTTTGGGAAATTTCACTGATTTGTGATAAAATCGCTTTTATGAAGTCAATGGGAACAGGGTATTTCGCAATTTTATTTTTAGTGATTTTTTCTTCATTGCTGTCATCCTGCCTTTTTGCTGTTGATGAGCCTGTTAAGAATGAGATATTCGATAATTTTAAGAATCCGCCCAGAGAGTATTCCATAATCCCGTTATGGTCGTGGAACGGAACACTCGAGCCGAACGAATTGAAAAGGCAGATTGACCTGATGATGGACAAAGGCGTTTACGGCGCCTTTATGCATGCGCGTGCGGGCATCGATAAAGGCGAAACACCTTATTTTTCCGAAGGCTGGTGGAAAGCTGTTGAAACAGCCGTCGAATATTCAAACCAGAAGGGCTTTCTTGCCTGCTTATACGACGAAGACAAATGGCCCAGCGGCAGTGCCGGCGGCCGCACACTCGAACGTAATCCAAAGGAATTCATAAAAAAAGGTTTGCAATACGATACTACCCGTATTACAGGTCCGGCTGAATACATTGTTCCTGATTCCGATGCCCTTAAGATTTTTGCCGTTCGGCTGAGCAGTAACGATAGATTCAGGGCTTCCTCTCAAAGGGACATTACTGACCGTAAAGGCGACACCTTTAGGATTCCCCGGGGTGACTGGACTATTCTGACATTTACAATGATCGAAGACCGCGACAGGCAAATCGATTATCTCGACCCGAATGCCGTCGCCGCATTTATCGATATTACCCACGAGGAATACTTTCGGCGTTTCGGCAAATATTTCGGAAATACTATACCCGGCGTATTTTTCGATGAAATATTTTTCAGACCTAACGGAAGAAACGTCCTGCCCTGGACAGATGACCTTACCCAAACCTTTCAAAAAAGAAAAGGATATGACCTGCTCGACGATTTACCTTCACTTGTTCTCAACAGTGAGAATACTGCCCGCGTGAATTATGATTTTCTCGATGAAGTGTCTGAAAGATATTACAAGGCGTGGTTCGAACAATATAATTCGTGGTGCAAAAAGCACAATATCTGGGTGACAGGTCATACCGAGGAATACACGGATGCATATAAACGGCAGGGCGATTATATTAAGACCATTGGCAGCATATCGCGCCCGGCCACGGACAACGAAGAATTCCGCTACGGATTCCCGCGTTATATCGATTCGTTCAAGCTCAAGCAGGTGGCAAGCGCCGCTCATCTCCACGGACAGACGCGTGTCGGAGTCGAAGCAATGGGCGGCGGCGGTTATATGATTACACCGGAGGAATACCGCTACGGTTTTGCACGGTTCGGTGTTTGCGGCCTGAACTTTTTCATCCCTCATCTGTTTCATTATTCTATCGATACAGCCGATGCAGTCGAGGACTGGCCGCCAAGCTGGTTCTTCAGGAATCCATACTGGAAATATTTTAAACCGCTGGCTGACTACGGCAGAAGAATCTCTTTTATGAATTCGCAGGGACATCATATATGTCACGTTGCCCTGCTGAATCCGCTGACCGACCAGTGGATAGCAGGCTACAACGGAGATAGTGACACACGTTATTTCATTGAGGTGCAGGATGTCTTGCTGAACGGTTTTATCGATTACGATATCATAAATCCTGCTTCGCTGGTTGCCGCCGATTGTAAGGAGGGCAAAATCAAATTACAAAATGAAGGTTATTCCGTCCTGGTTCTTCCTTCCTTAACTACTATCACACAACAAATAGCAGAAAAGATAAAAGAATTTGTTAATGATGGCGGCGTAGTTGTCGCTCTCGGAAGAATTCCCGGAATACTCAACCGCCCTGGTGAAGAAAACACAGTCAGTATGTCACAGCTATTCGGCATTGACTCCAGATATGCCCGCGGGGAGTATTATCATGTCGATATAAAAAGTTATAAGCCCTATACGAGCAAAAAAAATGAAAAAGGCGGATACGCTTACTACTCAAGCCGTATGGTCAACCTTCCCGTAATTGCTAAACAGCATATTCCTGAAGAAATCCGTATTATTTCAGGCGATGAGTCCATTCTTCGTTTTCACCAGAGGCAAGCCGGCCAGGTTACCTTTTACCTGTTGATGAATGAAAGCAAAACAGATACCCGTTACCACCTTAGTTTTCCAGACTATGGTGTCTCCTATATGCTTGATATTGAAACAGGAGAGGTGACAAACCTAAATTGTCTGGCCAAGGACAAACGCATGGAGTTTGTCCTTGATTTCAAACCCTGGCAGGCATTTTACATTGCATTTGTCCCCGGTGACAAGCTGGTACAGAATGCTGATATTTTGGCCTCCGAAACCGAAAGCCGACAAAGACTGCAATCCATAGAACTGGATGGATTATGGAATTTTATGCCCGTAGGCAAACAAATCGATGATGTCTGGACCGACAACGTCAGCGAAGAGACACTGGCTCTGCCCGTTATAAAATTCTATACTGTCTTTGGTGAGCAGGGTGACGATAGAAAAACGCCCGGTTACGACGATAGTCAGTGGGCGACTGTTATACTGACCGGCAGGTTCAGCCAAATCAGGGGCGGCGAAAGGTATCTGAGCACGTGGAACGCCTGTCAAATCGTAAGTTTCGACACAAGCCATCATTTTCCTTCTCTCGGCGGCGATACAGCGGTATTCAAAAAAACTGTTAATATCGAAGGCAACCTCGAAAGTGCTTCCCTGACCGTGATTGCCGACCCTTCATTTCGTTTGCTTATTAATCAAAAGCAGGCGGGTGAGTCTCGCAACTCTTCAGAGGCACGCAGCTTTGACATCGCTTCATTTTTGAAAGCAGGTGAAAATTCCATTAAAGTAGAAGTGCCGAGAAACAAAAGTTTGCTTGTTGAGGGCTATATACAGACGACAAAAGCACGATACCTTATTTTATCAAACAAAACCTGGACAGTTGAGCTTGATAGAGGCACAGAAAATGCCTTTGAGGTTTGCAAACCACCGATGGGCAGTCTTGGACAAGCAGCATTTCCCGGCAGGTCAATCCAGTATCCTGTTACAGGATGGTACAGGCAGATTTTGCCGGCCGGCACGCAGAAAATAATCTTACCCGAATACTCGGGACAACTGACATTCTATATAAATGGAAAACAGTTCAAACCGGTTAACGGCATAATAGATTTAAGCAGTTTAAAAGAGCACACCGGGATTGTTCTGGCAATTAAATGCGTATTTTCTCAATTGACTGACGGATTACAGGAGTCGCTGAATGTGATTTGCAAACCGGAACCTGTAAAGCTTGCCGACTGGACTGAATATGGTCTGGCTTGGTTCTCGGGACGAGGAATTTATTCACAAGAAATCAATCTTACTGAAAAATACATCAATCCGGAAACGAAGATTATCCTTGATCTCGGCAAGGTCAACTGGTTTGCCGAGCTCTGGGTCAACGATAAGCTGGTCAAATATTTCCCCTGGGGCGAGTTTTCAGCCGACATCACCGACTGTGTAAAACCGGGTGTGAACAAGATTTCTGTTATCGTCTCAAACCTAAGGGCCAACGAGGCCTATTGGGATACACCGGATAGTATGCTTGAAAACGCCAGGGCCGGGTGGTGGCATCAGGGATCAACCGACCGTGAAAAGCAGCGCCTTGAATCAGGCTTGTTCGGACCGGTGCGTTTGAATGCATATCAACGGTTTGAAAAAGATTTGACAGGTATGTAACCGATTCTATTTATGACGAAAGGAGTATGTCACTATGGTGCGGAATCTGATAAATCAGTATTCGAAATTTACCTGCTTTCTGATTATTTCTTTCTTGTGCATTAGCGGGTGCACAACAGGAAAACACCTTCAATTGTTTGACAAAAAGGGACCACGGCAAATGATAGCGCTTGTCGAGTGGGATTTTTGCCAGGACAATGCTCCCGACGGCAATGAGCCCACACCGCCGCAAGACGCTGACTGGACAGAGCTTACAATACCTCATGTGTTTCGTCAGTCAGGCTTGCCTGATGAATCAGCCGGCTGGTATCGCAAAACTTTTAAGGCAGCTTCCCGTGATAAAGGCAAGCGTTTCTATCTCTTGCTTGAAGGAGCTGCTACGGTCAAGGACGTTTTTGTCAACGGTCAGCACATCGGTAAACATCGCGGTGCCTACACCGCCGCAGCTTTTGACCTGACGCCGGCCGTTGAGTTCGGAAAAACCAACACATTGATGCTGCGTGTAAGCAACCGCGACAGTGAATCTGCAGACTGTTTGTCCCGTTCAACGCTTTATTACATTAACGGCGGTCTCTACCGCAAGGTCTGGCTTATCAAGACCGGCGCGGTTCACATCTGCCCGGACCTAGGCTCCTGTGGAGTTTATATCACGCCTTCGAACATCTCTGACGACCAGGCAGTGCTTAATGTGCGCACCGTAGTGTATAATCCTCTTGAGAAAGCAGTTGAAGTTACCGTGCGTCATATCGTCACCGGGCCCGGCGGTGCACAATATGTGCGCTTCGAGAAACAGAAAAAACTTGAATCGAATGAAAAGGCCACAATCAGCGCAAGCGGCGTCATCAGAAGGCCCAGACTCTGGGATATTGACCAGCCCAACCTTTACACCGTACGCACCGAATTGCTGGACGACGGCAAGCTCAGCGATGCAGTCACCGAGCGGACAGGTCTTCGAACCATCGCCGTCAGGGACAATAAGTTCTATCTTAACGGCCGAGAGTTCCGAGTTCGCGGTGTCAATAAGCATCACCAGAGCGAGCACAAATGGAACGCTCTGACCGACGAGGACCTGCGTCGTGAATGGGATATGATGATTGATATGGGTGTTAATACCGTACGTTTGGCTCACTATCCTCATAGCCAACTGGAATACTCCATCGGCGACGAAGCCGGAATTGCAGTATGGGCGGAAAACGGCCTGGCCGGTCAGCTCTGGAACGATCCTGGTAATGAGGAAAAGTATATAACCGCCGATGGTGAACGCATAACACGCGAGATGGTACGCCAGAATTGGAATCACCCCAGCATACTTTTCTGGAGCAGCGGAAATGAAACCATTCAGGAAGTGGCCTCGCGATACGCCGCTGTTATTCGAGAGGAAGATTCCACCCGGCTGGTCACATTCGCGGCTAACAGAAATAATCCGGAATATACTGATTTCGTCGCCTTCAACACCTATGACGGCTGGTATGGGGGGCATTATACTGACTTCAATGACCGCACAAAGAATACGTTTATCTCGGAAACCGGCGCCGGCTCCTGGATTACTCATCATATACCTTACGGCCTGATTAAATGGACGGTTGACAAATTCGAGCCGGAGGAATATGCGGGTATGTTCGCCGAATACCGTCTTCAAACCGTTTGCGTTGATGACCCCAATAACCGCCCGATGTTTTTATGGTGGAATTTTCGCGAATTTTATAATCTCAAATTCAAGAAAAACCGCAACACCAAGGGAATTATCACACTCGCGGGTATGCCCAAGGATATTTACTACCTGTTTCAGGCATTCTACGGCTCCGATGAACCTGTTCTTCATCTTTGCGGCCGCCATCATTTCCTCAGGCAGACTCCCCCAGACAACGGCATCAAGGTTTACTCTGATGCCAATGAAGTCGAGCTCATAATTAACGGTAACAGAAAGGGCAAACTCAACAATGGCGACTATCGTTTGCCCGATAGTGAAAAAAGGCAGCGGGGCGGCACGGCGACGACTGTCCCCGGCATCAGAGTTAACAACGTTTTCTTTTTCGATACTCCGCTTGTCCCGGGACGCAATCTCATCGAAGTTCGTGACAACAGGGGATTAAGCAGGAGTATGGTCATTTATCAAAAGCCTGCCGATGGACCTATGCCGGCTGACAACAATGCCCTCGTAGCCGATTTGACAAGCTCCAATCCCGACAATCCAGCCGTCTTCATTAACCGTCCTGTTGAAAGTCAGGGTCCATTTTACTATGATGTTGACGGTTCATCGGACAACACCTTTGATACATTGCCATCGCAAGTCGTAGGAGCATCCTGGATTGCTACAAGGCGACTCAGTGACCCTGAAATGAAAACAGACGTCTCTTTACGGCTGAACGCTGATGCAACGGTCTATGTTTTCTATTCAACAGGCACTTTTCCAAAAATTACTTTGAGAGAGCCCAATGAACAAATGCAAAAGGAAGCTGCAAATCTAAGCCAGGCACTTTCTTCTGCTGGTTTTGAGGACACAGGTGTTAAAACCACCTGGCGCGGACAGGACTGCGTGCTTGCGGACTGCTGTCTATTGAGTCGGCCGAGCCGTGAAGGTGATGCTATAAACATTCCCAGACATACGCTGGACTATGTTATTTTAATTAAGTAGTAACTTCATCTATAGTAAGCTCTAAAAATTTATTCAGTTGTAAGCACTTACCTAATAAGCACTTATCCTGCTTATGTATTTTTCCACTTGACTTATATCTGAAATTTGCCGAAAATGATTATGAACATATGTTCATAATTGGAGTATCTGAATATTATGCCGAGACCCTTTAAAAACCGATTCATTTCAGGCTGGCCTGTTTCGGTTGTGTATAAACCGGCTGGTATTCCCGCAAGAGCATTAGAGTGGATTTTTCTCGGCCTTGATGAATTCGAGACGATACGCCTGCTTGATTATAAAGGCCTTGACCAGGAAAAGGCCGCTGAATTAATGGGTATATCGCGACCGACAGTTACCCGTATCTATACAGAAGCGCGTAAAAAAATTGCTCAGGCGTTAACAGAAGGCAAAGCGATATGTATTGAAGGAGGTCCCATCGAAAGTCCTTCTTTACCGCAAATTCCACAAGGTATGCCTGGGCACGGTCGTGGCAAAAGTCGTTGGCGCGGAAGACGTTTTTAGAAAAATATTTCTCTAAAAGTGAAAGGAAGAAAAAGTGAAAATAGCATTAACATCGCAAGGAAAAGAGCTTTCGAG
>CAYXGT010000012.1:0-44289 GCA_964464635.1 uncultured Pirellulales bacterium | reverse complement strand
AAGAAAAATTCTAAAAAATACTTGAAATCTAACACAGCCGCTCTGTGGCTAATTAATTATTTCTTCGTGTCTTGGCGTCTTTGTGGTTATAAAAAATCCGTGTTAATCTGTGTAAATCTGCGTCTAAAATTTCTCTGTGGCAAATTATTTTAATTCCACCTGCGAGTATTTCATATCGGTAGTTTCCATAGCACGGATGTTGTCGGGCGTCATTTTTATAACGACATAGTCCGGCGAAGCGGGGTCGGAAATATAATCCTTCAAACCTGCAACAGCCTTGTACAGCCAAAGCTTCTCGTCGTTGTCGGTGCTGATAGAACAAGGGCCTGCAATACGGACGTGCCTGCCTTCAGAATCACAGAAACAATATTCGGCATAAGGGACTTTTCCAAGCTGAGCTACCTTATCGGAGCCGCTGAATGTCGCACATAATAGCTCGTTATCCTTCCATGCTAAGCCGCCCATCGGCCTTACGCCAACCTTCTGGCCGTCGCTTGTAGCCAAAAAACCCCAGCCAACCTTTTTTACGAATTGTTTTACTTCTTCGATGTCCATATTCGTTCTCCTTTCGCTTACCGTCGTTTGAATTCTTACACCTTAGCTAATCCGTGCCTAACCGCAGTTAAAAATTATCACTGATACCCTGGGCACAAGTTACATTGATTAAGATGATTACGCTCCGTAAGGAGTCCCCGGGACTGAAGTTATAAAATCAATCAAATCAGAGAAACTTGTGCCCAAGGTATCCGCGGTTAAACTTTCTCCGTGGCCTCCGTGGTTTATCAAATTCTTTTATTAATCCTGTTATCCCGTCAAAAAAATTCTCTGCGTTCTCAGCGAACTTTGCGGTTCAATCTTTTAGATATACTAACTGCTCTTATGGTCGAGAAATCCTTCAAGCTTCTTGGCCCTGACCGGGTGCTGCATTTTTCTGATAGCCTTGGCCTCGACCTGCCTGACCCGCTCGCGCGTAACCTTAAATATCCTGCCGACCTCTTCCAGGGTATAAGTATAGCCGTCCCCGATTCCGTACCTCAGCCGAACAATCTCCCGCTCGCGGTACGAAAGCGTATTAAGCACCT
Source organism: uncultured Pirellulales bacterium (assembly GCA_964464635.1). Taxonomy (GTDB): domain Bacteria; phylum Planctomycetota; class Phycisphaerae; order Sedimentisphaerales; family Anaerobacaceae; genus CAYLMG01. The sequence continues at coordinate 43,207 of CAYXGT010000012.1, read as the reverse complement.
GCTCAATCTTTTCCCTGAGCATCTCCTGTGAAGCCGATGCAACCGGCGAATCAGCCCCGTCGTCCTCGATAAAATCACCGAAGTAGCTGTCATCGCTGTCACCTATAGGCCTGTCCAAACTGATGGGATGCTTCGAAATCTTAAGCACTCTCCTCGTCTCGTCAACGGTCATCTTAGCTTCTTCCGCAATCTCTTCCACCTTCGGCTCTCTGCCCAATGCCTGCAGCAGCTTCTTGCCGGCTGTGCGAAGCCTGCTCATCGTCTCTATCATATGGACCGGTATTCGAATCGTCCTCGCATGGTCTGCGATTGCCCGCGTTATCGCCTGACGAATCCACCACGTAGCGTAGGTACTGAACTTATACCCCCGCCGGTACTCGTACTTATCGACCGCGCGCATCAGGCCGGTATTTCCCTCCTGAATTATATCAAGAAAGCTCAGACCGCGGTTGCGGTACTTCTTGGCGATTGACACCACTAATCGCAGGTTCGCGCTTGACAGTGTTCGTTTCGTCTCCTCGTATTGTACGAATATCCTGTCGATTGCTCGCAGTCTCTTGTCCAATTGGCCTGCGGTCTCTACTACCAGCTCCATCATTCCATTCAATTCCTGTTCTGCCGCATCGATATCTTCCATCGTCATCCTATCGTCCGGCCCTTCGCCTATCATCTGCTCAAGCTGGTGCATCTTCTGGCTGATACCGTGCAGCTTATTTTTCATCGCCTGTATCCTGCTCGTACGCAGGCTCAGCTCTTCCAGAAGTGTCGCTACTTTCCGTTTATTTCTGGAGATTCTTTTCACAAGCCTCTTTTTGGCCTCGATATCATCGATTGCCGTAAACTTATCGAAAAGCTCGCGGTTGATTTCCAGCAGCCTGTTTGCCGTCTGCAGATTAATCGGCAGCCGTCTCTTGATTACCGCTCGAATCAGGTTATCAGCCGTGCTTATTTTCATCGTCCTGTCGAACGAGAGCGCCCCGTCCTGAACCTGCTCGAGCAGTCCGATGGCGTTCTTCGCACAGTAATCGCTCTCCAGCATCTTCCGCCTGAACGCCATCCTCGAAAGCTCAATCTTCCTGGCCAGCTCAATCTCCTGCCTCCGCGTCAGCAGCGGAATCTCACCCATCTGGGTCAAATACATCCGAATTGGATCGTCTGTTCGGCGGGCGACTTCGGCACCGACGAGCTGCTTTTCGAGGATTTTATCCTCTTCGAGCTGGGTTTCATCGGCATGCTCTTCTTCGGGTGCCTCGAAAACCTCTTCCTTGTCTTTTTCGACTTCGGCTTCGTCAAGAAGGCTAATGCCCATTTCCTCGAGAGTTGCCAGCAGGCTGTCAAGGCGAGAGGGACTGACGGCTTCATCAGGCAGGTCATCGTTTATCTCATCATAAGTTAAAAAGCCCTTCTTCTTGCCCTTTTCTATAATCAGCTTTGTCTGTTGCTCGATAGTGCCCTGCCTGATGGGGGCAGGGGCTGGCTTTGAAGCCTCAGTCTCGTCGGCTTTGTTTACTTTATTTTCCTTCTTTTCATTTTTCTTTGCCATATTAAAAGTATCCCGTAAATAATTGCCTATAATGCGAATATATAATTCCTTGAAAAATCTTTCGTGCAAATAAAAATGTCACGTTTTCAAAGAGCGGTGAAACGAGTATCAGGGTTTAGTTACATTTTTAAAGCATACCGATATTATGACCGTTTTGTTTTCGGCTATCTTCAAAAACTTTCTTCAAATACTCAGTTTCATCCTTAATTTCCTTAATTTCTGCTCTTTTCTGCCTCTGGCTGAACCTGTACATAGCTTCAACTGCATCATCAAGAGAAGAATCGAAATTTCCTTTTTCACCGCCCTGCCTTTCGAGCTGGACAATTACATTCGCAAGCTCAACCGAGTCCGTTTCAGCCAGTATCTCGGTAAGGGTAGTTTCTGGTCTTTGTTTTAACATTTGAAAGAGGATTTGTGCAATCTGCCTGAGTACGGGTACATCAAAGAGCTCAGGGGAAATCTTCTTTTCCACAGACTGGAAAAGGTCCGGCTGATTGAGAAGGACCTCGATGACCTGCCGCTGTGCTATTGCGAAGCCGCCCTGACCCAAATCAAGTGAGTCGAACTTCTTGTCCTGCGACCGATAGGCGGCTGCCCTTTCAGCCCTTTTGAGAAGTGTGGCGAGCAGATTGTTTATCTGCTTTGCCTCCAGGCCTATAATAGAGGCGAGGTGATTTACAATGAGGCCCTTTTCAATAGGGTCAATGGAACCTGCCTGCATTGCGTTCGCTATTGTTTGCAAAAATTCCTCCACAGCAGCTTTTCTTTCGACGATGGTGTCGTTTTTGCCGAGGCTTTGCGTTAACCTGTCCCATTTGAAGTCGAAGACGTCAACGGCGCTATTGATAAGCTGCTCGAATTTTTCTTTGCCGGCGGAGAGAAGAAAATCGCAGGGGTCTTTGTGGCCGGGGATGCAGGCGATTTTAATATCGATGTGCTGTGAGATGCAGACTTCGAGGGCCCTGTTTGCAGCTTCGGTGCCGGCGATGTCACTATCAAAGACGAGGACGGCTTTTTTGGCGAACCTTCTGATGATACGGGCCTGTCCTGCGGTGAAGCTCGTACCGAGAGCTGCAACAACGTTCGATATGCCTTTGTAGTGCGCCATTATGCAGTCGGTGTATCCTTCGACGACGACGGCGGTTCCGGAAGAGACGATGGAGTGCCTTGCCTGCTGCAGGCCGTAAAGGCAATTGCTTTTGTCAAAGAGGGCTGTGGCGGGCGAATTTATATATTTGGCCTCGGCCTGCTCGAAAGCCCGCCCGCCGAAACCGATTACGCGGCCGGTAACGTCAGTTATGGTGAACATCAGGCGGTTTACGAACCTGTCGGAATTCGGCGAGGTCAATAGTCCGGCCTTTATAAGAAGCTCGATAGAGGCTTTTTTCTGTTTTGCGGTTTCAGCGAGGTCATTGCCGGTAAGGGCGAGACCGATTTGCCAGTCTTTGGCGACATCGAGGGGAATTTTTCTTTCTTCGAGGTATTGACAAGCGAATTCGCCTTTTTTCTTATCGAGGAGGTTTTTGTGAAAATAGTCAGCGGCCCAGGCGTTTGCCTTTGCGAGCCTGTTCGGGTCCACGTCAGGAGCAGCTTTAGCTTTATCGTCAGGCTGCCGGCGGCGTTCGATTTTGATACCCGCGCGCTCGGCAAGTCTTTCGATAGCCTGTGGGAAGGTAAGATTTTCGAACATCTGGAGGAACTTGAAGACGTCGCCGCCGGCACTACAGGCGAAACATTTAAAAATCTGCTTTACCGGATTGACGTAAAGGCTGGGCTTATGGTCGTCGTGAAACGGGCAGAGGCCGACCATTTCACGGCCTTTCTTCTTAAGGCTGACGTATTCGGATATAACGTCAACGATATCGTTGGCCTGCTGAATTCGAGAGACGGTTGAGTTGTCGAAGACTCCTGCCATAAATTACAGTCAAATCCTTTTTATATAAAACGGGCGTCTTTTACGCCCTGGTGAAATCAGGATAATAAATACAGTCGATAATATCGAGACAACCTTTCCCTGCACAACACAGGGGCGGCTACCTTAATATAGTCCGATATACTAAAAAGTCAAGTTTTGCTCTGGAAACGGCTTTTTAAGGCAAAAAAGGAGTTTTCGTGCATTTTGGACACTTGGTGAAATGGGACTGATTTAGGGAAAATTGAACTGCAGAGAAAAAATTTACCCCCGGATTTTCACTAAAAGACGCGAATATCATAACTCATATAAAAAGGCAAAAAATGGCCTTGTATCCCGCATAATAGCGAAAAAAGGCTTTTTTTATGCCCTGGTTGCCAAAAGGGGATTAATTTTTCCTTAAGTAGTGATTTTTTTACTTTTTTAAATTTTTTTTAAAATTTTTCTTGCTTTTTCTGTATCTTTGTATTAACCTAATAATGACTTTCAACGGGATTATAGAGAGCTACCCGCAAGAATTTGCGAGTATTCAGTTGCGTACGTGTTTGCGGGTATTGGTGAAAAAGGAGATTAGAGGGTAGAGAGTGTTGCTTTTCGGTACTCATATCGGCCGAAACCGGCTATCTGTCCTCAGAGCTATCAATGATGGCGATAATACCTTGTCAAAACTACCTGACAAAGTATTTATATAATTTTTAGAAGTACGAAGTGTTAGTTTTGGTTTAAGGAGGATGTGACGAAAAGGTTTGTTTTATTAGTTTTAATTCTGTGCTTAGCCTCGGCCTCACAGGCTGGTGTGATCGGCTTTTATATTGACGGCGAGAAGGAATACGCACCTACAGCCGGAGAGATTGTTAATATTGAATTGATTGCAGATGAGGCGTGCAGCAGTATTGTCATCGATGCTATAGTTGAGGGTAATGCTAATATAGCTACTGAAGTAATTGACATGGACGGTGAGCTTCTCTCTTATACATTTCATCCGGGCTTTAATGGTATAGCCGATCCCGGCTTTATAGATAACTACCAAGGTGTGCTGTTGGATACACTGAGCGCGTACGCGGTGCCTTCAATTGGGGCTGGTGAAGTGCTGTTGACTCTTGAGTACCAACTCAGCGATACCTGGGATGGCGTCACCGACTACTGGATTTCCCCGATTGCAGAAGGTACACACGTTGACATATATCCGCCGGAGTATGTGGTGGGGCCCAGTTATGGCGTTTTAGAGGGCGTTGATGTCCTAATCACAGGTGTGCATCTTATTCCTGAGCCGATGACAATTGCTCTGCTCGGTTTGGGCGTTTACATTGTGCAGAAAGAAAAGATAGACAAGATAAAAATTGGGCAAAGATAATTCAAAGGGCAGGTTTTTAACCTGCTTTTTTTATGCGCAGGCAAGCCTTAAGGGCATCAAACCTTTTCACTTTATTTCATTGTTGAAATCCCTTTCCATTTTTGCTATGTATATTCGGCATATTTAATGATTTTTGTCTTTGGTTTTTGCGGCGTTAAGAAAAGAAAGGTTAAATTGATATTATGAAGGCATTGATAACGGGCGGTGCGGGGTTTATCGGCTCACATCTGGCTGAAAAGCTGGTAGAGGACGGCTGGGAAGTGTCGGTTATCGATAATCTCAGTACGGGCAGCATAGCGAATATAGCCGGCCTGAAGGACAATACAAAATTTGATTTCATCGAGGGTGACATACGCGATAAAACCGTGATGTCAACTTTGGTTGAAAAGTGCGACTGTATTTATCACCTGGCGGCGGCGGTTGGAGTTCAACTAATAGCGGACAGGCCTGTACATACGATAGAGACTAATATCGGCGGGACAGAAACGGTGCTCGATATCGCCAATAAGTTCGACAAAAAGATTTTAATCGCATCGAGCAGCGAGGTGTACGGTAAAAGCGAGCAGGTGCCGTTCGGCGAAGACGATGATTTGGTCCTGGGCAGCACGAAGTATTCGCGGTGGTCTTATGCCTGCAGCAAGGCGATAGACGAATTTTTGGGGCTTGCATTTTATCAGCAGTACGGGCTCGGCGTGGTAATAGCGAGGTTCTTTAATACGATAGGACCGAGACAAACAGGACTGTACGGAATGGTTGTCCCGCGGTTCGTGCGAAGCGCATTGAAGAATGAGCCGGTCAGAATCTACGGTACGGGCAAACAAAGCAGATGCTTCTGCTATGTAGAAGATATGGTAGAGGCTGTTACAGGTCTTATGGACTGCGAACAGGCTGCTGGAGAAGTTTTTAATGTCGGCTCGGACGAGGAGGTCAGCATCGAGGAGCTCGCGGAAAAAATCATTGCGATGACAGCCAGTAAAAGCAAAAAAGAATATGTCCCCTACGAAATTGCATACGGCAGGGCTATTGACGATATGATGCGTCGTGTGCCCAATCTCGAGCGCATAAAGAATTTGACAGGCTGGCAGCCGAAGACAAGCCTTGATGAGACGCTGAAGATTATTATCGAAAGTGAAAAATTATAAAATAAAAGTTCAAAACCATAACTTAAAACTTAAAAGTAATTTTACAATTTCTCAAAAATATGATTTAAAGGCGTAGTGAGATGAAGAAGGCGTTGGTTACGGGTATAACGGGGCAGGATGGTTCGTATCTGGCGGAGCTGCTGTTGAAAAAAGGCTACGAGGTCTGGGGGATAATTCGGCGGAGCAGCTCGTTTCATACAGGCAGAATCGACCATTTGTACGTTGACCCGCACAAGCAGCCTAAACTTCGGCTGGTTTACGGTGACCTGACCGACGGCAGTAACCTGTCATCGATTATCAAGGAAGTCGAGCCGGACGAGATTTATAATCTCGGCGCACAAAGTCACGTGCGCGTCAGTTTCGATAACCCGATATATACTGTCAATACCGATGCGCTGGGAACGCTTCGGCTGCTTGAGGCGCTACGCAGCAGCGGCAGGAAGGTGCGTTTCTATCAGGCATCGAGCAGCGAGATGTACGGTAAAGTCAAAGAGAGTCCACAAACCGAAGAGACGGCCTTTTATCCGCGAAGCCCTTACGGCTGTGCGAAGGTTTACAGCTTCTGGCAGACAGTGAATTATCGCGAGGCCTACGGGATATTCGCGTGTAACGGGATTTTGTTCAATCACGAGTCGCCGAGACGCGGCGAGACGTTCGTGACACGAAAGATAACGCGGGCGGCGACGCGGATAAAGCTGGGTCTGCAGGATAAATTATACTTAGGCAATCTCGATGCGAAGAGAGACTGGGGATTCGCGGGTGACTATGTAGAAGTGATGTGGCTTATGTTGCAGACGGACGAGCCGGAAGATTTCGTTATAGCAACGGGTGAGAATCATAAGGTTCGAGAGTTCCTCAACGAGGTCTTTGGATACCTCGAATTAGACTGGGAAAAGTACGTTGAGATTGATAAGCGATACCTGCGGCCGAGCGAGGTTGATACCCTTTGCGGTGATGCGAGCAAGGCGAAAAAAAAGCTCGGCTGGAAGCCGAAGGTGACGTTCAAAGAGCTCGCAAGGATGATGACCGATGCCGATATGCAATTGGCAAATAATGAAAAGATAATCAAAGAGCACGGTTCTAGAGTAAAATGAGCAAATTTTTCGAGGACAAAAATATTGTAGTTACAGGAGGTGCTGGTTTTCTCGGCAGCTATGTCACCGAGGGCTTAAGAAAACGCGGCTGCAAAAATATTCTCATTCCGAAGATAGAAGATTATGACCTGGTCAATATGAATGATATTGAACGGATGTACGAAGATATGAAGCCTGATGTTGTGATACACCTTGCGGCGGTTGTGGGCGGGATCGGCGCGAACCGCGAGCACCCGGGCGAGTTTTTTTATAAAAACCTGATGATGGGGATTCAGCTTATTGAGCGGGGTCGGCTTCGAGGGATTGAGAAATTCGTTGCGATAGGGACAATTTGTGCTTATCCGAAATTTACGCCGGTCCCGTTCAGGGAAGAGGATTTGTGGAACGGCTACCCGGAAGAGACAAATGCTCCGTACGGCCTTGCCAAGAAGATGCTGCTGGTTCAGTCGCAGGCGTATCGGTTGCAGTACGGCTTTAATTCGATATTTCTTCTGCCGGTAAATCTTTACGGGCCTGGCGATAATTTCGAGCCTTCGAGCAGCCACGTGATACCGGCACTGATAAAGAAATGCGTCGATGCAATCGAAGAGAAAAAAGATTACATCGAGTGCTGGGGGACAGGGAAAGTGAGCCGGGAGTTTATTTATGCTGCTGACGCTGCGGAGGGTATTTTGTCGGCGACGGAGCACTATAACGGGGCCGAGCCTGTGAATATCGGGGCGGGTTTTGAAATAACAATAAAAGAACTCGCAGAAAAAATCGCAAGGCTGACCGGCTTCGAGGGCGAGATTCGCTGGGACAGCAGCAAACCCGACGGCCAGCCGAGAAGAAGACTGGATGTGTCACGGGCAAAAGAGCTTTTCGGATTCGAGGCAAAAATGGATTTCGACGAAGGGCTGAAGGCAACAATCGAGTGGTACGAAAAAGCTCGACGAAAAAATAAAAAATAAATTTTTTCTGCCGAACAGCTATAAATCCACGTTATTGCAGCTATATAGAACGTCCGATAATAATATCAGCATTTTCTTAATCATTTTTAAGCTGTGTCCTTGATATTCCGACAAAAACATTATAGAATAGTATTCAGCATGTCAGGATTGCAGAGGGGAATGGCTGCTGATAAATATTCGTTAGTCTTAGATGAATCCGGAGCAAACAGATGATTGAAAAGACCTTGGGTACAAGAAAATACTTCACACGGATAGAGCAATTAGAACAGTTGAGCGAAGAGGAAAAGGAGAAGCTAAAGAAGGTTGCCGAGCAATTTGAGTTTCGGTGCAACGACTACTATCTTTCGCTTATCGACTGGTCGGACGCGGATGACCCTATACGTCATATAGTCATACCGCACCCGAAGGAGCTTGAGCGGTGGGGAAGACTTGACCCATCCGACGAGAAGGCATATACGATTCTGCCTGGCTTGGAACATAAATACAATTCAACGGCACTTTTGCTTGTGAGCAACCAGTGCGAGGGGCTTTGCCGCTACTGCTTCCGAAAGCGTGTCTTCATTGAAAAAAGGCAGGACGATTACCTTCAGGATATTGATTCTGCGCTTGCATACATCGCAGAACACGATGAGATTACGAATGTTCTGCTGACAGGCGGCGACCCGCTGGTGCTTCAGACAAATAAACTTGAAAAACTCATATCAAGATTGAGACAAATAGAGCATGTTCAGATTATTCGCATAGGTACGAGAATGCCGGTTTATAATCCCTACAGGATAATTGAAGATGCGGCACTTCTGGAGATGATAAATACGTACAGCACGGACGAGAAGAAATTATATGTTATGACGCATTTCGTGCATCCGCGTGAGATTACCGAGGCTGCAATAGAGGCGTGTAATCTTATTCAAAAGGCTGGTGCAAAGATGTGCAACCAAATGCCGCTGGTACGGGGCATCAATGATAATCCTGATACGTTAGCAAAGCTTTTTGCGGAGCTTTCCTTTATCGGTGTTATACCATATTACGTTTTCCAGTGCAGGCCTGCGGTGGGCAACAAGGGTTATACTGTTCCGATAGAAGAGGGATACGAGATTTTCGAACAGGCCAAGTCGAAGGTGAGCGGGCTGGCAAAGCGGGCACGATACGTAATGAGTCACTCGACGGGAAAGATTGAAGTCGTAGGAAAAACAAAGAATCGCGTATATTTTAAGTACCATCGAGCGGCAAACGACGAGGACAGCGGCAAATTTCTTGTATTCAGAAGTAACCCGAAAGCCTGCTGGTTCGACGACTACGATGAAATCATACGCCAGTACCCGGTAGACCTGCCATACCGAGCTCACGGGCCTGACTAAAAGAAGAGCCCAAAAAAAAACAAGTTGAATAAGGGGGTTTTGCAGGTATCATTTCAGTAATGAAAATTAGAATAGTCTTTATCATATCCGTGATTTTACTTATAACGGCCGCTGTGCAGGGTCTTGAATCTGAGCAGATTCTGGTAATCACAAATGGTGACATCAAGGCATCGCTGCAGCTTGCACAATATTACTGCAAAGTGCGCAACGTTCCCAGGAAGAACGTTCTGACGGTTCGGCTGGGAGAAAAACTAATAGATGAAATCAGCAGGGACGATTACGAGGAAAAAATCGCCGAACCTGTCCGCAAAAAGCTGCTTGACCCCGAGCTTTATCATATAAGGTGCCTTGTAACGACATACGGTGTTCCATTCAAGGTGGGTAAGAGAGGGCAACTGAAAGGTCACGAGGAGAAATTAAAGCAGCTAAAAGAATTGCTCGAGCAAATTAAAAAAGAAAACAACGACAACGAGGCAGAGCAGAAAGAAGCTGAAAGAAAAATCACACTTTTGGAATTAGAGATAAACAGGATTGAAGGCAAAGAGACGAACGCATCGGTGGACAGCGAACTGTCGATGGTGCTTTGCGGTAATTATGAGCTTTACCGATGGCAGGCGAATGAGCTGAGAAGCAATATTCTTCGAGGAAGCTCGAATATGCTTATGGTCAGCCGGCTCGATGGCCCGAGCTTCGAAATTGCAAAGGGACTGATAGATAAGGCTGTATCGGCTGAGAAGAAAGGGCTTGTCGGCAATATTTATATAGACAGGGGATATTCAGAACTTAAAAAAGACATCGAAATCTTTGAACAATTCGACCGCTCACTCAGCCAAACGGCTTTGATGTTCAAGACCGAAGGCAAAAAAGCAATCGAGGAAAGTTCGGCTGAGCTTTTTGGGCCGAACGACTGTCCCCTGACTGCTGTTTATTGCGGCTGGTACAGCCTGAAAAAATATATCGATGCCTTCGATTTCGTTAACGGTGCAATCGGGATACACATATCGAGTCTCGAAGCCGTAAATCTTCGGGATGCCGACAGCAGCCAATGGTGCCCGGCTATGCTAAGAGACGGTGTGGCCGTGACAATAGGAGCGGTAGCCGAGCCGTACTTACACACTTTTCCTGAGCCGAAGGTTTTTTTCAGATATCTTCTTGACAGTCTTTGTATTGCCGAGGCGTATTACTATACAAAGCCATATAATTCGTGGCAGCTTATGCTTCTCGGCGACCCGCTTTACAAGCCGTTCAAGAAACCACAAAATTAACCACAAAAACGCATGAATTATTTAACCGCAGACCTATCCACCGTAAGTTTACTGAAGGTGGATTTCGCTGATTTTCACTGACTAATACAGATTTTAATAAACTACAAAGGTACTAATACACTCTTCGAAAAGCTCAGGACAAGTAAAACAGACTGGGAAAATCTTTCTTGATTAAATTGACAAAGAGATGATAAAATATTATGTAATAAGACAACGCGAGAAAAATGGGATGCAGGAAATAAATAGACCTGCGACTATACAACAGGATTTTTATCATAGAATATTTGAAGGCATATGAGAATATATAAGTGAGATGGCAAAAAAGCGAAAACCAATAGCAAGAGAGATAAGAAACAAGTTATTAGTCGACGCAATGCATCGTTGTTGTCTTTGTCCTCAGCATGAAGATATTACTGATATCCACCACATTGTACCCATTAGCGAACAAGGTCCCAATACGGAAGATAATCTTATGGTTGTTTGCCCGACGTGCCATGCAAAAATACACCGAATACGTACGATGTACAATATAGAACAACTTAAAATGTACAAGGATAAATGGGTTAATCTCTGTGCTATGGGTCTTACACTCGAAGAACGACTGAACAACGCACCTGGAATAAAACTTTATTTACCACCGAGTTTGCATAATCAGACGCCGCCGGAAGAGAAATTTGTCGGACGAGAGCAGGAGCTTGATACTATAACTGAATGGTATAAAGACCCAGCGGTGCGGATTGGGGCACTTATCGGCTGGGGTGGTGTGGGCAAATCGGCCCTTATACGTAAGTGGTACGATAATCTGGAATCTAATGGAATTCAGCCTGATGGAGTATTCTGGTGGGGATTTTATCGTAATGCATATCTTGAGCAATTCTTAAATGCACTTTTACGATTTGTCAGCGGCGGACAAATTGAGCCGGAGACTATAAAAGGCACGTGGGAAAAGGTTGACAGGATAAAGCAGTATATCGGCCAAGAAGCCTATTTAATTATATTAGATGGTCTTGAACAGATGCAAAAAGGCGAATCCGGTGATGAGTTTGGAAAAATGCTCCATCGTGAATGTACGGAGATGCTTCATTATTTAGCTGATGTCCCTGAAGCAAAGGGCCTGTGCTTGATTACAACACGCTTTTCGTTAAAGGATTTGGAAGACTGGGAAAACAGAAGTTATAAAAATCACCCATTGATTGATTTAAGCGTTCCGGATGCCCTGTCAATGTTAAAAAAGCGAGGAGTCAGGGGAAGCGATGATGATATTAAAGAAGTTATCAATAGATATAAAGGACATGCGCTGAGCCTGACATCTTTAGCTGGGTATTTAGATAGATACTATGGAGGAGATATAAAACAGGCGCCTGATATTAAATTTGTCCTGAGCGACAAGAAGCGATTTGAAGATGTAGGCAAGCTTTTGAGCAGATATGCGAAAAAAATGTCTAAAGCAGAAAGGGCGTTTTTGAATATCTTTTCACTATTTCGACAGGAGGTAAAGCAAAGCGATTTTGAAAAAGTATTTCGTAAGAAAATAGAGGATACCAAATTCAATGATGTATTAATAAAGATGAATGAGCTTGATTTCAAGGACCTGATTGACGGGTTGTTAGATTGGCGACTCATATCCTGCGATGAGAAGAAAAAGCTATATACAACACATCCATTAATTAAGAGCTATTTTGAATCTGATTTTAAGAAGAAGGATAAAAAGCTGTGTCATAAACGCATTTACGAGTATTTTGGCGAAAACGCACCCGAGCGACCCAAGACGTTGGATCAGATGCAGCCGTTATTTGAGCAGGTCTATCACGGCTGTTCCGCAGGCCTTTATGATGAGGTGTATTGGGATGTTTATCAAGAGAAAATAGATAGAATGGATGAATATTTCATTACTCATATCCTCGGTGCCTGGGAAACTGACCTATCTCTTGTCAAGACTTTCTTTCCGGAAGGCGACCTTTCGCAGATGCCACTTGTAAGTGAAAAGGGCCACCAAAGCTGGCTACTCAATACAGCCGGACTGGGACTTCTTTATACAGGCAGGCCAAAAGAGGCAGAAGAACCATTGAAAGGAGCAACTGAGTTATATATTGAAGATAACGAAATAGCTTTCGCCTCTGTGGGTTATTCAAACTTAGCTGACCTGCAATTGAGAACCAGCGAGCTTGAGGAAGGTCTTGAGAGTGCCAAAAAGGCACTTGAATTGGCACAGACAGCAAAAGATGAGCAATATATCGTAGATTCAAAGGCGTATCTTGGCTGGATATATTATCTGTTGGGCAAGACTGAAGAAGCAGAACAAAATTTCAAGGAGTCGGATGAGCTTGAAAAAAAGATTAGTGAATTCCGGCTTTACAGTCATAGAGGAGTTAATTATGCCACTTTTCTTATATCGATGGGGAGAGTTGATGAGGCCTTTAAGCTGACAGAACAGAACCTGGAGATTTGTAATAGTCAAAATTGGCCAGATGACATTTCAAGATGTCACCGCTGCTTGGGTGCTATTGAGAGGATAAAGGGGGATAAAAAGCAATCGGAGGAGCATATCCAAGAAGCACTTGAGATTGGTCACAAGATCGGCGTACCAGACCTTCAAATCGAAGCATTACTCGAGCGCGCTAGATTAAACTTAGATATGGGTAAATACGATGATGCTTTTCGCGATGCTAACGAAGTTCTGAAGATTTGCAGCAGGACGGGATTTTGGTTTTATGAGCCAGCAGCGGCGATAATTTTAGCAAAAGCATATTTAGAGCAAAAAGATTTCGAGCAGGCGAAAAGTAATGCAAAATCAGCGTACGAAAAGGCAGTCTCTATGAAATACCGCTGGGCCGAAGGTGATGCAGCACATCTGTTAGGCCGGATTCTCTTAGCTGAGAATGATAAAGAAAAAGCCAGAGAGTGGCTCAAAAAAGCCCTCACCTGCAGAAAGCAAATAAAAGACCCAAAGGCAAAAGACTCAGAAGCAATACTCGAAAAGATGTGTTGAAGTCGTAGTCGCACCGCATAATGAGCATCGCGTTTTTGTCGCTGATTTTATATAAGGTTCGTAGTCCTTTTGTTTAAACAAAAGGACTAGAAACATTTCCCCTTTTGACTTGTGCACTTGTGACGTGTGACTTATTTCTTAGTGGTTGTTTCTATGTGGTTTCTGCCTGCGGTTCGCATTTTTTTTACGCACTCCGCCACTTTCGTGCCTGCGTGCCACCTTACGACGCTCATCGCCTGCCTCGCCGTAGTTCAAAGAACGAAGGCGGGCGGCCTCCGGCAGAAACACGCATTTTTTTCTGAATTCTGTATTCTGTCTGCTGTATTCTTTTTTATTTTTCTATTGATAAAACGGCCTTGATTTGTATAATACCATTGTGTGTTAGAAAACACACGTAACGCGGAGGCATGCCCGACCGTAGCTTAGCAGGAAGCGTAGGTGGGGCCCGCAAGCATCGGCCAGACGGCCAAGTCAGAAAATTAATTGTAAATTCTTATTATTTAAGGATTTATCAATGTTTTATAACCACGAGACACGAGAAACGAGTCACGGGACACTATCAACGTGTATCAAGCATCAGGGCTCGAGAATCGGAAAACTAATTAACAAATTAACCAATTCACCAATTAACTCTCAAAACGCACCTCTACATTTGTTGAGAGAGCTCTACAAATCAACCCTTTTTATGCAAAACGAACCCAATTTGTACCACGGGCTTGGCGCCCGTGTGTCATTGCTAAGTGTTTGCAATATAACCAGATATGTAAATGTACGCCCTGTCGGACTGCCCGAAAACTGCCCAAAAAACGAACCCAAACGAACCCAAAACGAACCCAATTCGTACCACGGGCATCCTGTCCGTGGCTCATCGATAAGTGCTTGTAATATAACCAGATATGTAAATGTACGCCCTGTCGGATTAGCCGAAAACGAACCAAAAAACGAAGCCAAACAAAGCCAATTCAAACCCAATTTTCGCCCAAAATTGGGTTCGTTTTTCACCAGTAACGGCTATAAAAGTTGGGAGTTAAACGAACCTGCTGGTGAAATAAGAAACGATTACGGCGATAAATATTGCGGCGAGAGAGCAGATTATCTCTGTGAGCTGAAAACTATTGGCGAGGAGGAATGAAAAGATGCCGGCGGCAAGAAGGACAGTTACCGGCAAAGCAAAAGCGGCTATAAACCATTTTAACGGTGAGGTTTTCAAAGACTTTATAGAAAAGATGAAGCGGGACCAAATGATAGTGAAAAAGGCGTAGGAAAAAAAATAGACGGCCGGCCTGATAAAAGAGAGGTTGCCTGTAAATCTCATTTGTGCGGCTTTTGTAATAATAATTATGGAAACGGCGGTGCAGAGGAGCAGTGCCGGCCAGAATGACAAAAACGAAAGGAAAACAAAGGCAGCAACAACACCGGTTAAATTGGCAATAAAGTCAAGGAAATCACAGCTTCTGCCGACAAGGCCCTGAAGCCATTCATCGGCGGCTGCATAAACAAGCAGAGCCGAGAAAAGAAGCCAGAATTTTATGCTTTTCAAACTGAGCTTTTGGGCGGATTCGGTGGCGAAGTACAGAAGAAATGAAAGAATAAAATAGACGAGAAAATGCAGGCTTTTATCGGAGGCCTGAAGCTGCACAAGGAGGTCCAGTTTGAGAGGTATGTGGGTCAGGATAAAGATAAGCGGCCAATAGAGCAGGAGTATAATAAGAAAAAGTTTTCTGGTTCTGGGCAGATTCATACAGGAAGATATCGGCTATTTATGATTTTCGGATTACACATATAAAGAGCAGGGAGAACAAAATTAAGAATGTCCCTTCGATTCGAGCGATTCAATGGTTACCATATTTTTTTCGAGTTTAATCGGTCTTGCTTTCGGTTTCAGCTATTTTTTCAGCAGCACTTTTATATTTTTCAAGAGTTTTTTTCAATTCAGCCTGCATCATCGGGTTGCCTTCGGTGAGGATTACGGCCTTTTGCTGTAATTGTACAGCCTGCTGAATCCGGTATTTTGCGGATTCGAACAGTGCCAGGGCATAGGTGTCAAGAACTTCGGGATTTTTCTGCTCGGTGAGCAGGTTTGCCTTTTCAGCGGCCTGCACAGCGAGGTTAAAATCACGTTTGGGTTCTTCGACCCTGGTGAGAATTTGCCAGGCAAAGGCATTAAGTATCTGGGCATCGGCATCCTGTATAAGCTGACCGCCGATACTTTCAACCTCTTTTGGGCCTGCAGTTTTTATTTTTTCAAAGTAGTCCATATAGTTCTGGACCGCCCTTTCGTATTTTTCCTTTGCCTCCGTGATGTCCTTTTGATACTGCTCGGAATCGAATTTTTCTTCGACTACCTTTTCGAGGACGTCATCCAGGCCGCCCAAAGGATGACCTTTCCAGACGAGCCTGCTATTTTTATCAATGACAAAGGCTGTAGGGATTCCGGTTTCGCCGAAGGCCCTCATATAGTTTTTAGATGCGACGCCGTCGGTATCCACGGCAACGTTGTAATCCATATTTTCGGCTTTGGCCTTTACGAACGGCTGAACCGTGCTTACAGGCTCATTCGAGATGCCGATGACAGTGACGGATTTATCCTTATATTTTTTCTGCAGCTCGGTAAGGTGCGGAATGGTGTACCTGCAGGGAGGACACCAGGTAGCCCAGAACTCAATGACGTAAACGGTGCCCTTTTTTATTTCGACGGGTCCGCCTTTTATCCAGGTCAGTCCTGTAATCTTCGGGGCCGGCCCGCCGAGCGATGGTTTTGCTCTTTCAGCGGATTTACTCTGCGCAAGGAAAAGCGAGGCAAGAATAACCAGGGCAAGAGATACATTACGAAATTTCATAAAACCTCCTGAAAAGTTTTTAATTTTCTTTCAGCCCGTTAAAACAAGGGCTCGATTTTTGATAAAAGCCATTGAATCAATCAAGTCAAGGCAGATTAAAGATTTACATCAAAGACAGGTTACCAGATTTAACCGGCGTTTACAAGAGGAATAACTCGTGGGATTACCCATTTCTCAAAGGTTCAATTGGTATTTTCCCGAATCTTAACCGTTTTAATCTAGCAAGTTCCTGCAAGCCGGCTGGCAAGCGACACTAAAAACTTTTTTTTGTGAAACCGGCTTGTAAATTAAAAAGAATCAGCCGACTAATTGGCTGTTTTGCAATAATATCCAGGTTAAAGAATCCATCGCCGGCATCGATTGTATGATAGTCGTTGACGGCGAGAGGTAAACTCGATATTATTGCCATTTCAATGCTTTCAGTAACGTTGTGTCTCTTTCAAATATTGATCGTGAGATTGAGAGAAATCAGGGCAACATAAATAGGAAACGTCCCCCTATTTTTTTATAGGACAGGATAAAAATATGCACGTATTCAATTTTTCCGAAGACGATCACAAAAAAACTAAAAGGCAAATCCGGATGCTCTTGCTTTTTGGCGTACCGGTCGTTTTCATAGCAATTTTGATTATTTCTGATTTTAATTACATCAGAACAATAACTGTGTGCATCATCACTTATCTGTTTTCTAATGTGGTTGCTTTTGTAAATAATAGAGTGTACAGTAAAATACATTGCCAAGATAAGATTCTCATAGATGATAGGGAAATCATAAAACAAGATAAGCAAGAACAGCGACAAATTGTTTGGGATAATATTGCTAAAATTGAAGTTACCATGGATTTCAAAGGAGATGTGGCACTTATCAAGTTATATGAAAAGAACAACACACCAGCTCAAGTCTACGGTTTTAACAATATGGATAGGATACTCAATTTGATCAGTGATAAAGTATCGGACAGTAAAATTATCCAAACAAACCGTCGCAAACTTAATTATGAAAATCCATTTGTTTTGCTAATAATATGCTGGGGTGTTAGTGTTCCAATATTTCTAGTCTTAATCTTTGTTGGCAAGTATTTTTGGGGTACTTTTACCACTGCGGCAAACGAATATCTGATTCACCCATTAATAAAATTTATATTCGGGCTTTTATGCTTTGATTTGTAGATCTTTAGACTTTCTGGGATTTTTAACTCACTGTAATGGTTCGGGAGTCCAATGACGCTGTTTAGGTTTATTAAATGTACGCCACTAATAAACTATTGACCGGCTTTATGATGTCCGACGGACCAATATTAACACTTCAAAACATAACCTTTGATGTTTTAGGCAAATTCTTAGGCGTAACCGAGGCTGGGATTATTTGAGAATTGCTGGGTGGTGGTTTGACGCCGAAATTGATAAGTACTACCTGCGTGCTAGTGCCATTTCTATTAAATAAGTTTCGCTTTTATAATTTGTCATTCCGCACGACTCGACTGAGCTTACCGAAGTCTTGATGCGGAATCCATCGTCTAAAAGACTGGATTCCCGCTTACGCGGGAATGACACAAAAGCTAAAGTTTCTTTTTGGAAACGGCACTAGAATGGCCGAAAATCTGCACGAGAGATGAGGCAATGTTCGGCAAACAATCAACAGCACAGCTTCCCCATAGCCAATACTCATCACAATACAAAACCTTCACTTTTCGCATCAATCCTGAACCTTTGTTAACGGAGGGTGGAATCTCTGTTTACTCAATTAAAGACAAGGGATTTTTTCAGGGCTGGCAGGGTGCGGTTTGGATAGCAAGAAGTTTGTTGACCCGATGGGGGTAATTGTGCATAATAACGGCTTTTAGTTTAATAAGGGCTATAGACTGATATTGAGAGGTATTTTTTAATCGTAATTATGATGAAAAGTGAGACTGATAAAGGTGGATTGGCAAAGCATAATCGTGCGGCGAGGGTCGAGGAGATAACCAATGTTCTGGAAGGATTGATAACGGCGTTTATCCTGGCTTTTGTTTTTCGCTCTTTTATTATGGAGGCATTTCGGATTCCAACCGGCAGTATGGCGGATACGTTGATGGGCGCCCATTTCAGGATGTGCTGTTCACAGTGCGGTTATAAATATGACAGAGGCTATATGCTGGACAGGCGCGGTTCTGAAACGGATACGATTCCTTCGGGCAATGTGAGGCTTCTTCAGAGCCGGTGTCCGAGCTGCGGCTATGAGAGCCCGGATAACAGGACGGCAGCGGTATCCAATGGAGACCGGATTCTCGTTTTAAAATGCATATACCAGTTTTTTGAGCCCAAGCGATGGGACGTGGTTGTATTCAAGAATCCTATGAAGCCGCGCATCAATTACATAAAACGTTTGATAGGCAAGCCGGGAGAGACTGTGGAAATCGTAGATGGTGACGTTTATATCGACGGTGAAATCGCCCGCAAGCCGGCCAGGGTTCAGGAGGAGCTTTGGATGCCGGTTTATGAAAATGATTATCAGCCTGCTCGCCCGATTGAACGTTCGTTTAATAACCACAGATGGGAACAGCCGTTTAATACAACGGGCTCAGCGTGGATTAATGATAAGACTGAGCCTGCGTTATTTAACCTGGACAGCTCGCCGGAACAGATTAACACGATGTTTTATGATACGTCGGCTGGTAATGGTTTCCGTACGATGTACGCATATAACGATACAAGACGTTACGGGGATTTGCCGTTGTGCAGCGATTTGATGGTGCGTTTCTATGCTGAAGCAGAAAGCGCGGGCGGCTCTGTGGGGATATCATTGGGTAAGTATGAAACGACTTATAAAGCTTGCGTCGAATTTGACGGCCGGGTTTCAATTTCGCGAGTTTTTGGAGGAGAAGAGGAAGAGCTGACGAGCAGGACAATCGAGCCTCTTTCTGTCGGTGAGCCGACGTTTGTAAGATTTGAGAATGTTGACCACAAACTTGTTTTGCGTGCGGGTTCTGAGGAGTTGAGTTATGACCTTGGCCGACTGGCGGGTGATGCCGGAGAAAGAAGAACTGATATTGAGCCTCGAGTTGAGATTTTTGGCTCGGGAAAGTTAAGTGTTTGGCACGTATCAATTTTCAGGGACATTCATTATACTGAGGCGCGGTATGCCAACGGCGGCAGAGGTGGCAGAGCCGCCGAGGGCAATCCATTTAGTTTAGAAGAAGACCAGTTTTTTGTTCTCGGCGACAACAGCCCAAACAGCGAAGACGGCAGATGGTGGGACGATGAAGGTATCGGCAATAACGGCATAAGGTACAGGAAAGGCATTGTCCCGCGGGATTATCTGATAGGTAAAGCGGTTTTCGTGTATTGGCCGAGCGGTTTTAGATTCAACTTCGGTAAAGTTACATCTCGTTTTGCGTTTATTCCCAATGTCGGCAGGATGCGGTTTATCTGCGGCGGAAGCGACGATTAAACCGGGCTAATCTGCTTCTTTAAGAGCATTTCATTATTCATTATTTAGTAAAAGTCCCATATTATTTCGACAAACGGGTATTTTCTGAAGCGGGGGATAAAAAGCACTTTTTTTTTACAGGTTAATTAGCACTTATTTTATGACGATTTTTATCAATGTTTGGAGTTTTTAAGAAGGTCATAGGAAATTACCATACCCTAAGTAAGGAAGTTGACGTATGAGTAAGAAAATTTATGAGAGAATGATGTTGGTAATACTGGTTACCGTCTTTTTATTACCCAGCTCAGGCAGGGCAGGGGAAGATAGTTCTGAAGATGTCAACGATTTGTTCGAGCTGAGTATCGAGAAGCTGATGGAGATATCGATAGTTACCGCATCACGGCAGGAGCAGTCGATATATGAGCTTGCGGTACCGGTTAGCGTGATTACTGCGGAAGATATTCATTACAGCGGTCTGACGAACATACCGGATATTCTTCGATATACAGTTGGAGTTGATGTGGTTCGTCTTGACCGGGCAAGGTATATGGTGGGCGTAAGGGGCCTTTTCAGCACGGTTTCAGACAGGACACTTGTTTTAATTAACGGCAGGACCACGCTGGATCCTGTTTTCGGCACAGGCTGGATGGAGATGCCTGTTCTGGTTGAGGATATCGACCGGATAGAGGTTGTCCGCGGGCCGGGCGGGGCTGTTTGGGGCTCGAACGCATATACAGGCGTTATTAACATAATTACGAAAAAGCCAGAAGATGTGCAGGGAGTTTTTTCGAGTACGACAATGACTGAATTCGGTGACAGCTATACGCATCTTCGTTACGGCGGAGTCGATAAGAACTTTTCCTGGCGAGTCTCGGCAGGGTACGAGGACATCGAGAGTTCCGACGAGGCAGGTGCGGGCAGAATGATGTATAAATATCCTTCTTTGGGATTAGATGCCACAATTACCGATGCTCATGATTTTTTCAGAAGCTATAAGTTCGACACGGATTTCGGGTATGAGATTTCCGATGCCAGCAAGCTGTCTTTCGGCGCCGCTCATTCGGATTCTGAAATAGGGGACCGGGATTTTCTGGGTTATTATCCGCGGGAGAATGCTCTTACAAGTATTACGAGAGTGTATGCGAGGTTAGACCACAGTTTTGACGAGAAGACGAAGGGATATTTACAATGGTTCGGCAATTTTAACGTGTTTAATAATTCGTATGTGATAAGGCGCTATGCATATAATGAAAATGACCTTGAAGGCCAGATTAGCTTTAAGCCTGATGATACACACAATATCTCGTTGGGCGGTAATCTTCGCTGGATTCATATTACAAGCGACAATGCGAGCACTATAGATGAAACTTATTTTTCGAGTGACACTTATGACGAATACTGGGCGGGTATGTATGCTGTCGATAGAGTCAAGGTCTCCGACAGGCTGACTATCGAGGCCCAGGGACGTATTGACCGTTTCAATAAGACACAAACGGACTGGTCGGCGAGAGTGGCGGCGTTATATTCGCTGGATGCGCAAAAGAGACATATGTTAAGATTTGCATTTGGAAGGTCCTTCCGTGCGGGCAGCACATCGCTTCGTGAGTTTAATGTTAGAGCGCTTTATAATTCTATGTTAGGCACAACATTATTCAATGTTGGCAGTATTGGAAGTAAACTTAACAATGAAAATACATATTCGCTCGAAGCCGGTTACGTTGGAAGATTTTCTGATGATGTAACACTCCGGCTGGACGCCTTTTATCAGAGGATGGAACATCTGATGGGAGTGGTTAATAGTGTGACAATGGTTGGTCCTGTACCTGTCACTACGAGTACTTTTGTAAGTAATGGGGGGGCGAATCTGTACGGCGTAGAGGCTGAGCTGAAAACAAATATTAATGACAACAGCACTTTGTCGGCCTGGTACACATACCATCAGCTGGATTTGGACGACCACGGTCAGATTATCAGGTCATTTGACCCTTCGAGGCATAAAACAGGGCTGTTGTATCGCTGGTTTGTGGATAAGAATTGGGTCTTTAACTTAAATTACAGCAATACAATTTTTAGTACAGCCTATGATATTACGAGCACAGGTGATACACAATACAGTCCGTTTAACGAGACGGAGACGATTAATCGTCTCGATTTATCTGTCAGCAGGAAGATTTTGCAGGGCGACGGCGAGGTTATGGTAGGTGTGACGGATGTTTTGAATAAGACAAGCCCGGCAGCATCAGACTATACCAATTTTACAGGTTATGAAACGCCGGGCAGGATGTTCTTCGGCAGGATTCAGATTCACTACTAAGGTTTTTGAGTGCAGCCGTTGTTATTATTTATTCAGCAGCAGTTTTTTGATTTGTTCGATTGTTCTTTGAGTAGCGCCCTGATTTTTTCTTATAACCTCCCGGCCATTGTTTGCGATATTTTGGGCCAGTTCATTGTCTGAGAGACATTTTTCCAAAGCTTTAAATAATTCGTCAGCATCCTTTATCTGAATGGCGCCTTTATCTGCTAACAAAGCATCGACAGTCTGGTTAAAGTTGAACGTATATGGGCCGAAGATTGTGCATTTTCCCAGTGCAGCGGCCTCGGCCATATCCGAGCCGCCCATAGGCACGAGTGAACGGCCGACAAAGATTATTGTTGCGAGCGAATAAAATTTTCTCAGGTCCCCCATAGTGTCCCCGAGTATAACGGTTCGGCTGTCGGTTTTCGGCGGATTTGGGTTGTCTTTGATTTGACTGTAACGGATAAAGGGCAGGCCGAACTGGATTATCAGTTGCGCCACTTCGTTAAATCTTTCAGGTTTGCGGGGTACTATAGTTAGACGCAGGTCTTTGAATTTATCATCGGCTATTAGTTTCATATAAGTTCTTAACAGCAGCACTTCTTCGTCGGGTCCGGTTCCGCCGGTGACCCATAGTCTCTGGTTTTGTTTTATGTTGAGTTTTTCAGCAAGGCGGTCTGCTCCTTCGATTTTATCCGTGATTTGGGCTGTGTCGTACTTTAATGAGCCGGTTACGATTACTTTGTCTTTTGGTGCGCCGAGAGCCTTGAAGCGTTTTGCGTATTCTTCGGTTTGGGGGAGGATGAGAGTTGTCTGGCGAAATATTTTTCGCATTATTGGGTTGATGATTTTATATTTTGGAAAGCTTTTATCACTAATGCGGCCGTTAACGACGACTACGGGTATTTTGAGGCGGTTTGCGGTATCGACGAGGTTCGGCCAGACCTCGAGCTCCATCAGCAGGCAGATTGCAGGTTTTATATTTTTTAAAGCACGCCGCATAACGGCAGAGAAATCGAGGGGGAAATAAAAGACGGCCAGCTCGCTTGCGTAAAGTTTGTTGGCTCTGTCGAAGCCGGTGTCGGTTGTTGTGCTGATTACTATTTCATAGTCGGGCAAATCCTGCTTTAGCCTGTCGATGATGGTTCTTGCGGCGTTTACCTCGCCGACGCTGACGGCGTGAATCCAGATGGCTTTTTTGTCGGGATTTTTGCGGGCGATTTTGCCGAGACGATTCGCCCAGCCGGCACGATAACGTTTGTGCCTTAGCATACGATAAATGACCTTCGGGCTTATTGCAATCGCCGCCAGCAGATACGCAAAATCTATTATTAATCTCATAAGATTTCTCTTAAAGAAATAAAGTCGCCGGTAAATGATATTGATAAAAACTGATTATGTCAAACTGTCTGTTAATTCAAAGGCATAAAAAAGGTTTTTTCGAGCCTGCTAATGTGGGCAGGCGTTTTATTTCTTGTTGCAGTGGTTATTATCTGTTATTTTTTAGCACAGATTAAAGGAAAGGATTTTAGGATTTAAGAATAATATAAAGGGATTGATTGGCAGGGAAGACAAATGATTTATTTGGTCGCTATTCTTTTGTATTTACTTTTTCTTGTAGGTGTCGGTGTTTATAAATCCCGGCAGGTCAAGACGGGGGACGATTTTGCGGTAGCCGGCAGGACGTTGTCGCCGTGGGTGACGGTTCTGACGATGCTTGCGGTCTGGATTGGTACGGGCTCGATTGTAGGGGCTGCCGAGCAGACTTACAAAACGGGTCTTAATGCGATGTTTCTACCGGTCGGCACGCTGTTCGGGATGCTGATATTGACCCGGATTGCGGGCAGGGCGCGCGGCTATGAGGTTTATACCGTGCCTGAGATTATCGGTGCCAGATACGGAGGGGCGGCGAGGATGCTTGCGGTGGTCTCGCTTATAATTGCCTATATGGTGATTGTGAGTTATCAGTTCAATGCGGGCGGAGCGGTACTGGAAGTTATCGGCGGAGAAAAGGAAGCGGTGATATTACAGGAAGGAGACGAAATTACTTTAAGGCAGATCAATAAGGGTTTTGTTCGTTTTATGCCGGATAAAGATTTTAAAGGGGTATCTATTCTTGGTCTCAGTCCGAAGAAAGATGACAGGTGGTCGGAAAAACCGGTTGCCATCAGCGTGGCGATAGTACCGCGTGAAGAAATACTTAAGCAAAAAGAAGAGGCGTCGGGTATCAAGAATATGCTTTTAATCAAAAAGGGGGATTTTGCGAAGTACGGGATGGCGGATTTGAGTGATGAAATTACAGGCTCAAAGCGTTTTAAGGTTTTATCATTGCCTCTCGGCGGCCAGCTTGTACTCGTTAATCCCAAGCTTACCGCGCAGCAGGCTACGGTTATAGCGGCGATATTTATTATCATATTTACGATGATAGCGGGTATGAAGAGCCTGGCGAGCTGCGATACGTATAACGGGTCATTGATAATTATTGCACTTGTGATAGCTTTTCCGGTTTTGCTGTATAAGGCAGGGGGTTTTGCAGGTATGGCGCAGAAGTTTGCGGAGATGGGGGACAAACCTAATCATATGGATTTGTTCGGGACGTTCAAGCCGCTTGATTATATCAACTGGCTGCTGCCGACATTTTTACTCGTGATGGGTGATGCGAACCAGTACCAGAGATTTTTCTCGAGCAGAAATGTAAAAGGAGCGAAGCAGGCGGCATATATTCTTGTTGCGGTAGCTATTGTTATAGAGCTTTTGATAATAGCCTGTGCGTGGGTAGCGGGGAGCATGACGGCTGACCCCGCTAACGGCCAATACATCCTGATTTATGCCGCAAGGCATTATATGCCGATGGCTTTGGGACTTGTGTTTATGGTAACCGTTGTTGCGATTATTATATCGACCGCTGATTCGTTTCTGCTTGTTCCTGCGACGACGTTTATGCGTGACGTTTATATGAAGTATATTAATCCGAACGTGAATGAGAAAAAAGTTTTGATTGTCAGCAGATTTCTTGTTATTGTTTTCGGTATCATCGCTTACCTTGTTTCTCTTATGTTTGCGGAAAGTACCGGCTTTTTCAAGAAGGCGATGCTGGCATATACTATTTACGGAGCGGCAATTACACCGTGCCTCGTAGCAGCGATGTTCTGGAAGAGGGTAACAAAGTCAGGTGCTATTACGTCCATTATTGCAGGCGTTTCTTCGACGATTCTGTGGAATGAGGTTTTCAAAGGGATGAAAGGTATGCCCGAATTTTTCTCCGATATGGATGCGGTACTTCCGGCGATAACAGTATCGGTTGCGTCATTAGTGATTGTCAGCCTGGCGACATATGATAAAGACAAGGTTACCAGATTAGAGCAGAAAACGGTATAAGGTAACACGGCCATCCTGGCCGTGTAGCCACGGGCGCCAAGCCCGTGGTACGTCAGCTTGAAGCGAGAGCTTCAACTTCGTCGGCCTTTTTGGGTATGTGTTTGCTTAGATTTTCAAAGCCGTTTTCGGTGACAAGAATGTTGTCTTCGAGTCTGATGCCGCCGAAGTCTTTGTATTTTTCGACTTCGCTGTAATTTATAAAATCAGTGAATTTGTTTTCAGCTTTCCACATATCTATAAGCTCGGGTATGAAATATATACCGGGTTCGATTGTAATGACAAATCCGGGCTCAAGTTTTTTGGCGAGCCTGAGCGATTTTAAGCCGAATTGTGTGCTTTTTTTAATTTTTTCGGTGTAGCCGACGTATTGTTCTCCGAGTCCTTCCATATCGTGTACGTCGAGTCCCATCATATGTCCCAGGCCGCACTGAAAGAACAGGGCGTGGGCGCCTGCATTAACAGCCTGTGCGGAGTCGCCTTTCATCAGGCCAAGATTTTTCAGGCCTTCAGCCAGGATTCTGCAGGCGAGCAGGTGAATGTCCCTGAATTCGACGCCGGGCTTGATTGCTTCGATAGCTTTTGTCTGCACGTTCAGTACGATATTGTAAATATCTTTTTGGCGGCTGTCGAACTTTCCGCCGATGGGGATTGTTCTTGTGATGTCGGAGGCGTAGTGCAGAGCCGATTCTGCACCGGAATCGTTGACGGCGATGTCCCCTTCTTTCATAATGTTATTGTAGTAGGGGTTATGCAGAGTCTGGCCGTGAATCGAAAATATTGTTGCAAAGGCAAGCCTGCCGCCGGCTGAAAGAGCGATTTGCTCCATAAGAGCTGCGATTTCTCTTTCGTATTTTCCCGGCTTTGCATTTTTCATTGCCTCGGTCTGCATACGACAGGAGATATCGACGGCTGTTTTTATCTGTTCGATTTCCTGCGGTGTTTTTTTCTCGCGTTGAGCAACGACAGCCTTTATCAATTCCAGTGAAGCATTTTGGGAAACTTTCGTATGCGGGATACCGGTAATCTTTTCAAGGGTTATTAAATGTTCGGCGCGGTAGGGGGGCAGGTAGTGTATGATTTTGTTTTGTTTGACCGCCTTTTGGATTATTTTTTCAAGCTCGGCGAGGGGAGCTGTTTTAGTGACGCCGACGGCAGCGGCTTTTTGGTTTATGGTCGGCTGGGTACCGGTCCAGACTATTTCATCGACGGTAAGGTCATTGCCGAAAGCGGTAACGCTATCTGCGTCGATATCGATTACGGCTGCGAGGCCGGCAGAATCCAGGCCGAAAAAATATAAAAACGAGCTGTCCTGTCTGAAGGGGTAGTGAATGTCGGGATAGTTTATCGAGCTTTCTTCATTGCCGAGAAGAAGTATCAGGCCTGAATCGATTTGTTTTTTCAGTCTGTTTCTTCGCTCGATGTAAGTTTCGGCTGAGAACATATTCAAATCCTTTGAAGCTGCTCGAAAAGGTAAAAAAACAGATTTGAATGATATTTATTAAGAGTGTATGTGTCAACCGAATTATTGCCTTGTTCTAAGTGAAGAGAGACAAGCTGCCAGTGTGATATATCACTGTTGTTCAGTTTGCAGCCAGTACTGTGCAAAGACAGCGAAGTCACGAAAGTCAATTTTATTATCGGGTGAAGAGACGGGGTAGAAATCCGCTCTTGGATTCCAGCCTGCTGAAGGAGGTATTGTTCCTTCCGAGAGCCAGGCATTAACAAATGTCTGGAGGTCGAGCTCGTTGACAATTCCGTCTCCGCCTTCAGGTGCAATGTCGGCGGCTAACCTGTAGATTGGGTCGAGTTCGAGAACAGGGTCGATTTCGGGCGGTATTCCTCCGCCTCTAATGATTAAATTAAATTCTGTGAAAAGATTCATACCTATTATGCCGTCAAGTGTTCCTCCTTCGGGTGAATCTATATCAAGATGAATGACGGGGACGTTATTCGCAATGAACCAGTCTCCGAAAGCAGGTATCTGAATGCTATCGATTGTGTAACCGTTTGCGGTAGTGGATTGGCCTGTAACGTCTAAAATCTCGACTGTGAATTCGGGGTAGTTTGGTTCGAGGTGCAGCCTGGTTGCGATACGTGAGCCGATGACAGATACCTGTGCACCGGTATCGAGCATAAAGCGGTCTTTGTCCAGGGCGGAGTAGTTTCCTTCATAAAGGTCCGCGCTGTGTACAAAGAATAAGCTTTGAGCAAGGTTACCGATTATTATTGATGGTACCATTGGAGGGAAGTCAAGATTTTCTAAAGAGGGTGTATACTGAATGGCGGCTGCACCAAGGGGTTTCAACTCAAGAGGGATTATGTTGTCGAAATGCGGGACTGTCGGGTCATATTCGGTGTAGTCTTCGTCGTAGAAGATGAGGTTGGGGCCCGTAAATTCGTTGCCGTCTGAAATCACAGTTACCTGATTTTCGTTGTCTATATAGGTTGTGAAGAAAACCGAAAGGGGCGAGCCGATTGCAGTTTGTAGAGCCGTTGCATACGACGGTCCGACAGAAGTTGAAACATTATATTCGCCAACCATATTGGAAAATGAGCTTATTACGCCGCAGGGGTCGATTACGCCGAGACCGTCAATATATAGGCCATAAGGATGGCTAACCCAGGCGTAAATGGAGCCGGTGACACCTCTGATTTCAATTGGATTACTTGTTAGCATATCCGCATCAAGCAGGCCTGTTTTATCTGCAGCTTTGTTATTGAGAACATGGGTACTTGCGCCTGTATCGAATATTCCGATGGCGTAGTTTTCCTGCGGCTGCGAGACGAAAAAGTTGCCTTCGATAGAAGTGGAACGTATGGTATCGAGTTCAAGTATATCCAGTCTTTCATCTGTGGCGACAATCGTTACCCAGGGAACAAAACCGTCTATGGGAGGTGACTCCACTATGTTCGCAAAAATAGCCTGGCCGTCCAGCAGTTTGGATTTTTCACTCGCTGTTTGAAGGTTGTCTTTTATATTTTTTCTGGAAAGGAAAGTTTTTTTGTGTTTTTGCTGTTTTTCCGCTCTTATTAAAGGCTCTGAGCCTATTGGGTAGCTAATTTTCGTGATTCGAGAGCCGTTGCCCATTCGCAAATCGGTTTTTTTGCTTTCCCAGCCGGCTTTGTCGGCTAAGCAATAAGATGAGCAAAGAAGTATTAAAGCTAACGAAAGGCAAAATCCTGCTGAATATTTTTTGTTCATATAGTTATTACCTCTAATTGTTCGAACTATTGTATTATACCATAAAAATGCGGCTTTCGTGCGTTTAAAAAGGTGAACCGAGTTAAAGGATTGCATTTAGGGCTTAGGTGTTTACTTTGGTGGTTTTTGAGGGTAATATGATAAAAGGCTTTTTTGTCCCTGTAGCCCAATTGGACAGAGCGTCGGCCTCCGGAGCCGAAGGTTAGAGGTTCGAATCCTCTCAGGGACGTTTGTTTAACTTATTTGGATACCCAATCCCTGTTGATTTTATCGAAGCTCTTTTTTCCGGGCTCAATGCCCTGATTATGGGAGCCGAGATCGATTTTTCAGGTTTATTTCCAGCGTGCTGGAAATAACTTGATGTCTCCCATAACTTAAGGCTTTAACATGTGCCACTTCTGCTGACGGGAAACAAATAATTTTTCCAGTTTTTCCCAAGATTTTATAAGTAATATTGAATCGTCTGGTGATGGCCGGAGAAGGCAGTAAAGGCATTAGTTTGGCAGTCGTTAGGATAGAGGAAATTACCTTCGAAACAGGACAAAAATGAGACTGAGAAGCTGCCGGCTGTCTATGGGCTGCGAATATTAATTTTGCATTATCGTAATAATCGAATATAATACTAATATTGAATTAACACGATGTTTATATACTCATTCCTGTCCGGACGCAGGATTCGTAAAGCTCACTGGAGGTGGCACTTTCTTAACGAGTATTATATAAAAAAAGAGACTGAACAGTGGTTTCGTGTCCTTTATGTAAATGCGAAAATGATGACGATGCCAAAGTATGTGTAAATTGTGGCAGGCCGATGCTGCGGTACAACAGTCTGTGCGGTATGCCGATACTTGGCGGCAGCAGCCAAAACCAGGTGCTGAACAGACGATATATCATCGAGCAGCAACTCAGCGAAGACAGTACGGGGTGCACGTATAAGGCAGAAGATGCCGTAGATAATACAAAGGTTCTTATCAGAGTATTACCTTTATCCGTATCATTAAATTCCAGGCAGATTAAACAGCTTAAAGAATCCGCAGGAACAATTGCGTCATTATCGAATCCGAATATAAACGGCCCCAAATCGTTTGAAGTAAGCGGAAAAGTCAGATATTTTGTTTATGAATATTCGGAACAAGCCAGGCAGGAAAGCAGCGATATTGTTGAGCAAATCAAGAATGAAGCCGCTGAAAGAATTGCTTCTGAGGTTTCCGCGAGAAATAAGATAGAGGCCGAACTTCAACATTATAAAAATACACTCGAAGAACTAAAAGCCGAAGCTGCAGAGAAAACAGCTTCTGAGGTTTCAGCGAGAAATAAGGCAGAGGCCGAGCTTCAACATTATAAAAACACAATCGAAGAACTAAAGGCCAAAGCTGCAGAGAAAACAGTTTCTGAGGTTTCCGCGAGAAATAAGGCAGAGGCCGAACTTCAACATTATAAAAATACACTCGAAGAGTTAGAGGCTGAAGCTGAAAAAGAAAAACAAGGACATTCAGAATTATTGAGCCAGATTACCAACCAGGTAGAGCAACAGCGGGCCAATTATGGAGAAACGATAAAGCAGCTCAACGCGGAAATCGCGGAACATAAAAGGGAACTTGATGTTGCTTTGGCTCAGGCTGAGCAAAAGATAGAGGCGATTACACAAGAAAACCAGGAAGCTTTGAATCGCAACAGAGAAAATGGAGAAGCTTTAGAACAGCTTAGGGAAGCCTTGAAACATGAGCAACAGGAACATACCTCGCAGCTAAGGCAGGCAGAACAAAAGCTCCAGGCTGAAACAATAGCCATGACCGAAGCAGAGAAGCAGTGTGCCGCCTATGAAGCAAAATTAAGACAGCTCGAAGAAAAGATTGTTGAACAAGTCGCTGAAATACAGAGCAGGATTTTAATTGAAACGCAGGCAAGAGAACAGACTGATGAAAAGAAAGCTGCTTATGAGCAAACAATAGAAAATCTTGTAAAGAAGTTAGCTGAGCAAGAGGTTAGTTTGACTGCCGCATTGGACGAGGCAGAAAGAAAGCACGCAACCGAAACGGAGGCCAGAAAGCAGGCAACCGAAACGGAGGCCAGAAAGCAGGCTGAACAGCAAAAAGCTGCTGGTGAGAAAAAAATAGAAAAGCTCGAAGCAGAAGCGGCCGAGCAGAAAAATAAGTTTGCCGCGCTATTAGATGAACTTGAGCAAAAGCTTGAAAACCAGACACAAGCCAACCAGCAGGTTGAGGCCAAACAGGCTTCTTATGAAGATACAATAGAGAAGCTTAAAAAGCAGATGGCCGCGGAACAGGAAAAACATACTGAAGCATTTCAGCAGGCAGAAAGGAAGATTATAGAAGTATCCGTTGCTTTGAGGCAGACGGATAATAAGATAAAGGTATTGACCGGGGAAAAAGAAAAAACCTTACGGCAAAGCAAAGAATATCAGGAAGCTTTAGAGAAAGCCAAGGCGGAGGCCGAACAGCAGCAAAAGAAATCCGCTAAACAGTTGGACAAGGCAAAATGGAAGATTGGCGCACTGACCGCGGAAATAGAAAAGTTATCGAAGAAAGACAGGAAAAAGAAAAAAGCTGAAATTGAGGCAAGTCCTGTTTCAAGGTTTAGGATTTCTGCATTAGCTTTTGTTTTGACTTTGGTCGTAGGTGTTATATGCGGTATAGGGGCAGGTTATTTGTATACAAATTATGAAAAGAAAGATAAACATTTTATCAAACGATGGATGGCTACATCATCCTCGGCAATACAGGGTAAAGATGAAACGGCACTCGATGCGAACATTCCACCAACTGCCGATGATATTACCCGCGCGGATAGCGAAAGAACGGCTGAACATAAAGAACAGCCTGAACAGAATTTATCAGCTCAAAAGGTATTAACGCGGATTCAGGACTCGGTAAACGAGCAGCAGTACGAGGCAGCCTTACAAAAAAAGTTTAACTATATCAGACACTCCTCATCTTTTGAATCGACCGAAGAGGCGGCTAAGGACACTCAAAAGGAAGCCGGCCCGCAGGAAACGGCAAAATCGGCAGCTATTAACGAACAGAGAGAAGAGCCTTTAAGTGCCGAGCAGTTATATCTCAAAGCTGCAGAAGTCGGAGACGGCTATGCGATGTATAAGCTCAGCGAGGCTTATCTTAAAGGAACGGGAGCGGATAAGAATATTGAAAAAGCTATCGAATGGTTCGAAAAAGCGGCTAATGCAAATAATAGTAACGCGATGTTTGAGCTTGGCCTAATGTACTATGCGGGAGAATACGTGAAGAAAGATTACAGCAAGGCCCTTGAATTCTTTGTTAATTCTGCACAGGCGGGAAACAAGATAGCAATGTATAACGCAGGAAGAATGTATCATGAAGGCAGCGGCGTGGATGCAAACGGCATCGAGGCTGTCCAATGGTATGAAAAGGCGGCACAGCACGGAATGGCCAGGGCAATGAATCAACTGGCGCAAATGTATTATACCGGTGACATTTTCAAACAGGATTACGCAAAAGCTGCAGAGTATTATCAGCAGGCGGCACAAGCGGGAGATTTGAAAGCAATGTATAATCTGGCAGTATTATATCACGCCGGAGTAGGTATTGAAAAAGACGTTCGTAAAGCAATGCTGTGGTTTATAAAGGCCGCCAGCGGAGGCGACCCTGACTCGATGTATCAGCTTGGGGCGCTTTTCGAAAGCGGCGTCGGCATTGAAAAAGACCTTAAAAAAGCTGTCTATTGGTACCAGTCTGCGGCAAGGGCAGGCCAAGAGAGCGCTAAAAGACAACTCGTAAGAATGGGTAAGACCTGGTAAGTAAATCATACACACAAGACCTGTTTTTTGAATCAACAGCTTTTAATCTATTGGGATTTAGCAATACGCTCAACCTGGTCAAGGTAATTCTGAACATTTTTACGGTCTTTTATTTGCTGAGCAAGTTTCAGCAGCGGTAATGCTGTTGCGCAAACTAATCTGGATTTGATGTACGCCAAAGGACAAGGTGTTCCTAAGGATTACAAACAAGCTGCAAATTTGTTTACACTTGCCGCCGAACATGTTCTGACCCCGTATTATGTACCACACTTGATTAGAGAGTTATCCACCCGTCCTGTCGTGTGTTGCTGGAGCTGAGCCGCAGGCGAAGCGGAAGCAATACACGACGCCGCAAATCCGGCAGGGGTCATATAGCCCAAGCCGCTGTGCGGACGATGATTATTATACTCCAGCCGCCAGCTCTCCACAATAACCGTTGCCTCCTTCACCGAATAAAACACCTCACGATTTAAAATCTCATCACGCAACTTGCCGTTAAAAGACTCAATGTAGCCGTTCTCCCAGGGACTTCCCGGCTCAATGTAAAGCGTCCCAACCTGCTTTTGCCGCAGCCATTTCCTGACAGCATCGGCTATAAACTCCGGCCAGTTATCACTGCGGATATACTTTGGAACGCCGCGAACCATAAACAAATATTCCAGCACACTGATTACATTCTTCGCCTTAATAGATCGGCCAACCTCTATCGCCGGTGACTCACGTGTAAACTCATCCAGGACCGTCAACAGCTTTAAGCTCCGGCCGTCCTCCGTCTGATCACTCATAAAATCATATGTCCATACATGATTGGGATATTGGGCCTTTTTCACTGAACAGCTATTGTCACTGCTGCTCTTTGATTTCCTGAATTTTCGTCTGTAAGGCACTTGCAAGGCCTCCTTTTGCCATATTCTCTGAACGTGTTTGTGATTGATAATCCGGCCGTCCTGACGCAGCTTGGCTGTAATCATACGATAGCCGTAACGTTTATGTTTTCTCGCAAGTGTCTTTATCTGTGTCACCAAAGCCTTGTCCTTATCCGGCTGTTTCGGTTTATAACGCTGTGTCATTCTTGACTGACCAATTACCTTGCACGCCCGACGTTCGGAAACTTCTGTTTGTTCTTTTATCTGTTTGACTGCTCTGCGCTTCCCTGCCGGGCTCAGTAGTTTCCCGATAGCGCTTCTTTGAGAATGGCTTTATCAAGAGCCTGGTCTGCAACCAGCTTTTTGAGACGGGCATTTTCCTTTTGCAAACTCTTGAGCTGTTTTACCTGGTCGAGCTTCATCTGGCCGTACTGCTTTCGCCAGTTGTAATAGGTGGCATCGCTTATCTGCATTTCTCTGCATGCGTTGCCGACGTTGCTTCCCTGACTTACTTTAGCGTCGATTTCCCGAAGCATTTTTACGATTTGCTCCGGCCTGTGAAATTTCCGTTTCATTTGAGTACCCTTTCATTGATTAATAATATACTCGTTTTGTCGGATACTCTCTAATTAAAACTGGTACAGTTTTCGGGGGTCAGGTCATTGCAGATCGCTGGCGTATGGGTTATAATCATTACCGGCCGCACAACAG
The DNA here is from genome assembly GCA_964464635.1 of uncultured Pirellulales bacterium. Lineage (GTDB taxonomy): Bacteria > Planctomycetota > Phycisphaerae > Sedimentisphaerales > Anaerobacaceae > CAYLMG01. The sequence goes on along the minus strand of CAYXGT010000012.1, from coordinate 9,105 downwards.
CCTGGATTATATGGCCCCGGCTGCATTTGCGGCGAGTTGTCTTGAGCAAGGCTCCGCTGCGCTCCGCCTTGCACAAGACAGGGAGAATATGTGTGATATACTCTCATAACAACTGGTACATAAAACAGGGACAAGCCGGTATTCAGCAATGATTAATAGAATACACAAATTTGCTTAACAGTCGAAATCCAAAAAAGAAAGGTGGAATTTATGACTAAGGGTAACATTATTCTAATGCAATTAATTTTAGGTGTGACTTGTGTAATAGCAGCAGAAGATTGGCAAAATCAACATGTTTTACATATCAATACTGTCAAGCCGCACGCACATATGGCGGTGTACGAAGAAAAAGCTGATGCGGTGAAAATGGCCCCTGAGCTTTCTTCCCGGATGCAACTGCTCAACGGTGACTGGAAATTCCACTGGGTCCCCAGCCCGGCCGAGAGAACAAAAGATTTTTACAGAACGGATTTTGATGACGGCGATTGGAAAACCATTCCTGTTCCGTCAAACTGGCAAGTTGAGGGTTATGGTGTGCCGATTTATACGAATGTCACCTATCCTTTCAACAACAATAATCCCCCTCGCATCATGGACCCGGTGCGGGGTGATTATACCAAAAGAAAGCTGCCTAATCCGGTGGGCAGTTATCGGTATGAATTCCAGGTACCGAAGGACTGGGATGGAATGCAGGTATTTCTGAAGTTCGAAGGCGTCCAGAGCGCATTTTATCTGTGGGTCAACGGTCAAAAGGTTGGCTATTCACAGGGCAGCATGACCCCGGCGGAATTCGATATTACCACCTACGTCAAACCCGGGGCAAATTTATTGGCTGCCGAAGTGTATCGCTGGAGCGATGGCAGTTATCTGGAGGATCAGGACTTTTGGCGGCTCAGCGGTATCTATCGTGATGTGGTTCTTTATGCACAACCGAGACAGGCTATCCGCGACTTTTTTATTCTACCGCACCTGGATAAAACATACACAAAAGGTAAGTTGGACATTTCTGTTTCGGTCAATAACGCCTCGTCTAACGATGAAAAAGTGGAAATTGAAGCGACGTTGTTCGATGCAAATCAGAAAAAGGTTAAGACCGTTTCCGGAACAGCTTCCGTCAAACTCGACAGCACAAAAAGCTTGTCGCTGGAGCTGGATGCCGGGACGGTCAATACTTGGTCAGCGGAAACACCGTACTTTTACACTCTGGTGATTACCAGTTCGGCTGGAGAATCGACCTCCTGCAAGGTGGGTTTCCGTACGATTGAGATTGCCGACCAGCAGGTGTTGGTCAATGGGCATCCTGTAGAATTTCTGGGTGTCAATCGTCACGAAATTGATCCTGACAGGGGGCGGGTTATGACTGAGGAAACGATGGTCAAAGATATCCTGATCATGAAACGTAACAACATCAATGTCGTACGTACCTGTCATTACCCGGATACTCCTCGATGGTATGAGTTATGCGACCAATACGGTATATATGTCATGGATGAGGCTAATGTCGAATCGCACGGGATGGGTTTTGGTAACAGGTCGCTGAGCCGTGATCCAGACTGGCGGGCGGCTCAAATTGACCGTGGGGTGCGCATGGTGCATCGCGATAAGAACCATCCGTGTATTATTTTCTGGTCGATGGGAAATGAAGCCGGAGGCGGCGATAACTTTAAGTACCAGCGGGAAGCGATGCTCGCGATAGATTCGTCACGTCCTGTTCATTACCAGGGCAATAGCAGGTTTGGTGATATCAATAGTGGTATGTATTGGGACCTGCAGGGATTGAGAAATTATGCAAGAGGAAATCCGGAGAAACCCTTCTTCCACTGTGAATATTCTCATTCGATGGGCAATGCTCTGGGCAATCTGAAGGAGTATGTGGAACTGTACCGCAGCGAAAAATCACTCATCGGCGGTTGTATCTGGGACTTTGTCGACCAGGGCCTTCGTGCGAAGTATGGCAATGATGGTCGCACCGCCGTTGTAGCTCCGTTTGGAGGTGGTGTAGAAGCCGGTGATAAGTACTTTTTTGCCTACGGCGGCAGTTTCGGCGACCGGCCCAACGACGGCAACTTCTGTGTCAACGGTGTGGTTACTTCGGACCGGCGAAACACCGCTAAACTGCATGAGGTCAAATATCTGTATCAGTCCATCTGGGCGGACGTGATCGATGCGGCGGCGGGCAAAATCCTTATCCGCAATGAGTATGACTTCATCAATTTGGACCAGTTTACCTGCGATTGGGAGCTGACCGCTGAGGGCAAAGTGATTCAGTCCGGCCGACTCAAAACCGGTTCAATCCCCGCGGCAACATCCAAAGAAGTTACGATACCATTTAAGCCCGTCACCCCGCAGCCCGGTGTTGAGTACTTTGTGAACTTGAGCTGGAAACTGGCACAGGATACGCTATATGCCGAAAAAGGATTTGAGCAGGCGTATTACCAGTTTCAATTGCCTATAACCACTCCGAAGGAATGGATGGCCAAAAGTGCGGCGCCTAAAGTTGAAACGCTTGCCGATGGCATAAGGGTTTCGGCCGGTCCGACGGAGGTCGTCTTCAGCAAAACAACAGGCAGTATTGCCGGCCTGAAACTGAACGGCAAGGCAATCATTACTGATGCGGCTGGTGGGCCGGTTTGCTCTATCTATCGTACCCCGGGTGATAATGACAGATTCGGATGGAGAGGCCTGGATACCTTCGTTCCGGAAGTGACCGATTTTGATGTGCAGATGATTAATGACGTTTGTGTAATTACGACATATTGTAAGTACAGCTCGTCCGGAGCCGGAGAATATTACGTGTTGTCACGATGGTGTGTTGACGGCAATGGAGTGATCGTTTCTGACAACAGTATTGATCTGGCAGAAGGTCCTGCTGTATTGCCGCGTGTGGGTTTTGATATGAAGATAGCTCCTGACCTGACGAAAGTTGAATATTACGGCCGCGGGCCGTTCGAAAACTATGTAGATCGCAAGGCCGCTGCCAATATCGGACTGTATCAAACCACTGTTAAGCAGATGTATGAATTTTATCAAAAGCCGCAATTCTGCGGTAACCGTTCGGATGTTCGCTGGGCGGCTCTGAGCGATGAATCCGGTAAAGGTGTTCTGTTTGTGGCTTCGGACCGGATGGATTTCGGGGCATTGGAATTTACCCAACAGGAGCTGGCCTCCAAAAAGTATCCTTGTGACTTGATTCCCGACGGCAAAATCGTTGTCAGTCTTAATGCGGGTCTGACCGGTCTGGGTGGGGCCAGTTGTGGGCCGGCGACACTTGAACAATACCGGTTAAAACCCGGCCAATACTGTTTTCGTTATCGCATTCAGCCCTATGACGGAGCTGTCGATACATCTGTTCGACAGCGTTTTTATATGACCGAATCGCCGAGATTCGAAAACACTCGCGCCGATAAACTCGAATTGCTTTGCGACGACCCGGAGGTGAAATTGGATGTGGCGTATGATACCCCCAACCAGTTTAAACCATACGATAAAAGCAGTGCTGTCACTCGTGGCGGAAGAATCTTTGTCAGGGCATATAAAGATGGATTTATCCCGGTTTTGACTATGATATATTTTACCCCTCAAGTGGACCGCAGCGGCTGGACTGTCAGCACTAACAGCGAGGAAAGCGGTGATTTTGGGAAAAACGCCATCGATGGCAATCGCAGTACTATCTGGCACACGCGCTGGCGGCAAAACGTTACCGAACATCCGCATTTCATACAGGTGGACATGAAAAAGACGATGAAACTTAAGGGTTTTACCTATCTTCCCCGTCAGGACAATAATTCTAATGGCAATATCCGCGAATATGAATTTTATATCAGTATGGACGGTGAAAAATGGGATAAAGCCGCATCCGGGCTTTTCGGTCGAGGCTCCGGTCTGCATACGGTCGAATTTAAGAGCGAAGTTCCCGCGCGGTATTTTAAGCTTGTTTCACTATCCGAGATTCATGGTGCGAAGTTTACCAGCGCCAGCGAAATCAATGTTCTGGCGGCCCCATAGGAGATACGATGAAAAGATATTTTTAAGAAACATTAAAATGAACGCCTCTATAATAAATTCTTTTAAGCCACCTGCTTTAAATCAGGTCATTATGGCTGAGAACATCAGGCCTCGGCAAGGTCATTGGCGGCGGTCAGCCCGGCAGGGCCCGCTCTGATTATGGCCACCTTTTGCACGTCATCCGAAGGCCCAGAGCCTTGGCGCAATACGGCCCGGCTCATAATAGCCAACCATCAAAAGACCATATACCGTGCCGATAAGTCCAAGAGCTATAGTAATTGGGATATAGGACTTAAAAAATGGAAAATTTTCTGATATCCCATGTGATCTTGCGAAAAATAGCAATCTTTCTAATCCCACAGTAATAAGGACAAGCCCAAAAAACGGTATGAAAGTTGAAATCGTCGAAAAGTCAACGCTGGCCCAGTCGAGCCATGATATTAGACCGTGATACACTTGTCTGTGCTCAGTATCAGGACTCCACTGAAGAGCTATGCAAATATTATTTATCCATGCCAGACCAGCAAATACCGCTAAAAAAGCAAATAAAATCACAAGCGCCATAATTAACTTTTTCATTTTGAATCTCCTTTCTTTTGACTAAACGTCAATTCTCAGCTAATAAAATTTTAATTCCTTTACAGTAATAAGAATCGTTTTATATGAACGTACAGGTTGCTATCTCGTATCCTTAAATAAGCACTTCCAAAATGTCTTGCGAGCTTTCTTCTGCTTTATTTTCAATGAGCTCGATGGTTTCTCTAAGCTTTGGTTTCCAAAAATTCCTGTCAGCGATTTTTCTTAAATTGAAATAGAATCCTAAAATAATTTTATATAACGGAAAAATTTCCAAATCCTGTAAAGCTTCCGTAGTACTCAAAAATTCCGAAAAAATAATATTGAGATTCGAGAAGCTTTCTTTGGCTTTTTCCTCCAGCCGGGCAAAGTTCGTGAATTTTGACAGGGAAATGGCTCTCAATAGCTCCGTTAAGGGCTGGTTTATGTAAATGTGCTCGAAAAAATCAATTACATATTTACTGTCATTGTATAGAGTAGTTTTAACTTTGTATAAATCTGAACCAAGAATAAAACCAAGCAGTTCCATCGCCGAGCGGAAGTTATCCAGTTTGAACACATCGGAGACGTGAAATGCAAGCCTTTGGTCCTCATACCAGGCAGCCTTCAAAACAAGTGTTCCTATGGCCTCAAGTATATTATTGCATTCCTCATCCACATCAATTGCCGCTTTGCTGGACTGGATGTACTCATACAGCCTTTCACGGAAAATGGACAGCCGTAAAAAAAGTCGGGATCTCCCATTGCGTGACAGCATCACAAATCTTGAGTCGGGGAAAAAACAGTTGCGCGGCGACAGATAAAGTTCATCCAATAATATATCCGGCCCATCCCATTGATGCGAGATTGTACAGATAAGATAGCACGGGAATTGGTCCGTCATCGAATTTACCTCAAAATGCAGGTCATCGCATAAATCATACAAGGCAGCTTGGAGCATAGCTGGGTTTGTCAAAGTGAAAGTTTTTTTTGTATTTCGATCCGCTCAGACAAAATTTTATTGAGCTCCTGCAAGTCACCAATACAGCCACCTCCGCCACGAAATTTCTCAGCCATGGTATCCACGCGTTTAAAGCTGTGTATAAGAGGCATCAGCTTTTCCATAAGTTCTGTACGAGTAAGATTCCTTTTATCGCCGTAGTTGAACACCCATGGCCAATTCCATGAGTTTTTTTGTTTACTTCTTTTTTTCTTACGTCTGCCCATAAAAAAATCTCCTTTTTGCGCGTTTATTGCAAACCAACTGGTTAACATGTTGTGCGATTCGCTCGGCAATAGATACCGGCTTGGCAAGTTCGGTTGCAGGAATAGATATAGTATAGTCTGCTTCCGGCACATCCACTTTGAAACCACCGAGAACTATGAATGAATATGTCAGGCCATAATCCTCTCGCAGTTTCTTCACCATGGACTTAACCTCAGATATGGGACTGTTGAATTTCCCGTCTGTAACATTGATTACATGAATGAACTGTTCACGCTTCCTCACATCTAGGGACTCTTGTAAAATATAAGAGATGCTCAACACATCGTTATTACCCCCCTGTCCTTTGGGAGCCAAGCTTGCAACAAGTGCCGCAGCGTCGTACAGCCCGGCATAACGTATCTTGCCCGGATGGTAAAGCCATTGAACTAGAGGTCCGCTGCGGTCCGAAGAGTAATCCGCCGCAATTATGTCAATTCGTGCCATATGCCTCGTACGCAGAAAAGCAGCAGTGAGTATTTGTCCGGCGAATGTAGTTTCAACGGTATTGGACGAAGAACCATCTTTGGTTATAACAACCAGAGGTCGACCATGATAGTCATTAACATCTTCCTCATTCCACCTGCGGTTAATCAATTGTGATGTTCCAAGCTTGTAAAGGCGGCTATGGTCGAGATTTCCTCGATTTTGATATCGCTCCATAGCCTTTTGCTTCCGCTGACCAAACTACCTAAAACGCCGCAGTTGCTTTTCGATAATAACAGAACTATTTATGATTTTTCTACTGCCTGACTATTCTTTGACCTAGGCAGAATCTTTTCGTGTATATATCCTTCCCGCTCACATCCAAATAACCAGGTCTTACGCCTCGTTTTGTCGATCTCCTGCTCGACAACGCCCGGCTTGAATAGCGAACGCCGGATTTCATTTGAGACTTCGTCCACTCGTGGGTCCCCCCAATGCCCTTTCCCTGCAACCTTTTTGAGCGTCTCGTTGGTAACTGCAAGAAGTTGTTGAACCTCCGGAACAGGCCTTGGAACAGCCTTTGGGTTGGATACCTTATCGTCTTTATTATTTTGAGGTACTGTCCGTATTAATCTTTCTTCATCGTCGACGGAAGGAGGAAAAACTTCATCCAAACCTTTGAGGGGTATCGATTTATCGGCTTGTGAAATAGGCTTTCGCTTTGTTATCGGGACTCGTCTGGAATCTAAAAGCTTCCTCTTGAGGTGCTGCACTTTTATCGGCGGGCGGTCTTGAGGAATCGTCGGTTGTTTTCTTTGAACCTCAGGCAAAAAATCAAGCAATGCTTCCATCAATTCTCTCGCAAGTATATCTGAATGATTCAATAGCTCGGCTGCTGTGATGTCAACCAGGTTCTTTTCATATTTCCTGCAAGCAGGAGCTAAAGAAGTCAATATTTTGTGTGTTAATGGATGGATTCTTTCCCTTATCTCCTCTCGGCATATCAATGCGTAAACTAAATCACCGAGAATACATGCTGCAAAAATAACGTCACGTAACCTGTCAAATCTAAAATCCAGCATTGCCACAGTGAATAGGCGGTATGCTTCAACAACGGTCATCTCCTCAAAATGTACTAAGTGATCAAGACAGACCCGGTTACTGACTGCCTCAGCAACATAAGAAACTGTTTTGGAAAGAGCTTGTGAATCAAGCTTATTTTTAAAGTTTCATGGTACTGTCCCCAACAAAGCTAATGTTCTATTCCCCATTGGAAAATGCGCGTTAGATTCCGCAACTGCACTCAGTCCGATACACGCCCTAGCAGCAGGATAATCAGGGTACTGAGTATACAAAGGTGCTTTCTGGGGCCTAGTCTTACATTCCGAGTCCTTTACCTAACGAGACAAAACACAAGCTGCTGCCCGAAGCTGGTAGTTAAAGATATCATCAAGTAGCATATCCTCTGCCTGTATTCTGCGTGAATAGGGTGCTGAATGCCTGTTCGCATCGGCGATTGAGACAGGACGCCATGATTTTTGGTATTTTTCGCTGCTATAATAAAAAGACATAACATCCTCGTAATTAGATTACGCCTACAGCTTCTCCCGCAGGAGTGTTGGTCTTAATCCGAATACCAAAACTATGGGCGTAAATATTTTCAACTTCTTCGTTATCTTCGTCGCGAATATGTCCAAGTAACGTATTAAAAACTATGATCCTGCTATTGAGCGGCAGCCGGCTCATGGCTCTCAACAAATCGACTTCCGCATCAATAGTCGGCGGAAGAATGTTGTTTAGTAATCCTTCACGTTGTTTTTCGCGGATTGCTGCTACAAGGCTGACTACCTGTCGAATACTTTCCGGTTTCGCCGAAGGCCCTCATATAGTTATTAGAGGCGACGCCGTCGGTATCCACGGCAACGTTGTAATCCATATTTTCGGCTTTGGCCTTTACGAACGGCTGAACCGTGCTTACAGGCTCATTCGAGATGCCGATGACAGTGACGGATTTATCCTTATATTTTTTCTGCAGCTCGGTAAGATGGGGAATGGTGTACCTGCAGGGAGGACACCAGGTAGCCCAGAACTCAACGACATAAACGGTGCCTTTTTTTATTTCGACGGGCCCGCCTTTTATCCAGGTCAGTCCTGTAATTTTCGGGGCCGGCCCTCCGAGCGAGGGTCTTGTTCGTTCAGCGGATTTACTCTGTGCAAAGCAAATCAGGACGAAAATAACCAACATAAGAAATAGATTGCGAAATTTCATAAAACCTCCGGAAAAGTTTTTAATTTTCTTACAGCCCATCAAAACAAGGGCTCGATTTTTGATAAAAGCCATTGCATCAATCAAGTCAAGGCAGATTAAAGATTTACATCACAGACAAGATACCAGATTTAGCCGTCGTTTACAAGAAGAGTAACTCTCGGGATTACCCTGTTCGAAAAGCATCTTCCCCGAATCTTAACCGCTTTAATCGTGCAAATTTCTGCAAGCCGTCCGGCAAGCGATAGTAAACAAACTTTGTGTATTTGCGAAACCGGCTTGTAGATGAAAAGAATCTGCTAACCAATTGGCTGCTTCGCTATAATATCCAGGTCAAAGAATCCATCGCCGGCATCGATGAGACGATTTGTATGATAGTCTTTAACGGTGAGTATTTGACGGTGAGAGGGAAACTCTATATTATTGTCATTATGATGCCTTCGTTAATGTTGTGGCTCTTTCAAATATTGATGGTGAGATTGAGGAAAATCGGGTCCACATAAATAGGTAAACGTCCCCTATTTATCTATTTATCAGGGCAGTAATCCGTGATGCAACCAGTGATGAAGCGCGGGGTCTTAAGCAGGAA
>CAYXGT010000011.1:25314-45081 GCA_964464635.1 uncultured Pirellulales bacterium | reverse complement strand
CGGGCGAGTTTACCGCCAGAGGCTATCTTAACGGCAGGATGGACCTGGCACAGGCTGAGGCGGTCAATGAGATTATAGTAAGCAGTAACAGGATTCAGCTTGCCGCCGCCCAGAGGCTTCTGAGCGGCATACTGGGGCAGGCTTTGCAAAAAATATGTTCGCAGTTATTTGATTGTCTGAGCCTGATAGAGGCCGGGCTGGACTTCAGCGACCAGACGATAGAGTTTATCAGCCGGGATGATACCGTCGGCAGACTCTCGCAAATCAAAACAGAACTTGAGAAGCTGCTGGGAGCTTCCGTCAGCTATGAAGCAGTAATTGATTTGCCATCAGTTGGAGTGGCAGGGGCGCCGAATGCGGGAAAAAGTCTGCTGGTTAACAGGCTGCTGGGCAAAAAACGCAGTATCGTCTCAAGGTATCCTAAAACTACAAGGGATATTTTGACCAGCCAGTTGTTACTTGAGCAAAACAGGTGTGTACTTTTCGATTGTGCGGGCTTGATAAGTGAGCCCGCGGCCTCGCCGCGAGGCGGGGCGGAAAATATAATCGATGAGCTCAGCCAACAGGCGGCAATCGAAGCGCTGGGACACAGCGATGTGGTCGTGTTCTGTGTGGATTTATCAAAGCCAAATGAAAAGCTGGCTGAGGACATTGCAATAAAAAAACTTATCGGTCAGAAAAATCTGCTGGGTGTAGTGACAAAGTCGGATTTGCTTGAGCAGGCACGGGTTAAAAATCGTATCAAAGAGCTTGGCAGAGAATTTGGCATCGATTTTATTGCTACCAGCGCGAAAACAGGTTTTGGTATAGATAGATTAAAAGAGTCGATAGACAATAAACTGGTGGGCTCGGCTGTTTCGGCAGGCCGTGGCGGTGTCGAGACCGATGCAAAAAGCTGGGTTGGATTAACTTCACGTCACAGGCAATCGGTAACAGAGGCGATTGAAAGTCTCAGTCAGGCTATAGACGCAGTTGTCGAGGCTGGTGATGAGGTTGCAGCGATGCTGATGAGGTCGGCGTATCAGTCGATAAGTGATATTGAGCGGCAGGATATCGATGAGAGAATTCTTGAGAATATCTTCAGCCGGTTTTGCATAGGTAAATAAAAAGCCGGCCTTTTATTGGGGGCCGGCTTTAAGAATTGTATGGTTATCTGGTAATTTCTCAATTACTTGTCTTTGGCTTCGAATTCGGCATCTATTACATCGTCGCCGCCTTTTCTTTTGACCTCTCCTTCCGGCGGAGGCTCCTGTTTACCCTGCTGGTCGGTTGAGGCTGCCGCCTGTTTTTTAGCGGCTTCTTCATAGAGTTTTTTGCCGAGCTCCTGGGTGGTGTTCGAGAGGTTTTCAATGGCTTTTTTGATTGCGTCTGCGTCTTTGCCTTTTACGGCCTCTTTCAGGTTGTTGATGGCGTTTTCGATGTTACTGCGGGTATCAGCGGGCACCTTATCGCCGTGCTCTTTGAGGGTCTTTTCAGTTGAGTATATTATCTGGTCGGCCTGGTTCTTTATATCAATGACTTCTCTTTTCTTTTTGTCTTCTTCGGCGTGGGACTCAGCCTCTTTTTTCATTTTCTCGATTTCCGACTCACTCAGTCCCGAGCTGGATTTGATTTCGATGGACTGCTGCTTTCCCGTTCCCAAATCCTTTGCGGAGACGTTGAGGATACCGTTGGCATCAATGTCGAAAGCGACTTCTATTTGCGGTATCCCTCTTGGTGCGGGTGGAATATCGGCAAGCTGGAACCTGCCCAGAGTGCGGTTGTTCTTTGCGAATTCACGTTCGCCCTGCAGAACGTGAATATCGACGGTTGTCTGACTATCCGCGGCTGTTGAGAATATCTCTTTTTTGCTTGTCGGTATGGTCGTGTTGCGTTCGATAAGTCTTGTCATAACTCCGCCTAAGGTTTCAACGCCGAGTGACAAGGGAGTAACGTCCAGCAGCAGAATATCTTTAACGTCTGAGTGTCCTGACATTATAGCGCCCTGTGTGGCGGCACCTATTGCGACGACCTCATCGGGATTAATGCTCTTGTTCGGCTCTTTTCCAAAAATGTCTTTTACAATTTCCTGGACCTTCGGGATTCTTGTTGAGCCGCCGACAAGAAGCACTTCTGCTATTTCAACTGGTTTTATTTTGGCGTCTTCAATTGCCTTATGGCAGGGGCTCTTGAGTCTTTCGAAAACCGGCTCTGCGAGGGCTTCGAACTTGCTTCGTGTGATAGTAATCTGAAGGTGTTTCGGCCCTTTGGCATCGGCGGTGATAAAGGGCAGATTAACGGTAGCTTCTACCTGGGTGCTGAGCTCGCATTTCGCCTTTTCAGCGGCTTCCTTGAGTCTTTGATGGGCCATCGGGTCGCCTCTGAGGTCGATACCCTCGGTTTTTTTGAACTCGTCCGCCAGGTAGTTAATCAGCAGCTCGTCGAGGTCGTCGCCGCCGAGATGAGTATCGCCATTTGTGCTCAGGACTTCAACGACACCTGTATTTTCTTCGAAGCCGCCAATATCGAGGATTGAGATATCGAATGTTCCGCCGCCGAAATCGAAGACGGCGACTTTCTCGTTTTTCTTTTTCTCCAGGCCGTATGCGAGAGCTGCAGCGGTAGGCTCATTTATTATTCTCTCGACCTTCAGGCCTGCGATTTGTCCGGCGTCTTTTGTTGCCTGCCGCTGAGAGTCGTTAAAGTATGCCGGGACGGTAATCACAGCCTGCTCGACTTTTTCGCCGAGATAATCCTCAGCGGTTTTTTTCAAATCCTGCAGTATCATAGCGGAGACTTCCGGCGGTGTGTATTCATTGCCCCGGACACCTACCTTTACCAGCTCGTTAGGCCCGCCGACTATTTTATAGGGCACGATTTTTTCTTCGGAGGATACTTCATTGTGGCGTCGGCCCATAAACCTCTTGATGGAAAAGACGGTATTTTCCGGATTCGTTACCTGCTGATGGCGTGCAATCTGACCGACCAGCCTCTCAGATTTGTCAGTGAAACCGACAACCGATGGTGTAAGCCTCGAGCCGGAAGAGTTGATGAGCACCTTCGGTGAGGAGCCTTCCATCACGGCAACGACGGAGTTTGTTGTACCCAAATCTATTCCAATTATTTTTGCCATAATTAACCCCTTTCGCTTATGGTATCAGTACTATATTTCTTGTCTTTAAGATGTGCAAAAGCTGTGCCAGTTACAGCTTCCGAAAGTTTTCTGCAGGATAAGCTCTTGTTTTTAAGGGACTTACCTTTTATGAGGGTACTTTCAGGATTATTTTCACACCGTATTTTATGCCATTTTGGCAGATAGGCAGATAGAGCGGGGGACTTATTGATTCAGGCTCTGGCGTATTATATTTGCTCGCAGGACGTCTCTGTGGGTCGGGTCAAGGGCTTTGCCGTAGTTTATCTGCAGATGGGCGGGCAGTGTCAGCATAAACAGCCTGTTAATCGTGGTGATTGAGATTTTCGCCGATTCTCCTGACCGCTTTGCCTGGGCTTTGAGATTGCAGAGCTGCTCAATGGCGGGGGTTGATGCTCCCATATACTCGTGCATATTCAGGCCGAGACGCAGATGGCTTAGCAGCAGCAGTGCTTCCTGCGAGCTTATCAGCCGGGCGCTTCTGAGCAGAGCGGTTGCACGGGAAATTTTGTCATCGAGCATTTCGGCATCTTTTTCGAGAAGTTTTTTTCGCGCTTCGGTTTCGTATTCCACGATTTCCGGTATGATTGCTTTTTCGAATTCTGAAATAATTTGCGTTTCGGAGATACCGAGAGTCACCTGGTTTGAGATTTGATAGAAATCACCCGCGGCTTCTGAGCCCTCCCCGAACAGGCCTCTGACAGCCAGGCTCATATCCTTTGTGGTGTTCAGAAACTTTTTTATCTGGCCTGTTATCTTCAGGGCGGGCAAATGCAGCATAACAGAAACCCTTATGCCGGTTCCGACATTTGTCGGACAGGCAGTCAGGTAGCCGAATCGCGGGCTGAAAGCGTATTCGACGTTTTGCTCTATCATATTGTCGATGTTGTTGATTGTCTCGGCGCACTTGCCGAGCTGCAGTCCGCCTTTTAGGACCTGGATTCGCAGGTGGTCTTCTTCGTTTATCATAGCTGTAAAGGACTCACTGTTTGCGATAATGACACCTCTAGGGCCTTTGCCGTAGGCGTGGTGTCGGCTTATCAGGTGTCTTTCGATAAGGAAGTTTTTGTCGAGCTCCGGGGCCTGGTCGACGCTTATGTAGAAGGCTTTTTGACCGAGGTCGAGGGATGTGAGTACGTCTTTGAGTTTTTCAAGTATCTGGGTCTTTTCCTCGATTGAGCACCGGCTTAAGAATTTGAAGCCGGCCAGATTTCTTGCCAGGCGTATTCTTGATGAAATAACAATGTCGCACAATGGTCCTTTACCACTAAACCATTCGTTTATATTATTGCTTATCTCGGTCAGTTTCATAATGACTAAATGATTTTTTCCCTTATTGTTTTGGCTGTTCCGTTTTCTCTATCTGGTCTCTTAATTTTGCAGCCTGTTCGTAGTTTTCTGCTTTGATAGCCTCTTCGAGCTGTTTTTTCAGGTTAAGCAGTTCGATTTGTTTTTTCGCATCAGCCGGTGTCCTTGACGGTACTTTACCGCAGTGTACGGTTTTGCCGTTTTGGACGTTTTCAATCAGGCTTGATAGCGGTTTTTCGAAGACCTCATAGTCATAAGGGCATCCGAGCACGGCTTCTTTTCGGAAATCTTCCAGAGTAAGTCCGCATCTCGGGCATTGCAGTTTTGTTTCTGCAGAGCCTGAGAGCTCATCTTCGGATGGGGTCGAGGCGAGCAGGCCGCTCAGCAGTTCGTTGATGGGTATCTGACTTTTTACGATTATTCCCTGCTCTGCCGCACAGGATTCACAGATGTGCATTTCCTTGCGGTCGCCGCCGGAAATCTCGGTAAGGTGGATTGTGGCTTCATTTTCATTACAAATCTGGCATTGCATAATTCTGTACCTTTTCAAATATTTGCTCGCGAACCTCTCAGTTTGCCTGTCGAATTTGGCATATCTCTAAGATTCGCCCGACGCTCTATTGCTATTATACCAAAACATGATTTTATATGTCAATAGCAGTCTGAACATCGCTGTCTGAAAATTAGCTTTTCAGTGATTTTTACAATCTGATTTGCGTTTTGAAATATCGACAAATCAGGCAGTTCTCTGAATATTATTATGTGTCCAGGCTGTAAAAAGTTTCCTTATTTGTTATTTTTCTGAAAAACTTTCTTTTATGATGAGTCAACAAAGCAAGCTTGTTTCTTCAGGATTTTTCCAGGAATTTGCCTGAGCAGCCCTGCTCTTCGGTGACGATGATACAATCTAACATAACTTGTTCGGGCAGTTGAGGTTGCAGGTTTTCGAAGATATATTTGGCTATCATTTCGGCTGAAGGGTTGCTGGTCCGGAAGTATTCGTTGTTTTCCAGTTGCTGGTTTGTGAAGTGCTCTGTGATGTTATCTATCAGTTCTTTGAGCTTATCGAAGTCAATGAGCAGGCCGGAGTGGTTAAGCTTATCTCCGCTGACCTCGGCTGTTACTTTCCAGTTATGTGAGTGAAGAGGCTCTTTTTTGCCGTCGGGTAATGTGAACTGGTGCGACGCCCAAAAGCTTGTTTGAACAGTAACTTTGAACAAGGCGGAACTCCGTTTTAGCAGTGTTTTTGATTTTCAAAGAAAATTAATCTTTGTTTTTAAGTTTTGAGAATCGTTTTCTCAGGCGGTCGTAAACAATTTTTGGAATCAGGTTTGAAACATCTCCGCCGAGAGATGCAACCTGTCTTATTAGCGTTGAGCTTGTGAAGCCGTATTCTGCGCTTGTCATAATAAAAACGGTTTCCAGCCCTGCGACGGCGCGGTTTGTCATAGCCAGGCGGAACTCATACTGAACGTCTGTCAGCGAGCGCATTCCCCGCAGAATCACGTCTGCATCCTTTTTCTTTGCATATTCGACCATCAGGCCGTCGAAGCTTTCGACTTTTACTCTCGGCTCGTCGGCGAGGATTTGTTTTATCATTTCGACCCTTTCAGCGGGGCTGAAGAGTGCGTCCTTAATCGGGCTTGTCCCGACTGCAATGATGAGCTCGTCAAAGAGCTTGCAGCCTCGCTCGATTACGTCGAGATGGCCGTTTGTTATAGGGTCAAATGTCCCCGGGAAAATGGCTCTGATGAACTTTTTTTTCATTTTTCTGCCTTTGATTTTTAATCTGCGTTCGTATTTCCGGGCTGCTGATTTTCTTAGCGGTTAAAAACAACAGACTATTATAACTTCATATCCGGGTACGTCAAACTTATCCAGGCTGGATTTAGCGAAGCCAAAATGTTACTTATCTTTTTCTTTCTTATCTTTGTTTTTTTCGATAGCTAAGGGTATATCGAGCCAGAATGTCGAGCCCTGGTTGAGCTTGCTGTCAACACCGATTGATGCGGAAATAAGGTTTGCCAATTCCTTGCTGATGGTCAGCCCCAGGCCGCTGCCGGCAGCCTGGCGGGTAATTGAACCGTCAACCTGTTGGAATTCGTCGAAGATTTTTCCTTTATCGGCTTCCGAGATGCCGCAGCCGGTGTCGGTTACCGCCAGCCGAACTGTATTCTCGTCACGCATAAAGGCGTTTATCTCAATTCTTCCTCTTGCGGACGTGAATTTTATGGCGTTGCTCATAAAATTGTAGAGTATCTGTCGAACCTTGCCCGCATCTGTTATAACCGCTGGTATGTCGTCATCAGTTGAGAGTTTTACCTTGATTTTTTTCTCTTTCGCCATTTCAAAAAAACCGGCAGCGATATCCTCACAAAGCTTGCGGACAGATGTTTTTTCGATTCTGAGTTCCATTTTCCCTGCTTCTGTTTTCGCCAGATTAAGCAGGTCGTTAATCATATTAAGCAGGCTTTTTCCGCTGGTGATGATATGCTCGGCGTATCTTTGGCCTTTCTCTTTTTTTAATAAAGCCGGTTTTTCCCTGAGGATTTGTGCAAATCCGAGTATTGAGTTCAGCGGTGTTCTCAGCTCGTGAGAAACGTTTGCGACAAATTCGCCCTTGACTTTGTTGGCTTTGAACAGCTCTATGTTTCGTTCGGAAAGTTCTGCAATTTTTGCGTCGAGCTGTTTGTTTGCCTGTCGGAGTTTTTCCTGGCTTTTTTGCAGGGCATCGAGCATGTGGTTAAAGGCATCGGCGAGTTTCTGGTATTCGTCACGTGTCTTGATTGAGCTTCTGATGTCGAGGTTTCCCTCGGCAACGTTGTTTGCGATGGCCCTTAGCTGGCGAATAGGGCTTAATATTACACGCTGCGTGATAACATAGAAGGCGATGATAGCGCCTGCACCGGCGATGAGCCCTGCAATAATTATCCAAAATCGGTTTAGAAAAACGGTTTTGCCGAAATCGCTTGTAAGAGGCCTTTTACTGACGGCGACCCCTATCATCTGGTTACGCGTAAAAGCCCTTGCCGAGCCCTGAGGATTATGGCAGCTGATGCAGCTGTCCGTTGCCTTGAAAATGCGAGCGTAGTTGCTGTAAATGGTGCCGTCCTCTTTCTGTAGTACAAGTTTATGCTCGCTGTGCTCATCGGATATGAGGTCATTGACGAGTTTTTTCTGAGTTGGTGTAAGTTCTTCGAGCACATCTTCTTTATCGCTTTCAAATCGCAGCCAGCGGATGTCGAGGTCGTTGGGAGCAATGGGCGCGCCCGTGCTGTCGAGTGCGGGAAGCTGACCTTCGCCTGCTTTTTCCATCTGAAAATGCCTTCGGGAAAGCAGTGATTCGGTCCTTGATCTTTCAGAGTCGAGGTAGCTTTGCGTTGTGAGCTTGCCCATCCAGACATAGGGGATAATAAGGGCCAGGCCGAGGATTAAAATGACAGCGGCACCGAAAGCTATTCTGCATTTCTCTGCAAGCGACAGCGGCGAAAGATGCAAAAAAACAATAATTCTGCGGTAAATTTTGCCTGCCGCTCTAAGCCCTTTCTCGATTTTTTCTGAAACAATTTTTTTATTCATTGCTATCTTGTTCGATTTTGTGAGAGTGTTTTTGGGTCCTGAGGTTGAGCTCTTCGAGCTGTTTTATATCGACCTCGCTGGGTGCATTGGTGAGAAGGCACTGTCCTTTTTGAGTTTTCGGGAAAGCAATGACGTCTCTGATGTTGTCTGTTCCTGTCAGCAGCATAATGATTCGGTCGAGTCCGAAAGCTATCCCGCCGTGAGGAGGGGCTCCATATTTTAGTGCTTTGAGAAAGAAACCAAAGCGTTCCTCAGCCTGCTTTTTTGAGATGTTCAGCAGGTCAAAGACTTTTTGCTGTACTTTCGGGTTGTGAATACGAATGCTTCCGCCTCCGATTTCTGAGCCGTTGACGACAATATCGTAAGCCTGCGACCTGATGTTTGCAGGGTCAGTGTCCAGTTTCGCAATATCCTCTTCAACAGGTGCCGTAAAAGGGTGATGCAGTGAGTCGTAGCGTTTTTCATTTTCGTTCCATTCGAAAAGAGGAAAATCGACTATCCAGACGAACTCGAAACTTTTTGAGTCATAGAGCTTTAGCTCTTTGCCGAGCCTGCTTCTTAAAGGAGCAAGTGCTTTGTTGGCATTTTTCCTGGTATCTGCGACAAAAAGCAGCAGGTCGTTTTCTTTTGCTTCAAAGCACTCGATTAGTGCATTAATTTGTTCTTCAGAGAAAAATTTTGCAATACTGCTTGTACAGGTCAGTTTACCGTCCTTTGCTGTAACTTTCAGCCAGGCTAATCCTTTTGCGCCGTAATCTGCAATAAATTCCGTAAGGTTTTTTTCGACGTAGTTTCTTGTAAGGATTTGTGCTCCATCCGGCAGTGTCGATGGTGTGCACAGGCCCTTGACAACGCCGCCAGCCTCGATTGCCGAGGCAAAGACCTTGAAGCTGCTATTTTTTACGATATCGGATACATCTTTTAATTTCATACCGAATCGTAGGTCAGGCCGGTCAATGCCGTAGTCCTCCATAGCCTCTTTATAACTCAGCCTTTTGATGGGAATGGCAACATCAATACCGAGGATTTCTTTGAAGATTCTGGCAACAAGCTGTGAGTTTATGTTTATGATATCGTCCACATCGACGAAGCTCGCTTCGACGTCGATTTGAGTGAACTCAGCCTGCCTGTCGGCTCTTGGGTCTTCGTCACGGAA
The DNA here is from genome assembly GCA_964464635.1 of uncultured Pirellulales bacterium. GTDB lineage: Bacteria > Planctomycetota > Phycisphaerae > Sedimentisphaerales > Anaerobacaceae > CAYLMG01. Next base: position 35,908 of record CAYXGT010000011.1, on the reverse strand, counting down.
GCAGCGTACAATCTGGAAATATTTATCGACGCCGCTGACCATAAGGATTTGTTTGAAAAGCTGCGGCGATTGAGGCAGGGCGTAAAAGGCATTTTTGACCAGCCGGCTCGGAACGAGAAAATCCCTCGCACCCTCGGGTGTGCTCTTTGCCAGCATCGGCGTCTCAATCTCCCAGAAGCCGATTTCGTCGAAGTAATCTCTTGTGATTTTTGCGACCTGGTGTTTTATCTTTAGGTTTTTCTGCATCTTCGGCCTTCGCAGGTCAATATAGCGATATTTGAGCCGAAGCTCTTCGCTTATTTTATCGGCATCATCGATTTCGAAAGGCGGCGTCGCCGTCTGGTTGAGGATTTCGAGCTTGATTACGATTACCTCGATCTGGCCCGTAGGAAGTTTAGGATTCTCAAGGCCCTTTCCTCTCGGACGAACGGTGCCTTCAGCGGCGATTACCCACTCGCAGCGGACATTTCTTGCAAGTTTGTGGGCATCAGGCTGGCTTTCAGGGTCAAATACCAGTTGTGTGATACCATATCTGTCGCGAAGGTCGAAAAAAACCAGGTTGCCGTGGTCCCTGTATGACTTGACCCATCCTGCCAGGATTACTTTTACCCCGTCGTCTTCGAGACGCATCTGGCCGCAATTATGTGTTCTTTTCAGCATTGTGGATTCTTTCAAAAATCTAAACTTCGTTTTTTTCGTAATTTTCTGTCAGGACAATGATTTACAGCAGGTCAGGATAGTTTATGACGGCAGATTAGTCAATAATGACCTTCTAATATTTGGTATAAAGCAAGCCTTGTGATTTGGGGGTAAAAAATTAAAATTTATTTAAATTTTTCGCTGGAAACTTTATTCTGTTCGCTATATTCTTCGTTCCCAATGCGGCTTTATGTTCTGCCTGGCGAAGGGTGGATATTATTGATTTTTTGGTTCTGATGGATTATGACGGTATCAACGGCTGAGATTTATGCTCCTCTATGTCCCTCATAACAGCGATTTTTCTCAAACGGCGCTGTGTAAAGCGACTTTAAGTTAGGACTTATCTTTTATTTTTTATTTGGAAATTTAATATTTTTTGCCAAAATGTGTGGACAGGCCCGCAATTTTTTAGTATTATCATGTATGTTATCAAAAGGGCTGGGTGTCTCCTCCTCCCTCCCTCCGCAACCCAGCCCTTAGTTTTTAGGTATGTGGGTTGTAATCAGGTATTTATACCGCCGAAATCAGGGAAATCCTGAGGGCTGGCTTTTAATAAATGTCGTATAATGAAAGTGAGTAATTAGAGAAAAGTCAACGGGGCTGGGAAATCTCGTTGTCTCCTCCCTCCGCAACCCAGCCCTGTTTTTTTATGCGCTCAGAAATCGCTGAGAGGCTCTGTAATTGATAGTCGTAAACTAAATGTAAGCCTGAGTACTTAGTGAAAATTAAAAGGCGAAGCGACGTTAAGCAGCCGCTTCGCTTTCTTATTTTAAGAATGAAATGTTATTTGTGCTCTACAAATTGATTAACAAAGTATTTGGGATTTAACTTCTCACCGGTCGAGCGTCTTATCATCTCATCCCAGTGATATACTGCACCCGGCTCTAAGACCTCTTCTCTGAAATACTTACCTATCCTTTTATCGCCGACATAGCTTACGCTTTCGTCAGAACCCAGCCTAAAAATATTATGCACTAAATAATGGTGCCATTGGCTGGCTAAGAGCTCGCCGAGCATATAGTTATGATAGTAGCACGGTGCGGTTGCAAAATGAAGTTTTGACGCCCAGCCGGAATCCACCGGCCCAGGCGGGCGTTTCACGAGCTGATATTTCTCAACAAGGTCCCACCATAAACTATTCAGGTCCTGTTCCGGATTGGCGTAAAGCTGCTTCTCGAAGTTATACATAACTAATACCCACCGGGCGAAAAGTATCTGTTGGAATTGTAAATATTTTCTGCTGACCTCGTTAATTTCATTACGCTGCTGCTCTGTCAGTTCCAGCATCTCCTTCATCCAGTTAGCATTTCTGCTCAGGCGCCCGAAAAACATCGCGACTGCCTCGGTAGTAAAACTATGCGCAGGCTCTCTTAGCAAATACGGCTCATTTTGGTCGTGATATTTGCTGTAAAGTGCGTGCCCTAATTCGTGCAGTATTGTCTCCATCCATCTTTCGGTATTTTGAAGATTACACAAAACGCGGGCATTGCCGTGACGGTCCATCGCCTGGCCGAACGCATGAGGATATTTACCTTCACGGTCGTACAAATCACTGCGGGCAAGTATGTCGTCTGCCGATAGGGCGACTCCTGCATAATATCTCCGGGCTATTTGTTTTACATCTGCCTTTGCGTAATAATCGTCGAGATTAAGCTCATAGACAAGCGGGCTTCTTTGGAAAAACGGGTCATGATAATGCCAAGGCCGAAACTCGCTTACCTCAATCCCGTAACTGTCCGCCAGAATCTTATCCAGCTCTGCCTTCATTTGTGCAAAAGGCTCAGCGGTCAGCTCATCGAGCTCGTCGAAAATCTGGTCTAACTGCTCGATACTCTGTTCACCTGTAACTATGCTGAGCGTATGGTAATTATCAAAACCGATGCTGCGAGCAGCCTCGTTTCTCAGCCTGACGAGTTGAATCAGGTCGTCGAAAATCACATTACCCACTTCTTTACTCGCCCTCCAGGCAAGCTCCCTTTTTCGACTGTCTTTTTCGGTGGTCATTATTGTGTAGATTTCGCTCATAGCAACCTTTTGGCCTTCTATTGAGCCGCGATAATTGTTGTATGTATTCCTTATCTCGTTATCGAGCTCGACTATCCTTTTTAGTAAATTGCCCTCTATCTGGTTTTTCAGATAGGCGTAATACAGCTTATCAAGCTGGCGGATTAGTTTGGCATCTTTTACACGCCCTGATTGCTTTAGTGATTTCAGAAGTGCAAACTCATCTGTGTTTTGATAGATTCGGCGCATTTTCAGTTCCAGTTCGCTTTGTTGTTCGAAGGCCTCTTTATTGCCGGTTGTTGCTCCCTCCCAGTAAGCCTGTTCGTATTGTATTTCAAGCGGCTCGACTCTCTTTATGTGCTGCTCGATGAACTCGGACAGCTTTTTTTCTTCTGTTTTTGTCTCACAGCCGGAAAGTAGAAACATCGCTATTAAAATAACAGCTATTCGTATTAGCTTTGCCATTTTATTTCCTCCAACTTTTTTTCTTTTTTTATCGTTGTTTCATCGGTTCGTTATAACTGTCATATGTGGGTAATTGTACAGAATGTTATAAAATCTGGATGCTAATATATCAAACTAAAATTACATCGGTTGATAGATAGAGGATTCTTGCAAATCAAGCTGAACCGTCTTAACGGTCGAATTTATAATTTATAAATTTTTTATCTTTATTCTGTTAGCGGGGATTCGGATTGTTTTTCCGGCTCACCGCTATAAAAGCAAATCAAATAACCTGTCTTTCTTTAAGGTCTCTCTTCAATTGCCGCAGCAGTGCTCCCTCTAAACTGTTCAATTCAAGTAAAAAATCAATTTTCTCACTTGCACTTCTTTTCTCTTTTTCATGCATCTGTTCTGTGTTTTTTGTTTTTTCCTTTTTAACATCGTTTTCATTTTGCGACATTTATTTTCTCTCCTTTTAATTGACTTAATTTGTTTTTGTAACTAAAATACGAATTAAAGTTTTTTAATTGTAAACATTTATAACGCATATGCGAATATATGCAATAAAAAATTCTACTATTGTGTAATATTATGAGCAATTCAGACTATAATGCGATAATTGAGCGGATAAAATTGGTTCGCGAGCGATTTGCCGGAAAAAGAGGAAAGAGCAAATTTGCTCATTCTATAGGCATAAGTCCTTCTACATACAACTATTATGAAAATAATAGGATTCCACCGATTGAAATAATGCTTAAAATCTGCGATTTAACAGGTACTGATTTGGAATGGCTTCTGAAAGGTAAAAAGGCTGATAATAGCTTAAAAACAAGTGTAAATAATCAGAAAGAGCCATACAATTATACACTTATGCGTAAAATAGATGCCATTTTAGCAAGCAGTCCTGAACTCACTGAACCAATATCCGCTTTTATTGATATTCTGAGCCAGAAAAAGGGTATTGAAAAGAACCTAAGTCAATCCCCAAAGGCGTTAAAAAAAGACCGACCTGACTGGATTCCGGTAATCGGAAGGACAGCAGCTGGTCTTGTTCACTTTTGGCAGGAGCAAATAATTCCAGAATCGAAGCAGGCTGTTACTGAGCTCGACGAGCTGGTTAAGAAATATACAGGTAAAAAAATTATTGGCTTTGCAGATGGAACAATATCTGTCGACTTGCAGGCAGAAGCAGTGATTGACGGCCTGAAAAAATCAGAGGCTAACCTTGTTCAAATAAGCTCAATTAAATCAGATGATATAGTTGAATTTATCCAGTGTGAGCAGATTCATCAGCTATTTAATGACAGCTTCGCATTGAGAGTCGATGGTGATAGTATGTCACCCAGAGTAAATGACGGTGATATTATTATCTTAAGCCCTTCAGTGCATGCGGCCCAGGGACAAATAGGTGTTGTGCATGTTAAAAATCAGATAGGTGTTACCTGCAAGCTTATAAGGATGACAGATGAAAATGTACACCTGATACCTATTAATGAAAAATACGAAACAAAAATTGTAAATAAAAGTGATTTGCTCTGGGCACTCGCTGTGCTATGTCATATAAGCGTTTAGTTTGAAGAATGCTGTATTACAAAAGAAAAAATACTTTTATAAAGAGTCAGGAAGAATGAAGGAAAAAGCCCCAAAAGAGCCGTCGGCAAGTAAAGTTGAGTCAAGATACATTGTTATGCCTCAGCATGCAAATCAGTACGGCACAGCTTTTGGAGGTATTATTGTTTCCTGGATTGACATCGTGGCCTCAATGTCAGCTCAAAAACACTGTGCAACAGAAGCAGTTACTGCAGGTATTGATTCGATAAGCTTTAAAGAGCCGATTTATATCGGAGACCATGTAATTTTGAAAGCCTGTGTCAATTATGTCGGACGAACATCGATGGAAGTCTGCGTCCATATTATAAAAGAGGACCCTGTAAGCGGCAGTAAAACTGAGGCTATGACGGCATACCTGACCTTTGTAGCGCTCGACAAAAACAAAAAACCAACCCCTGCCGGGCCGTTATTGCCTAAAACGGCTGAGGAGAAAAGAAACTACGAAAATGCAAAAATTCGAGTCCAGGCTCGCAAAGAGCTTTTAGACAAAATGAAATGATTTGCATAATTGCTTAAAAAGATTACAGGATGGTTTAAGCAATTCGGCACTTCTTAGCCGAATATAGTAGTATTGTCTTTGAACATTTTTTATAGAAGGGATGTATGTTGTTTTAATAATTCGTTTGGTAGTGTTGGCTACGGCCGCTGGAATGATTGATATCTTTATTATAATTATATTTTTTGGAGGTTTATAATTATGTTACTTTGGCTGTTCAGGTGTATCTTTATTGTTGTAATTTTAGGCGTTTTATTCTTTTTTGCTCAATCCAAGGCCTTATATGTTCCAGAAGAGACTGTTAATTTCTGGGCTGTTATCTGGAGCGGCATCGGTATGGGCTTATTTGTTTTTGCCCTTGATGTATTCACCCCGAAGAAAAAACTTGGCGCTTTGGCGGGTGTGTTTTTCGGTTTGTTGGTCGGTTTAATCTTCAGTGCCGTGCTGGCGCCTATTGTAAATATGATAAATGATTCATATAGTATTGGATTGGAAAAAGAGGCGGTCGCTTCAATTAAGTGGATGATAGGAATTTGCATCTGTTACCTTGTCATAAGTGTTGTTATTAGAACAAAGGATGATGTCCGTTTTGTTATCCCTTACGTGGAATTTGCAAAGCAGACAAAGGGTGCCCGCCCGCTCGTTCTTGATACCTCTGCTGTGATTGATGGGAGAATTGCCGACCTCTGCCAGAGCAAATTGTTTGACGCTCCCTTAGTCATACCGCGTTTTGTGCTCAATGAGCTGCAGTTAATCGCCGATTCGGCCGACAAGCTCAAAAGAAATCGCGGCAGAAGAGGTCTTGACATCATCAAAAGAATGCAGGAGACCACGTCAATAGATGTAGAAATTGATGATACGCCTGTTCCTGACCTTGAGGATGTCAAGGGCGTTGACCAGAAGCTGGTTGTATTTACAAAAAATTGTAACGGCCGTCTGGCTACCACAGATTATAACCTGAGCAAGGTTGCCCAGGTTCGTGAGGTCGATGTGGTTAATATAAATGACCTCGCCAATTCACTCAAGACAGTTGTCCTGCCCGGCGAAACTATGCAGGTAAAAATCATAAAAGTCGGTGAGGAAGCCGAGCAGGGAATCGGTTATCTTGATGACGGCACTATGATTGTTGTCGAAGGTGCACGGGATAAAATCGGCAGGGAATTGCTTATCGCGGTCACAAGCTCATTGCAGACTTCTGCAGGGAAAATGATTTTCGGAAGATTCGAAGACTTTATTAAAAGTAGAACAAATAATAAGCAGCATGTTTCATTTAACAGGCGAAACACTGTAAGTTCTTCCGGAGGTAATAAGGACTGACAATTTATTTGTCTCTTAGAGCTTGTGAAGCTCTTTTTCTAATACAGCTATGAGATCGCTTTCACTTGCAGTAGCTATCTTTCGGCCGTGCCGATAAATATAGCCTTTTTCTTTACCTCCGCATACGGCTAAGTCGGCATCCGCCGCCTCGCCCGGGCCGTTAACTATACAGCCCATAACAGCTATACGCACCGGTTTATTGAATCTTGAGGCAATCTTCTTGACCTTACCTGCTAATTTGATTACGTCAATTTCAGCTCTTCCGCATGTCGGGCACACTATCAGTTCGGGTTTCGAATCCTTATACAAACCAAGCGAGCTGAGAATTTTTTTTGCAATCTCAACCTCTTTTACAGGGTCGCCTGCCGCACTTACTCTTATGGTGTCACCAATACCCTTTGTTAACAGTGTCCCTATAGCAATAGCCGAAGGTATCTGAGAATCCTGGGGCAGTCCCGAATGTGTCAAGCCGATATGAATAGGATAATCATAATCCTCGGCAATTCGGCGGTTGATTTCGATTGTCCTTAAGCAATCCCTGCTTTTAGCGCTCAATACTAATTGCTCGAAGCCTCGCTTCTCGAACAGCCTCACGTACTTTTTCATCTCCGTTAATATTAAAGCTGCTCGTTTTGTTTCTTTGACGTCAGCCTTTCTTAAATCTCTGATGCTCGCCTCATTAACGCCTATTCGTATCGCGGTTTTATGCATTTTGGCGGAGTCTATTATCCGGTTTATGCCGTCCCTGCTTTTTATGTTGCCCGGGTTAAGCCGTATCTTTGCCGCTCCGGCCTCGATCGCCTCAAGGGCTCTTTCGACGCTAAAATGCACATCTGCTATTAAAGGAATTTTCACTCTTTGCACAATCTTCGCGAACGCCGCGGTATCGGCACGTCTCGGAACTGCGAGACGAACAAGCCTGGCGCCGGCTTTGGCGAGAGCTTTTATTTGATTTACGCATCGCTCTATGTCGGTTGTCGCAACCTTTGTCATTGACTGGATAACTATCGGCTGCGATGAACCAATCTTTATATCCCCCACGCTGACCGTTTTTGTCCTTTTTCTTTTTGTCATTTTTTTAAACCGTACGGCTCAAGCTTTTACATCATGTAAAATTGACTCTTGCCATATTTCTTAAAGAAAATTAAAATGCGTTTCTGTCTATACGAGCTTATTGTCTTTGAGGTTTGATTTCAACAATAAAATGCAGCCTTGAAGTAAAGGGTGCTGATTTATGCTTGTTTTTATTCAAATTATTGTGGTCCTCGTAGTTGCATATTCTGTTTTGGGCTGGTCGCTCTATTTTATGCAGCCTACCTTTTTGTATAAGCCTGTCAGGCAGGTCCTTTATACACCCGAAGAGCTGGATTTGGATTACGAAGAGGTTACATTTATTACCTCTGACGGATTGACCCTTTCTGCCTGGTATATCCCCGCACAGAATGCGAAAACAACGGTACTGTTCTGTCACGGTAACGGCGGCAATATTATGCACCGGCTCGATACAATAAATATCTTGTATGAGCTGGGCGTTAACTGTTTCATCTTTGATTATCGAGGCTACGGACAAAGTCAGGGGACACCCACTGAGCAGGGAACATATCTTGATGCACAGGCCGCATATCACTGGCTCACTAATGATAAAAAAATATCATCTGATGACATAATCATATTCGGCAGGTCCCTCGGTGCGTCTATCGCTGCAAATCTCGCAGCCTCTGTCAGCCCCAATGCCCTTGTTGTTGAAAGTGCCTTTACCTCGTATGTCGATATCGGGAAAAAGTTCTATCCATATATGCCGGTGAAATGGTTCGCGAGGTTCGGCTACCAGACAATCGATTATATAAAAAATGTAAACTGTCCCGTTATGGTAGTTCACAGCAGCACCGATGACCTTGTGCCTTTCGAGTTCGGCAGGGAGTTGTACAAAACTGCTAATGAGCCAAAAAAATTCGTCGAAATTTACGGCAGTCATAACGATGGTTTTTTGGTATCGAGTGAAATTTACAAAAAAGCCTGGAGAGACTGGCTAAAAATGCTCAGGGAATCCGGGTCAATCTCCGAGCAGCATTATGCATCCTGAGCAGTTACTTCGTTACCTGCTGTCGCATTTTCAAAAAATCACAATTTTCTTACCAGCCCTGTTACCACGGCTTCAATCCGGCAATTCTCCGAATAGATTGGCTGATACTCGTCATTGGCCGGCTGTAACCTGACTTTGTCTTTTTCCTTATAGAACCTCTTGAGCGTTGCATTTTCTCCGTCAACTATCGCCACCACGAGCTGGCCATCGTCGGCGGAGTTGCTCTTGCGGCAAATCACGTAGTCGCCGTCGGATATCCTGTCGCCTGTCATACTGTCGCCCTGAACTTCGAGTGCAAATATTTCATCTGTATTTCCAAAACAGCTCTCAATGGACAAACTCTCTTTATTTTCGATTGCCTCAATCGGCAGTCCCGCAGCGACCCTGCCCGCAAGAGTGATACCATCCGATTTTTGGATTGTAAGATTTGACAGTTCTGTTGCTGAAAGAGCCGGCAGCTTATGCGCTTTTGAGCTCAGTTCCAAAGAGCGAGCTCTGCCTGTGCCATTTGAAAGATAGCCTTTTTTTCGAAGCTCTTCGATGTGTTCGAACGTTGTGCTTCGGCTTATGCCCAGCTCGCTCGCCAGCTCCCCAATCGTCGGCAAATAAAAGTTGTTGTCCTGAAACCTCTTTATCAGACAGAGAAGCTGAATCTGTCGCGGAGTGAGATTGTTTTTTGATTTTAGGTTTTGCAATTATCGTCCTTTCGTTCTGCTTTTTTTGCAAAATGCTTGCCTCTGTACCGGTGAAACTGACCTGTACATCAGGCCGGCTTTGGATGACGCCCGAAATGATTCGGCTCAAACGCTCAATGATTTTCGTAAGTTTATTTTCGTAAGATTCCGGATAGCTCTCGCCGCTGCCCTTCGGCCAGTAGCTGACAAAATCACCGCCCGGGCCGAACCTGCATAAAGGAATATTACTAAAATCTTCTTCGTACCGTTTCATCGAAAAACCTTTCGAGCTAATTTGAAATTGCCAATCCTTTCTGCAGATACTTGTATCGGCAAAACCGGCCGAAAAACCCTAACAGAAACCGAACAAAAATCGCGGGCTCGAAAAATATTTTTTCGAGCCCGCGATAGCCCTCTGGAAACCAACAATAATATAGGACGCTGAAGTCGAATTCGCCTTCAAATCCTTACAAATCTAATTTTTACCGATGCACTTACTGTTTCCAGTCCTGCTCTCTTGAGCCGTGATATGTCCTCACAGTATACTCAAATGTCTTTTTTGTTTCCGGTTTGAGCTCGACAGTAAACTTGACCGTATCCAAATCTTCTTTCTCGAAGTTGTCGAAATCGCCTTTTTTCGAGATGTCCAAGTATTGTGTCGGAAAGTTTCTTTTAATCTCAACCTTGGCTGATATAACCCGCGTGTTGCGTACTTCGATAGTATATGTGCGAACCTCGTCCCAGCCGGAGATATTCCTGCCGGGACTTTCATACTCATAATTTTCCGTTTTGAAATCCACCAGTTTCGGCTCAACCACAACATCTGCAACAGGACCGAGATTCAGCTCAACTTCTTCATCAACAGGTATATACTTGAAATCGGATTGGCCCGTATATGAAAGATGTCCTGCCGCATCGACGCCGCGGTAAACCTTCAGCATTCCACCCGGTATCGGTGTATCGCCTAACTTGTGTTTTTTGTCGTTTGCGAAACTTAGAAACCGCACAACAGAATCGCCGTAACGCTCCTGCTCGAATTTATAAAGATTAATGACCGGCACCTCGTCAACATCGAAGCTAATCAGTCTTTTCGACCAGCCGGTCTCAATTGTCTCGGTTCCCTCAATCGTATAAAGAAAATACTCACTCAATCCCTCTTTTCTGATTTCCTTGAGTTCCATTGCCCAAGAGTCAACAGGTTCTCCAAGCATAATCTTTTTAGCTTCCTCGGCTCCCTTAAGCACCCTCTCATGCTTTTCCCTGACG